>CBDUJZ010000015.1:0-57360 GCA_965367675.1 uncultured Myxococcales bacterium | reverse complement strand
GTTCGATACGGAACCCTTCGATACCGACCCGTTCGATACCGACCCGCCGCCGGACGTCACGCCCGACGTGCGCCCCGACATCGATCCCCCGGACGTCACCCCCGACATCCGACCCGATGTACCAATCGATGTGCCAATCGATACTCCGTTCGATGTGCCAATCGATACTCCGTTCGATGTGCCGTTCGACACTCCGTTCGATGTGCCGTTCGATACCGACCCGCCGGACGTCACGCCCGACGTGCCCTTCGACGTGCCGTTCGACATCCCCTTCGACGTGCCCTTCGACGTGCCCTTCGACGTCCTCCCAGATGTCCCCTTTGACGTCCCCTTCGACATCCGCCCGGATACGCGGCCAGACGTGTCCTTCGACGTCCGCCCCGACGTCCCGTTCCCGGACGTTGCCGACGACGCCAGCCCCGACGTTCGACCGCCCGAGTGCATGCGGGACCGCGACTGCGACGACGGCGAGTACTGCGACCGCGGTATCTGCGTGCGCGAGCTCGAATGCGAGCGGCCCGACGACTGCGGCTTCGGCGAAATCTGCCTCGACGGCCTCTGCGCATCCGCCTTCAGCTGCACGTACAACGAGACCTGCGGGTTCGCCGCGCTCTGCATCAACTCCGAGTGCGTCTTCCAAGACCCGCAATGCTTCGAGGACCGTGAGTGCTCCGGCCAAGTCTGCGCGAACGGGTTCTGCGAGTCCGCCCAGCGCTGCGAACAAGACTCTGAATGCCCCAGCGGCTCCGCGGTCTGTGTCGGCGGAATCTGCCGCTCCGGCACCGTCGAATGTCGCGACGCCGTCGATTGTGAACGCGGCACCTGTGTAGGAGGAGAATGCGTCCGTTGATCGCTTCCGCTCGCGCGCTCGCCGCCCGCCTCCCCGCTCCGGCACGCACCGGGTTCGCCCGCACCGGGTTCACCCGCGCTGGTATCGCCGCGTGCCTGTGCACCGCGACCGTCGCCCTCGCACCGCAGGCCGCCCTCGCCCAACAGCCCGAGGCCTCCGTGTGGCTCGACGTGATCGAGCTCGGCCGAAATGAGTTCGACCTCCAGCTCGCCGCCGGAGTGCTCGCCAGCAGCGAAGGCAACCCCGAAGACGCCATCCGCGCCTTCCAAGCCGCCAGCGCCGCGAGCCCCGACCGACGCGAAGCGCTGCTCTTGGAGCTGCGCGAGCGACTGCGAATCGACCAGCACGCCGAGGTCATCGCCCTCACCGACGAAGTCGCCGCGTCGGCCGACTCGTCGCTCGACGCCGCCCGACTGCTGTTCTTCCGCTCGATCTCGCTCGCCGCCACAGGACGCTATCTCGAAGGCGCCGCGCTGCTCGAGCGCGCCGCCCGATACCGCAGCGACCTACCGGACGCCGACCTCTTCTACGGCAACCTCGCTGAACTCCACCTGGCGGCCGGAGACCTGGAGCGCGCGGTGCTCTTCTTCCGCCGCGCGCTGAGCGACGCCCACGCCCCCGCCTATCGCGTCGGCTTGGCGATCGCGCTCGAGCAGCTCGGCCAAACCGCCGACGCCGAAGCCCAAATGCTGCTCGCGTTCGTCGCCGATCCCGACGGCCAATTCCTCGAAGAACCCGGCGTGTTCTTCGCCCCCGACGGCCAGGTCAACGCGTACCGCGCGCTGCTCGCGATCGCCCAAGGCGACTTCGCCAGCGCCCAGCGTTCACTCGACGCCTTCGACGCCTCCGACGCCGCCGCGGTCGCGCGCCCCGGATTCACCGACCAGCTCCGCGCCCGCGCCGAACGCCCCGCGGCGCACGTACAAGTCGTCTCGTTCCCCGGCTGCGTCCCCCTCGACATCGCCGTGTCCGAGAACCGCGAGCGCATGGCCGTCCGCTGCGAGTACGGCGGCGTCCGAGAGCGCGCCATCGACGGCAGCGACAGCGTCGCCCAGGTCGGTACCGGAGACGACTACAGCCAGGACTACACCAGCGTCGACATCGCCTACGCCGACAACGACCAGGTCCGACTCCTGCACTCCAATGGCCGCGTCGAGGCCTTCGAGCGACAGAGCGACAGGCTCGTCCGCGTCGCAGAGCACAACTTCGACGAGCCCAACCTCACGCCCGCCTCGTTCTTGGCCGGCGGAGACCGCGTACTCGCCACGGGCGCAAGCTCCGGCGGATTCCAAGTGTTCGCGTGGGACGCCGCCGGTGTTCAGGCCCAGGTCACCTACCCGGTCAACCAAACCTGGGTCTACATGCCCGCCATGTCAGACACCGAGACCACCCTCGTCTGGCTCGACGGAAACCAGCTCCGAATCCTGGCCGCGCCGTCGTGGGCCCCGCAAGGCCTGATGACCATCCGCTACACCGACAGCCGCTTCATGCCCTGGGCCCTCACGCCGAGCGGCCAACGCATCGCCCTGGTCAGCGACGGGCTGCTGCTGGTGCACGCCACGGCGACGCAGTCACCCATCGCGGTGGCCCAACTGAGCGGCATCCGCACGCGCATCGTCGAAGACCCGTACGTGGGCGTCTCCGCGATCGAGGCGATGGACGACACGACGTACGCTGTTGGCACAACGGGTGAAGTTCACATCGCAACGATTCCGACGTCACGATAGCCGTCGAGTCCGACGTCACGATAGCCGCCGATTCCGACGTCACGATAGCCGCCGATTCCGACGTCACGATAGCCGCCGAGCGGCTTGTTTTATGGGGCCGTGAAGTGCTCCTCGTGAGCCTCGGCCTCTGGCGCCCGCTCTCGTCACGACATCATCGCGACGAGTCGAGCGTCTAGCCCTCTTCGGGCTTGTCCGACAGCTGGTCCACGATCTCGCGAAGCTGCTTCCCGACCTTGAAGTGGATCGAGTGCTTGCGCTCGACCGGCACCTCGTCGCCCGTCTTCGGATTCCGGCCCACATAGGCGCGGTGCTCCTTCAACGAGAAGGACCCGAAGCCACGGATCTCGATCCGGTCACCCGACGAGAGCGACTGCCCAAGGCTCTCGAAGATACAGTTCACCGCATCTTCCGCCCGTTTTTTGGGTAGGTCGGTGCGCTCGGCAAGTTGCTCAATCAGTTCGCTCTTGGTCATTCCAGAAGCCTTAGTTCGCGACAATTTCGAGGCAGCATCACGGGACGCACTACGCTCGGGCGAGTTCGCCAACCTACCGTCAATTCAGCAATTGTCAACGAGATCGTCACCCGAAGGGCTCCTCCGGCCAATCGGTCAGAGCCCGCGCAGCGCAGCGCGATTTCGCACACATTTCAGCACCGCGTGCGCGCAACCACGACATGCACTCCGCGTGAGACTGGCACTTTTCTGAACCCCCGCTAGGTTCGCATCACACTCTCTACCTTACTCCATGCGAACCTCATGATTCGTTCCCTCCTCGTACTCGTCTCAATCGGCGCCACGCTCGCCCTCAGCGGCTGCTCGGACGACCCGATCACCGGCGGCTGCCCCGTCGGCCAAACCCTGTCCTCCCGCGGAGAGTGCGTCGACCTGAGCTCCGAGTGCCCCAGCGGCCAAGTCCTCGACAACCGCGGGCGATGCATCGACATCGCCACCGGCGACACCGGAGCCGACGTCGGAGCGGACACCGGAGACACGAGCGTGGACGCGGGCCCCGTCGCCTGCACCCCCGGTACCGCCATCTGCCAAGACGCCAGCACCGCCGCGACCTGCAACGCCACCGGCGACGGGTACGCCACCGAGACCTGCGCCGCCGGCTCCAGCTGCGTCGCCGGTGTGTGCGAGACCGCGAGCACCAACTGCGTGCCCAACCAAGTCGTCGGCTGCGACTCCCCCACCGCGCAGCGCGTGTGCGACCCCACCGGCGCCGTCTTCGAGCCGCGCGCCTGCGACGCCTCCGCCCCCAACTGCCTCGCCGGAGAGTGCACCAACGCCACCTGCGTCGCCGGCGTAAACTCCTGCGATGGCGACACCCTCACCGTCTGCAGTGCCGACGGCACCGGCTACGAGGACGTGAACGAGTGCGAGTTCGGCTGCTCCGCCGGCCGCTGCTCCGACCCCTGCGCCACCGACGGCAAGAACTACCTCGGCTGCTCCTTCTGGGCCGCCGACCTCGACAACTTCTCCGGTGGAGACAGCGTCGCTGCAAGCTCGCCGTTCGCCGTCACCATCTCCAACACCAGCGCCCGCCCGGTCGAGGTGACCATCAACAACGGCTCCGGCGTGCTCCAACACGAGACCACCATCCCCGCCGGCGAGCTCGCGACCGTCAAACTGCCCCGCCTCGACGTCAACGACACCGGCCTCACGTACAACACCTACGAGATCATCAGCGACGCCCCCATCACCGTCCACCAGTTCAACCCCCTGAACGACGCCGACAACGTGTACTCCAACGACGCCAGCCTGCTGCTGCCCGCGACCAGCGTCGGCAACCGCTACATCGTCAACGGATGGTCGGCCAGCGGCGAAGACCTCAAATCCTTCGTCGCCATCATCGCCGTCGCCGAGGGAGAGACCGAGGTCGAGGTCGTCAGCCCCATCCCCACGCTCGCGGGCGGCGGCGTCCCGGCGCTCCAAGCCGGCGTCGCCCAAACCTTCACGCTCCAGCGCGGCCAGGTCCTCTCGTTCTCCTCCATGGACACAGCGCCCCGCGGCTTCACCGGCATGGAAATCTCCAGCACGCGGCCCATCTCCGTGTTCTCCGGCTCCGAGTGCGCCAACGTGCCGAGCGACACACCCTACTGTGACCACCTCGAGCAGCAGCTGTTCTCGGTCGACACCTGGGGCACGCAGTTCGTCGGCGCCAAGTTCTCCCCCCGCGGCTCCGAGCCCGACGTGTGGCGACTCATCGCCGCCGAAGACGGCACCACCGTGTTCACCACGCCGCTCATCCCGGAAGCTCACGGCCGCACACTCGGCCGCGGCGAGTACGTGGAGTTCATCACCAGCATCGACTTCAGCATCACGTCCGACCGCCCGATCTCGCTCGCCCAGTTCATGGTCGGCTCCGGCTACCCCGGGAGCACCTGCACCCGGAACCCGTTCGGCGCCGACACCGGCTGCGCCATCGCCGGCACCAGCGTCTGCAACGGCAGCGCCATCGGCGACCCCGCGTTCCTCATGAACGTGCCCACCGCCCAGTTCCGCGAAGACTACATCGTGCTCACCCCGCCCAACTACGCGCAGAACTTCCTCAACATCGTCGCCAAGGCGACCGCCACCATCACCATCGACGGCGTCCCCGTCACCGCGACGCCCGCCCGCGCCGGCGCGTGGAACGTGTTCCGCCTGCCCGCCGCCGAAGGCGTACACCACGTGGTCGCCAGCGAGCCGATCGGCCTCTACGCCTACGGCTACGACTGCGACGTCTCGTACGCCTACCCCGGCGGCTTGAACCTCGACTCGCTGTGAGTCACGCCGCCGCACACATGACCGCGGTGCGCCCTGAAAGCCACCGCACCGCACGCCTCAAACTCAAACTCGCCCTCCTACTCGCCACCCTCACGGTCGGCGTGCTCGGCTGCGGCGACATCCTCGGCGTAGACGTGGGCGGCGACGGCGGAGGCGACTCCCTCCCCCCGTCCGACGTGGCAGGGGTGACCGCCTTCGGCACCGTCGTCCGCGACATCGACGGCACCACCCACGCCCGGCTCGACGTGCTCACGCTCAGCGGCGAGCCGCGCTTCCTGTCCGGCATCGTGAGCCCCATCCTCACCTACGGGGACGCCGAGATTCGACTCACCACCGGCTCGACCGTCGGCGTGTTCACCACCAGCAGCACACGCGCCTCGGCGCTGCGCTACGCCGCCAACGCCAGCTACGGATTCGAGTTCGAGATCATCGACGACGCAGGCACCGTGCACGCCTACGCCGGCCAAGCCACCGCCCCCGCGCGGACGCCCATCATCGAAGCCGCCACCGCCATCGTGCACTTCGCCGGCGAGCCCGTCGGCATCGAACTTTACGACATGGCCGAGGGCGGCTCCCTACGCGTGACGAACGCCGCCGGCGAGGTCACCTTCGACAACACCGCCATCTCGTCGCTCGCCGACGTCACGCGCGTGCGGCCCGCCATGGAAGCGACCGTGGGCCCCTACGAGGAGCTCCCCGGAACCGCCTTCCCCACGCCGGGCCGCTACCAGATCCAGGTCACGAGCCTGAACTTCGCCGACTCCGTCTCCGGGCTCGGCGCCGCCAGCTGGTTTGGCGCGGGTTCGAGCACCTCGCTCACCATCACCGTCGACTAGAGAGCGCGACGAGAGAGCGGACCATCACCGGCAGGAGCCCGTGAGCCAGCCGCTCTGAGCCGGCCTCTGTGTGCCACCCCCTGTGTGCCAGCCCACTCAGTCGCGACTAGGCCTGGGCGGCCAGCCACGCCGGCAGATCGCCGACCGGAACCGCGTGCTGCTCGCCGCTGTGCAAGTCCTTAACCTGCGCCGCTCCCGCCTCGACCTCGCGCTTGCCCAACAGCGCGACGAACCGCGCGCCGAGGGACTCCGCGTAGGCGAACTGCTTACCGAGCTTCGCCGACTCCGGGTGCATGTCGGCGCGAAAGCCGGCCGCGCGAAGCGCCTGCGCCAGCGCGAAGCTCTCGCCCACCGTCTCGGCGTCCATGTGCGCGATGTACAGGTCCGGCGGCAGCGTGCCGTCTGGCGCCATGCCGCGGTCCGCCATCAGCACCAAAATGCGCTCCAGGCCCAGCGAGAAACCGACCGACGGAATCTGCGTGCCGCGGAACATGCCCACCAGCCCGTCGTAACGCCCGCCGCCGCCGATCGAGCCCGACATGCCATCGATGCGAATCTCAAAGATCGGCCCCGTGTAGTAGCTCAGGCCGCGGGCAAGGGAGGCGTCGAAACGTACGGTTCCCGCCAGGTCTGGGGCCGCCTCGAGCAGCGCGAATACGCCCTGCAGCGTCTCGGTGCCGGCGTTGCCAACAGCGCTCGCTTCGCCGCCAACAGCGCTCGCTTCGCCGAACACGGCGGCCAACCCATCCAAGGTCAGATCCTCGTCCAGCACCGTGCGCGACAGCGACTCGATGGCCGAGTGGGTAATGCCCGCGTTGCGCAGCTCGTTGAGCACGCCGTCCACGCCAATCTTATCGAGCTTGTCGATCGCGACCAGCGCCGGACCGCGAAGTTCTTCAGGAATCTCAGCCACTTCCATGAGGCCGGTCAGCACGCGGCGGTCGTTCACGTGCACCACGAACTCGTGGAATCCGAGTGTGCCGAGCGCGTCGCGCACCGCCGAGATCACGGTCGCCTCGGCCACCACAGACTCGGTGCCAGCGAAGTCCACGTCGCACTGGTAGAACTCACGGAAGCGCCCGCGCTGGGGGCGATCAGCACGCCACACTGGCTGAATCTGATACCGCTTGAAGAACCGCGGGAGCTTGCCGTGGTGTGCAGCGACAACGCGCGCCAGCGGCACCGTCAGATCGTAGCGCAGCGCCAGGTCACACAGGTCGTTCGGAGACACGCCGTCCGTCAGCTCCGGCAGCTTCTCGCCCCGCTTGAGCACCTTGAACATGAGCTGGTCGCCCTCGTCACCGTACTTGCCGGTGAGCACGTCCAGGCGCTCCAGCGCGGGCGTCTCGAGCGGTGCAAAACCATACCGCTCGTAGGTGGTACGAATCGCCTCGATCACCTCGCGGCGAACGATAACATCGGCGGGCAGAAAATCTCGGGTACCGCTGGGCGGCTTTACAGATACGGACATGACGGGCCTGCGCGAAAATGAACGGCACCGATCGGCACCAGCCAGCGCTGCTTAGCGAGTCCAATCCGCGAGGGAAAGCGTTCCGCTGGCCGGCTCGCGGCACGCTCCTACTGGACACGGAGGAGCGCGGTCCTATTGACCGAACGCCCACCAGCGGGACAGATGTGGTCCTGCCCTCCTCCGCGCCCCCAGACCGTCATGCAAGCGATTCGAATTCTCTCCCTCTCAGCAGCTGTGGCCGGCGCGCTATCGATGGGCGCGTGTCAGAGTCAGGACGATGCGCCCAGCGCGACCGCGAACCCCACCGCACCCGGCGCCCCCTCCCCTACCGAGCCCGCTGCCGCCGAAGCAGCCCCCGAAGCACCAACGCCGCGCGTGACCGGCGTCGCCCATGTCGACGCCCTCTGCGACGCCGCCGCCCTGCGCCTCAGCGAAGCCATCCCCGTCGAGAACCCCGACCTCGACGCCGACGCGCTCGCCGCACAGCTCTCCAGCGCCACGCCCGAGACCATGCTCGCCGCCCTCGAAGCGGCCGGCGAAGGCGGCGCTGCAGCCGGCGCCACCGTCCCAGCGCTCGAGCAGCTGATCAGCGACCCGCAGCTCGCCATCTCCCACTCCGCGTTCAGCGCACTCGCCCGCGTCTCCCCGTCCGACGCTCGGCGGGTCTGCATGCAGATCGCCGGCGATCACGACGCCGAGCACAGCCGCCGTATCATGGCCGCGAGCACGCTCGGCTCGCTGGGTCGCCCGGGCCTCGACGGCCTGCTCGCCATCCGCGCGGACGCAGCGACCTATATCGACCACCAAGTCGTGCAGGCCGGCTTCCTGACCGCAGCGCGCTTCCCCATCGCCGTCCGCGACACCCTGTTCTCGGCCGTCGGTTACTGCAACGAACGCCCCGAGCTGCCCGCCTGCGCAACGCTGCGCCGCGCGCAAACGTTGGTCAACCCGGCCTACGACCGACCGAGCGACGCCGTGCTCGCCCTCGAATGGGCCGAACGCTTCGTCCTCGTCAGCGGGAACATCGACGCGCAGTGGAACGACGCGTTCTCCGCCGTCCTGACCTCGTCCCCCGCCCTCGCCGCAGCGTCGCTCGAGCGCCTGCAAGGCCGAGGCCCCACCGATGCGCTCATCCCCGCCTCCCTCCGCGTCTTGAGCAACCCCGGCGTAGAACGACGCGACCGCATCGGCCAAGCGCGTTGGCTGCTCGGACTCGGCGCCACGCTCGAACAACACCGCGACGCCATCGCCGCGACGCTGCAGGAGAACGACGGTGAGCTCGTCAGCATGGTCGCGGTCGCCGCCGGCGTGGAGCTCACCAGCGCCCAAAGCAGCGCGCTCGCGCGATTCGGTGGCCAGTCCCGGACCTCCATCGGCTTCGTCGCCCGCCTCGCCGCCACCCAAGCCATCGGCGCGTACGAGACCGGCGCCGACTCGCCCGACCAGGAACGCGCCAGGACCACGGTCGCGCGCCGCGACATGACGCAGCTCGCCGCCACCCTCACCGACATCACGCTGCCCGTGCACAGCGCGTTGGACGCCGCCTGCATCGGCGCCGCCGGACAGCGCGAAGCGTTCGCCCAAGCCCTGCTCGACCCCAGCATCCCCGCGTCCGCGCGTGCGCTCGAAGTCGCCGTCCACGGCGCAGCGCCCACGCCCGAGCTCGCCACCAAGCTCATCGAGTACATCGACAGCAGCAGCATGACCCCGCAGATCGCCGCCTGGCTCGTCGCCGCCGACCAAAGCGAAGCCGTGGAACAAGCCGCCGAGCGCAACCTCAACGACGCCCGCGCCGCCCGCCGTTGGCGCGCCGTACAGTGGGCCAACATCACCGAACTCACGCTCTCCCAAGACGCCCTCATCGCCGCCCTCGTCGCGCCCAACGCCGCGCAAGAGGTCACGCTGCCCATCAGCCGCGACGTCATCCTCGCCAAGCTCATCGCGACGCCCCCACTTCCACTCGACCGCGCCATCTCGCTCGCTGAATCCAACAGCCATGGCGCCGCATCCACCCACACGGCGCTGCTCCTCGCGGCCGCCTATCAGACCCGGTGTACCAACCCATGACCGCTATCGACGACTACCTGCAGAGCCACCGCGACGCACACCTGGAGGAACTCAAAGACCTCCTCCGCATCCCGTCCGTCTCCACCAACCCAGCCCACAAGCCGGACATCCAGAAGGCCGCGAACTTTGTGGCCGACAAGCTCCGCGACCTCGACTTCGACGTCACCATCCACGAGACGCCCGGGCACCCCATCGTGTACGGCGAGTGGCTCAACGCCCCCGGCGCACCGACCGTGCTCATCTACGGCCACTACGACGTGCAGCCGCCCGACCCGCTTGAGCTCTGGCGGAACCCTCCCTTTGAGCCGACCATCGAGAACGGCAACATCGTCGCCCGCGGCGCGACCGACGACAAAGGCCAGATGTACTGCCACATCAAGGGCGTCGAGGCGCACATCAAGACCGCCGGCAAGCTGCCCATCAACGTGAAGTTCCTGATCGAAGGCGAAGAGGAGGTCGGCAGCGACAACCTAGACCCCTTCCTCACCGCCAACGCTGAGATGCTCGCCGCGGACTCCGTCCTCATCAGCGACACCTCCATGTTCGGTGTCGGACAGCCCGCGCTCACCGTCGGCCTCCGCGGCCTGGCCTACTTCGATGTCGAAGTGCAGGGCCCCTCCCACGACCTCCACTCCGGCCTGTACGGCGGCGCCGTCAAGAACCCGATCAACGCGCTCTGCGAGATGATCGCCACCCTCCACGACGACAAGGGCCGCATCACCGTCGACGGATTCTACGACTCCGTCCAAGCCCTCTCCGACGCCGACCGCGCGGACATGGCAGCCCTCAACCACGACGAGGCGGGCTTCAAGAAAGAAGCTGGACTTCAGGTCACCGTCGGCGAAGCCGGCTACACCGTCCTAGAGCAGATCAGCGCGCGACCGACCCTCGACTGCAACGGCATCTGGGGCGGCTACATCGAGCCCGGCGCCAAGACCGTCCTGCCCGCGCAGGCCTTCGCCAAGATGTCCTGCCGACTCGTCCCCGACCAAGACCCCGTCGACGTCGAGAACAAGCTCCGCGCCCACCTCGAGAAGGTCTGCCCGGCCGGCGTGAGCGTGAAACTCATCCCGCACCACGGCGGCACTCCGTTCCTGGTCGACCGCAACGGCCCCGCCGTCATCGCGGCATCGCGCGCGCTCGCCCGCGTGTGGGGCGTCGACCCCGTGTTCATGCGCAGCGGCGGCAGCATCCCCGTCGTCGCCAGCTTCAAGAACCTGCTCGGCATCGACTCCGTGCTCATGGGCCTCGGCTTGGCCGACGACCGTCTCCACTCGCCCAACGAGAAGTTCGGCCTGGAGAACTACTTCAACGGCATTCGGTCGAGCGCCTACGTGATCGAAGAGCTCGCCGCCGGCGAGTAGCCCTCGACCAGACGCTCCACGCGGGGCGGCTCGTCGAGCGACGACGACGCCGCTCCGCGCTTGCTGTTCACATAGAGCAGCGCCGCGAACACCATGAGCAGCAGGACCACGAGTCCCGCGATCACCGTGTACAGGATCGCCACTTGGCTGCCTGCGCCCGACTGCGCCACCGGCGGCTGCACCGGCGAGGGGGCCAGGTTCTGCGCCGGCGCCGGAGCCGCTGCGGGCATCGGCGGAGGCTCCACGGCCACGCCCTGCTCGCGCCGAGCCTGCGCAGCGCGCGAGACCTCAAGCACCAGCGAAAGCTGCGACGCGTCCAACACCGTCGTCTTGGTGGCGGCGCCCTTGGTCAGCTCCGCTTCGAGCTCCTCCAAGTCCGACAGGAACTCCATCGCGGATTGATACCGCTCCTTCGGGTCCTTCTTCAGCGCCTTCGAGACGATGGCATCCATCTTCGGATGCACCGGGTGGCGGGCCACGACGGTCGGCGGCTGCGGCGCGTCATAAACGTGCGCCGCCAGAATCGCGACCGCGGTCGTCGAGTGGAACGGCACAACGCCAGTGATCATCTCGTACAGGATGATGCCCATCGAGTAGACGTCCGAGCGGCCGTCGAGCTCCTTGGCCTGCGCCTGCTCGGGCGACAGGTACTCCGGCGTGCCGTACACGACGCCCGCCTGCGTCAGCTTCTGGTTCTGCTGACCGGGCTCCTCCTGAACCTTGGCGATGCCGAAGTCGAGAATCTTTACGAACTCATCCACCTTCCTGAACTGGGTCAACATGATGTTGTCCGGCTTCAGGTCGCGGTGAACGATGCCCAACTCATGGGCCTCGGCGAGTGCGTGCAGGCACTGCCGCATGATCGCGATCGAGCGCAGCTCGTCCAGGTGCCCAGCGTCCTCGATGAACTCGCGGAGCGTGCGGCCCTGAACGAACTCCATCGCCAGGAAAATCGTCTTGTCCGGCGTCTGGCCGAACACGAACACCCGGATGATGTTGGGGTGCGTCAGCTTGCAGATGACGCGCGCCTCGCGGTTGAACCGCTTGACCAACTCTTTGTTCTGCGCCGCGTGACCGTGCAGAACCTTGATCGCGATCTTCTGCTCGATGTTCGGGTTCTCGGCCAGGTACACCGCACCCATGCCGCCCTCGCCGAGCTGCTTGGTGATGATGTAGTCGCCAAAGATCGTGCTGCCGATCAGCGGATCGTTGGGATCCGGCTGCGGCGGGACGAACACGTGCGCCGCCGACATACTGGCGTTGCCCAACGGCGCGATGGCCTCCGTCGGCTGCGTGCTCGGATCGGTGGCGAGACCGGCACCCGCGGGCGCGGCTGGGCGCGCCGCCGTGGGCGCTACCGGCATCTCCTCGAGCGATGCGCCGTCCTCCGTGCAGAACAAGTCACGGTGATCGTATCGCTTGCCGCACTTAGGGCAGACCTTCATTCAACGTCTCTGGGCCTTGAATTCGTGCAATCCTGACGCACTCGGTGCGCTTTGTCGAGCAAACCGACTGTCGTATCTGTACCGCGAATGGGCCGCGGCGCGAGCGCGACGACCCGAGGGGCGCGGTATCCGCTCCTTTAGAGCGTGTCCGAGAACCCGTCCAGAACCCGGCTAGAATTCGACGCGGAACAGCTGCTGTCCCAGGAAAACGAAGTCCCCGGAGCCCAACTGGCGGCGTTCCCAGATCTTCACCCAGGTGCCGTTCGAGCTGTTCAGGTCGACCAGGTAGTAGTTGCCGTCGTCGCGCGGGAAAATCTGCGCGTGGCGTCCCGACATGAACTTGTCGCGCGGGAAAATCACGTCGCCCTTCTCGCGGCCGATCACGGCGCCGGAATCGTGCACGCAGTACACGTTCTGGATCACACCGCCGATGCCCACCTGCAGCAGCTTGAACTGGCCACCCGGTGGCGGCGAACCCATGTAGCGCGTGCCGTCGCTCGACCGAGCCTTCGGAACGATCGTGTGCTCAAACTTCTCAAAGCGCAGCACCTGGCGGCCCATCAAGAACGTGTCGCCCGGCGTCAGGCGCGCCTCCTCGCGGAGCTTCACGTACGTGCCGTTCAACGAGTACAGATCCTCGATGAAGACGCTGCGGCCTTCCATCGTGACCCGCGCGTGCTTCGGCGACAGGAACGCGTCCGTCGGGAACCGCACATCGCCGGCGCGGCCCACCACTGTGTCCGCAAACTGCAGGTCGACCCGCGGGCCGTCCGTGCCGTCTTCGTTGATCGACACCAGCACGATCGGCATCGGCGCTGGCATGCGGTGCGCGTCGCTCAGCTCCGACGCGGGCGCCACCAGGCGATGACCACACTCGCCGCAGAACTTGCTCGCGTTCGGGTTGATCGCGTCGCACTCGGCGCACGCGTACTCGCCCGGCTGCGGGAGGGCCTTGGCCTGGCGAACTTGCGCCGCCGCCAGACTCTCAACGCGGGCCGCGGAGGCCTGCGCCACACGATCCGCGTCCAGCGCTGCGATCGCCGCGCCCAGGTCTTCGGGGATCGGAATCTCTGCCAGAACGTAGCCCGGCGTCGCGTTGTCGTCACCGCGCGCGCGGCCAGGGTACTCCCCAACCTCCAAGGCGCTCAGGACCAAACTATCCAGCTCGTGAGGATCAAGCGCGCTCATCGACTCCTAAGGGGCACAGGGCTTCTAAAAGCATCTTCATTCACTACCACCCAGTCTAACGGCACGCGAGCGACGTGGCTACCACACATCGCCCGCCTGAACGGTCAAAGTAAACGACGCCGAGTTGTGCTGGCCGTACGAGCCTAGATGCACGGTGTACTCGCCGCCTTCAAACCATTGATTCACCCGCGACAGCAGCCCTTGGCCACCGTCGTCGTCGCAGATCGGCCACTCCAGATCCTCGTTCGCGATCGCCAGCGTCGTATCGATGCCGCCGCCCTCGGTGATCTCGAAGCTCAGGTACGCGCCGGAGCTGGGCACCACAAAACAGAAGTGCGGCTCGACCACGTAGTAGCCGGTGCAGTACACGCCGAACGCCTCCTCGCCGGGAATCTCGCCCCGCAACGTACCCGTGTACGTCTGCGCCGACATGCCACTCCGAACATCGATCGGACGGCCGCCGTTGCAGCTGCCGATCGAAATGTTCGGGTTGATCGCTAGTCCGGGCGGCTCGGCGTCCGCGACGCTCGAAAACGCCAGCGCCGCGTTGGCCAACGCTGTGACCAGCGGCCACATGGCTCAGTGCACCTCTACGTACTGATGCTGAATCAGGTACTCGATGGCGCCCATCGTCTCCAAGTCCGTCGCCAGCGCCATGTTCAGCACGTCGCCGACCGTGTCGGAGTTGTACGCCAGCTGGAACACGTCCAGCTGCAGCGGGGACAGGCTCGTCAGCGGGCTCTCCAACGGACGCGGCACGCTCACGCGGTCGGTCCGCTCCGGAGTCCGAGCGCTCATGTTGGCCATCTCGTCCATCAGACGCATGGCCTCCATCATCATCGCCTCGGTGCTCATCTCGATCTCGACCTCGAACGTACGGTCCGAGGGCGGCTCGAGAACGAACATGCCGGTCTCCCAGGTCATCGCCCGGTAGGCCGCCTTGTCCGGAGGCAGGCTCACGCCTTCGATCTCGCAGAACACGCAGCGGCCGTCGCGCAGGTACAGCGCGGCCTTCTCCTCGCCTCGGATCAAACGCAGCACGCCCGATTTTCGAGAGGTCGAGAACAGCTGCAGCAGGTCCGGGAGCGACACTTCTTCGAGCAGGCCCGACATCGAGCCGGCCATCGTCACGCTCGCGCCCTTCGTGAACGTCTGCGTCGCGCGAATGGCGTTGCCACCCGTCACGGCATTGTCCGGCGTCTCGGTCAGCACCGAGCTCGCCCGCTGTTCCGCGCCAGAGGTGCGAATCAGCTTGATGATCGACGTGCCGAAGAGGATGCGATCCCCTTCCTGCAAGTCCACATCGGACACGCGCTCGCCGTTCACGAACGAGCCGTTCGTGCTGCCGAGATCGTGAAGCTTTGCAACGTCACCAACCACATGGATCTTCGCGTGATTCCTCGACACCATGTCCTCTACTAGGACCATGTCGGACTCACTCGATCGACCAATATGATACTCGCTGCCTTCTTCCAGCGGAAACTCACCCCCTTGGTACTTTCCGGAGATGAACTTGAGCACCCAATTTGCCATGCTGCTCGGTAACAAGGGGGGGTCGCGGGGCGTCGCCAATCCACACGAACGTGCGAACGGCTGCTCGCCTATCAAACCCCTAACCCACCGGGGCGTCAACTCTGCCGAGCCCACTCCGCCCTCTGCACCGATCCTTCCGCTTCTCCGTCGCGTCAAACTGCGACGACTGATATACCCGCCCTCCTAACCGTACCCCACTCGTCGAACTATGCGCATCTCCCCTCTCCTGCTCGCCGCGACCGCCCTGGCCGCGCTCTTCTTCGCCGCTTGCGGAGACGACCAATGCAGCCGCGTCTGCGCCCCCGGCCAAGCCTGCGTCGTCAGCGGCGGCCAAGAGCTCTGCCTCGAAGCCAACTGCGGGGGGCTCGCCTGCGCGCCCGAACAAACCTGCCAGGACAACGTCTGCGTCAGCGACACCTGCTCCGATTGCTCCAGCGCGCAACACTGCGTCTCCGGCATCTGCGTGCAAAACTACACCTCCAGCAACGTCTGCACCCCCCTCAGCGAGTGCCGTACAGGCTGCGGAACCAACGCCGCGTGCCTCGCCGCCTGCGAAGACGACCAGTCCAACACCTGCACCCAGTGCCTCGCCACACAAGCGCAGTGCATGAGCCGCGAGTCCTGCGACCCCGCCGGACCCGGCACCGGCTGCTGCGTCGACCAGTACTGCGCCTGCTTCCCCTCGGCCAGCGGATGCGGCGAAGTCGCCGACTGCACCGACTGCCAAGTCGCCTGTGGAGACGACGTCGAAGGCTGCTTCAACGACTGCCGCGCCTCCGACCTGGCCTGCAACCTGTGCCTCGAGCCCCTCGACGACTGCCTCGCCGATGGCGGTGGCGCGGCCGGATGCTCCGAGTTCCTCTGCGACTGCGTCGATCCCGAGCTCGAAGAAGCCTGCCAGTAGCCGAGCGCGAAGCGGTCAGCCCTTCTTCAGCGTGCTGCCGCGGACGACCAAGCCGGAACCAAACCGCGCCGTCACCTCGTCCATCGCCACCTCCAACCGCTCGCGACGCTCCACTGGCGCCGCGAACAGGTTGCCCTGACGCGGGGCGTCTGACTCCACCAAGTCGAACGCCCCGATGCCCACCAGCCGGATCGGTGTGTTCAGCTCCGCCCGCCCGAGCAACACCTCGAGCTCGGACTGCAGGCTCGACGCATCCGACACCGGCTCGAACAGCCGGCGGTCGCGCGTGATCAGCCGAAAGTTGGCATACTTGAGCTTCAGGCGGACGCCATGCGCGCGCCAGCCCCGCTGACGAAGGCCCTCCGACACCTCATCCACCAGCGGCAGCAGCTGCGCACGCACCGCGTCGATGCCTTGGATGTTCACCGCCAGCGTCCGCTCCGCCCCCACGCTCTTTCGCTGCCGCTCCGAGTCCACCACCCGGTTGTCGTAGCCGTTCGCCAGGTGCCACACATGCGCTCCGAACGGGCCCAGCCGCGATTCCAACACCGGCCGAGAGTACGCCGCCACATCGCCGATGGTCTTGAGCCCCAGCGCGTGCAACGACTCCGCTGCCTTTGGCCCAACCCCCCAGATTCGCTCGACTTTTAGTGGGGCGAGGAACTGTCGCTCGCCCCCGTTTGGCACCATCGTGATGCCCGCCGGTTTGCGGAAGTCGGACGCGACCTTGGCCACGTACTTACTACCCGCCACCCCGATCGATGCCGTCAGGTCCAACGTCTCGCGGATGTCCGACGAGATCCGCTCCGCCATCTCCATCGGCGTCCCAAACAGCCGCTCGGCGCCCGTCATGTCCACGAACGCTTCGTCCAGCGACAGCGGCTCAACGCTCGGCGAGTACCGGTCGAAGATCTCCATCAGCTGAGCGGACACAGCGGCGTAGTGACCGATGCGCGGCGTCACGAAGATCCCCTGCGGACACTTCTGGCGCGCTTGAAAGCCGGGCATCGCGCTGTGCACCCCAAATTTGCGGGCCTCATAGCTCGCAGTCGCCACCACACCTCGGCGCGATCCGCCGCCGACGATCACCGGCTTGCCACGCAGCGCCGGATTGTCGCGCTGCTCAATCGAGGCGTAGAACGCGTCCATATCCACATGCAGAATCACGCGCTGCGGTGGCGTGGGGTCTTGTTCGGCCATCGATCGCGTCTGGGAATCAGCCCGTGGGAACACGCGTTCAGTATGGCGGATCCTGCAGCGCGAGGCTATGCCCTCGAACCCACTTCATTTCACGCCACCCACCGCCATGTCCGTCTCTCGCTCCGCCCGCTTCCCTGCGACCCGCCACTTCACCCTCGCCGCGCTGCTCGTCGGCTCGTTCTCCTGCGCCGACGGCTGTGGCTGCGGCGCCGAAACGAACCCTGCGCTGCCGAGCGTCGAGACCCCGAGCGAAGCCGACGCGTTCGCGCCTTCGGTCACCGCCGACGCCGCAGAGACGTCCCCCGCCGTCCAGCCGACGCCGGCCGCGGAACCCGAGACCGCGGAGGGCAGCAGCGATCCCGCCGCAGTCATCCATCCCGCCAACGGCACCGAAGGCCTGCGCCTGCGGTTGCAGCAGAACCAGCTGCGGCCCCGCACCACCCGCCCGGGCGGCGCCGGTGACCGCAGCGCGCCGCAGCTCAATCGGCCGCGCGCGCTGGAGCTCACCCTGCCCGGCCGAAGCGGCGGCGTAGGCTCCGAAGTGCTGCGCCCCTAAGCGCGCAGCCCCGAAACCGACCCGAATCTACTCGGCCAGCCAGCCCGCAAGCGTGGGGCCGAACGGCGCCGTCGCCACGCCCTTCTCGCTGATGATGCCCGCGATCAACGACGCCGGCGTTACATCGAACGCCGGGTGCAGCGCATGCGCGTCCGCCGGGGCGATCCGTTGGCCCAACACCTCGACGACCTCAGCCACCGAGCGCTGCTCGATCGGGATGCCGGCGCCGGTCGGCGTGGCACCGTCGATGGTGGTGGTCGGCGCCGCGATGTAGAACGGGATGCCGTGGTACTTGGCCAGCACAGCAAGCTGGTAAGTGCCGATTTTATTTGCGGAATCTCCGTTCGCCGCGATGCGATCAGCACCCGCGATCACCGCGTCGATCTCGCCGTGCGCCATCAGGTGACCCGGCATGCCGTCGGTCACGAGCGACACCGGAACGTCGTCCCGCATGAGCTCCCAAAGCGTAAGCCGAGCGCCCTGCAGATAGGGCCGAGTTTCGCAGGCGAGCACGTGCTTGAGACGGCCGGCGCGGTGCACGCTGCGGATCACGCCTGCGGCGGTGCCGTAGCCAGCGGTGGCCAAGCTACCGGTATTACACACGGTCAGGATGCGCGCGTTGTCAGGCATGAGCGCAGCGCCAAAGTCGCCCATCGTCACGTTCGCGACGATGTCGTCCTGGCGAATCTGCTCCGCTTCCACGTGCAGCTTGGCCACGTCGAAGCCGACCTTTTCGGTGAGCACGCGCATGCGATCCAGCGCCCAGAACAGGTTCACCGCCGTGGGACGAGAAGCCGCGAGGGCCTCCATTCCAGCGTCAAACGTCGACGGGTCACGGGCGGCGATGACCGCACCAAACGCGGCGGTCACACCGATCGCCGGAGCGCCTCGGACGACCATGTCGCGGATGCCGGAGGCCACCTCGTCGGCGGTGCGGAACGAGAGCCACACCTCTTCCGAAGGCAACCGACGCTGGTCGAGCAGCTCCAGGTGGCCCGTGGCGGCGTCGCCGACCCAACGGAGCGGCGTGACCAGCGTGTACCCTTGCGTGTCCGACGTACCGCTCACGCTCCCGTCCCCGTCACAGCTCCCGACTCCGCAGCCTCGGCCGCGTCGATCGACGCCTTCACAAACGCCGCGAAGAGCGGGTGCGGGCGCGTCGGTTGCGACTTGAACTCGGGGTGGAACTGGCAGCCGACGAACCACGGGTGGTCCGCGAGCTCGACCACTTCCACCAGCTTACCGTCGGGGCTCTTGCCGCTCAGGATCAAACCAGCGGCCTCGAGCGGCTCGCGGAAGCGGTTCGAGAACTCAAAGCGGTGACGGTGACGCTCGGTGATCTCCGTCGCCTCGTACACGTCGCTCGCGAGCGAGCCGTGCTCCAGCACGCACGGGTAGCCGCCCAAACGCATGGTGCCGCCCATGTCGACCACGTCGATCTGCTCGGCCATCAGGTCGATGACCGCGTTCGCGCTGTCCTCCACAAACTCGCGGCTGTGCGCATCCTTGATGCCGGCCACGTTGCGGGCGAACTCGACCACCGCGAGCTGCATGCCCAGGCAGATGCCGAAGAACGGGACGCCGTTCTCACGCGCGTACTTGATCGCGGCGATCTTGCCCTCGGTGCCCCGCTTGCCAAAGCCGCCGGGGACGAGCACGCCGTCCACGTCCGCGAGCACCTTCGCCACGTCTTGGCTCTCGAGCGCTTCGGAGTCGATGAACTTGAGCTTCACGCTCGCGCGGTGGCGGTAACCACCATGCAGCAGCGCCTCGTTGAGCGACTTATAGGAGTCCGTCAGGTCGATGTACTTGCCCACGATCGCGATCGTGATGTCGCGCTCCGGGTTCTCGATCGCGTCGACCAGGTTCACCCACTCTTCCAGACGCGGCGCGCCGGCCCAGATGTCCAGACGCTCCAACACGCGCTGGTCGGCCCCTTCGCGATGCAGCCCGAGCGGCACCTCGTAGATGGTCTTGGAGTCCGGCGTCGCGATCACGTCGGCGACGTTCACGTTGCAGAAGCGCGCGATCTTGCTCTTGATGTCCTGCCCGATCGCTCGGTCGGAGCGGCAAAGCAGGATGTCGGGCTGGATGCCGATCGACCGGAGCTCGCGCACGGAGTGCTGCGTAGGCTTGGTCTTCAGCTCGCCTGCGGCGGCGATGTACGGCACCAGCGTGACGTGGATGTAGCAGATGTTCTTCTCGCCCACGTCCGCGCGCATCTGGCGGATGGCCTCAAGGAACGGCAGGCCCTCGATGTCGCCAACCGTGCCGCCGATCTCGGTGAACAAGATGTCGCAGTCCTTGGCGGCGCCCATGATGCACGCCTTAATCTCGTCGGTGATGTGCGGGATCACCTGCACCGTGCCGCCCAGATACTCACCGCGGCGCTCTTTCGAGATGACCGAGTCGTAGATCTGTCCGGTGGTGAAGTTGTTGCTCCGCGACATGCGCGCCGACGTGAACCGCTCGTAGTGGCCCAGGTCGAGGTCCGTCTCGGCGCCGTCCTCGGTGACGTACACCTCACCATGCTGGGTCGGGTTCATGGTCCCCGGGTCCACGTTCACGTACGGGTCCAGCTTGAGGAAGCTGACGCTGAGGCCGCGCGCTTCCATGAGGGCTCCGAGCCCGGAGGCCGCGATGCCCTTGCCGAGTGCGGAGACGACGCCGCCGGTGATGAAGACGAATTTGGTCGGTTTCGAGGTGCGCGCCATGTGCCTGTACGAATACGCGGACTCACCGCAGGAGGAGTGAGCCACAATGTTGGAAGGCGCCCGTGAGCATGCGGTCGCCGGAGAACGACCCACGCGCAACGCGCCGAAGGTCCGCCGCATGTTATGGAGGTGACGCGCCGTGTCAACGCGCCTGTGCTCCTCTAGTCCTCTAAGAACCACTCGGCGTAGTAACGCCAGTGTCGCCCAAACGTCACGGCGCCAAAGGCGTTGACCGCGATTCCCGCCACCACAGCGGTCTTGAACAGCCACGACAGCCGATCGCGACCGAGCGCCAAAAGGATCGTCAGGTACGCAATATAGTCCATGCTAAACCGGTAGCCGAACTGCACCCACCCCGTGTTTTGGTAAAACAGGTGCGGAATCATGATCGCCGCCACCGTCACCAGCACCGCGTTGCGCCACAGTCGGTCGGCGTCGTCCCGCACCGGCATCTGCCGCGCCAGGTACAACAGCGCCGGCGTGGTGAACCAAATCGCCAGCCCGTGCTTCGAGATCAGGATGTACGGCGCCTCCGGCTGGAACTTGGGCAACAGCGCCAGCAGCGCGCTCAAGTTCATGCTCAGGAAGTGCACGTTAAACAGGCCGTAGTTCTTGATCCGGTCGATCTGACCGTTCGCCAGGTACCGGTGCCCGAACTCGCTCGCGTGCTCAAACCGCGCGTAGTTGAGCGCCAGCAGCGTGAGCCCAATGGCGATCGGCGCCGCCACGAACAGCAGCCCGTCGCGCCAAAACCGTTTGCCCCAGTCCGTGCGCAGACGCCCGCCGGGGAAGAAGAAGAACGTCGCGAAGAACACCACCGAGAACAGCAGCGGGGTCCGCGTCGCGAACGCGCAGCCCAACGCCAGGCCTGCCAAGAACGGACGGCGGGCGTCGATGCTCGCCATCACATAAAGCAGCGTGAACGTGACCCCGACGACCAACGCCGTGAACCAGACCGCGCCCTGCACGCTGCACCAAAGATGCGCCGAGCCGACCGCGAACATGGCCGTGAGCCAGCCGATCGCGCCCGGATTGAGCCGCGTGCGCCCGCCGAGCACGATCCGCCGTAGCAACGCGTACATGAGCGCGGCGTTGAGCGCGGCGAAGAAGATCGTGAACAGCACGTCGTTGAAGTGCACGCCCCAGATCGCGACGCCGGGCAGCATGAGCACCGCCGGCATCGGCGGGAACGACACATAGTACGTGCGCTCCGAGGTCATGCCGCGCATGTCGTGCGCGTCGATGCGGTAGAAGTTGCCTTCGAGGTCGAGGAACTCGCGCGCGCCGCGGTTCCACCAGATGCCGCTGAGCTCCTGCCCGGAGGCGAGCGTCACGGTCTCGTAGCTGGCCCAGTCGTTCGCGTGCGGCGGGTCCTCGCGCATCTCGAGGGTGCCGTGCAGATACGAGTCCGCCAGGTAAGCGAAGTGGTTATCTGGGCTGGCCTGCATCACGCGCGGGCCAGCGAAGGCCGCGAACACCGCCGCGGCGAGCACGAACACAATCACCGGCGCCTTCATTCGAAAGGCGAGTGAGCGCTCGTAGAACGGATGGGAATGCAGTGTAGCCACGGCTCGGCGTGCTAGCCGCACACGCGGTTTCGGGCAACCACAACCCACCGGGGGCCCCTGGTTTCGCGCCGGGCTCGCTCAGACGCTCAACGTTGCCTTGATCCCGCGCTTGGACTAGGGAATTGGCACGCCTCCGCCCCCGACACGATGTCGAAACCCAGCAAACCGCGCATCACGCTCGCGGATCTCGCAGCCGTCGAGATCCCGAAGGCATCGCTCGTGACCGACGCGCTGGCGCCCGAAATCCGCGACGCCACAGGCGCCGAGCGATCGCTGGGCGAGCTGGCAGAACGATCGGAGGGCGCGGTAGGCGACGAGGGCGAGCGGGGTTCGCTCGGCTCGGTAAGCCGCTCCGTGAGTCGCTCGCACAGCCGCTCGAACAGCGGCTCCGTCAGCCGGCCGCTCGGTGGGGCATTGAGTGGATCGCTCAGCGGATCCATCAGCGGCCGCCACGTGGTCCCGTCCGATATCCGCGATATGTCGGCGATGCCGGAGGGCGTCTCGCCCGAGGTCGCGAAGCTGCTGGCGATGCCCGAGCCCGAGCCGGAGCCCATCGAAGAAGCCGCGCCCGTCGCGGTCGCCGCGGTCGCCGCTGCCGAAGCCGCTCCGGCCGCCAAGAAGTCCGGCAAGGCCGGGATCGCCGTGCTGCTCATCGCCATCGCCGCCGGCGCTGTCGGCGGTTGGTTCGCCATGCAGCCCCCGCCGATGGACGCGACCTCGCACAGCGCGCAGGTCGCCACCGCGACGCCGATCGAGAGCCCCGAGACCACCGTCGGGTTCCAACCGATTCCAGCTCCGATCATCGTTGAGCCGACCCCAGAGCCCACCCGCACCACCGCGCCCAGCGGGGAGCAGCGGCGGCGGCGACGAGCGGACACCGAGGTTCGCGGCGGCGATCTCTTCTAGGGTCGCGGTCCGCCGTGGCTCGCCCACAGCGCCCTACCCCGGACAGCAGATTCGTACGCTGAAAAGCCTGTCGCACTTTACGTCACGCGTTCGCCGCCATACTCTCAGTCTTGTGACGAAACCGCACGTATATGTGGCCTCAACGCTACCCAGTCAGCTTCCGAGAAAAGGGTTACACTCGGACTCAGGGGGTCACTGATGGCGTTAGAGATGAAGCAAAACCTGGCGCAACGTCAGGAGCTTCGGATGACGCCGCAATTGCAGCAGGCCATCAAGCTTCTGCAGTTGAGCCGCATGGAACTCGTCGACCTCGTGCACACCGAGATGATCGAGAACCCGCTCTTGGAAGAAGAGAGCGAACGCGCACAGTCTCCTGAGGACGCCCAAAAGGTGGCCGAGCGGGAGGCCAAACTCGAGACGCCAGAGCCGGCAGAGAACGCCGAGCCTGAGCAGTCCGGGCAAGAGGCCGTCGACGATATCGACTGGGAGTCCTACCTGGAGAACTACTCCTCCCCCCTGCCCGCGGCGGGTGGCGGCGGATCCATGGACGAGCTTCCCGGCCCCGAGCAGACGCTCTTCAAGAACGAGTCGCTCACCGACCACCTGCTCTGGCAGCTGGGCGTCGCCGACTGCACCCCACTGGAGCAGCGCGCCGCCGAGATCATCATCGGCAACCTCGACGATATGGGCCTGCTTCGGGACACCACGCTCTCCGAGCTGGCCGAGTCCGAGGGCCTCGATGAAGACACGGTCGAAGAGGGCCTGCTCATCGTGCAAGAGTTCGACCCACTGGGCGTCGGCGCGCGCGACCTGTCGGAGTGCCTGCTGATTCAGGCCCGCGTCATGTTCCCCGGCGACACCGTACTGCGCGAGGTGCTCACCCATCACCTCAACGATCTGGAGCGAAAAGACTACGCTGGCATCGCGCGGGCGCTCGGCGTGACTAAGAATGATGTCATGGACGCGCACCGCAGCCTGCAGACGTTGGAGCCTCGGCCTGGCCACGGCTACGCCGACTCAGAGCCCACCTACATCACGCCGGACATCTACGTGGTCCGCCGCGGTGAAGAGTGGGTGGCGGTGCTCAACGACGACGGCCTGCCTCGGCTCCGCGTGTCGGACTACTACCGCAAGGCGCTGCGCAAAGGCGCCAAGGACGCGACGACCAAGAACGACGACGCCAAGAACTACGTCAAAGAGCGCCTGCAAAGCGCCGTGTGGCTCATCCGCTCGATCGAGCAGCGTCAGCGGACCATCGTCAAAGTCACCGAGTCCATCATTCGGTATCAGCGCGATTTCTTCGAACACGGAATTGATCACCTCAAGCCGCTGGTTCTACGAGAGATCGCTGACGATATCGGCATGCACGAGTCCACGATCAGCCGCGTGACGACCAACAAGTACGTTCACACGCCGCGCGGCATCTTCGAACTCAAGTTTTTCTTCAATAGCTCGATCAAAACCGATGGAGGTAATGACATCGCGGCAGAGTCGGTCAAACAACGCATCAAGAAGATCATCGAGTGTGAAGACCAACGAAAGCCATTGAGTGACCAGCGACTGGTCGAGATTCTGCTCAACGACCACGGAATCGACATCGCGCGGCGAACCGTAGCGAAGTACCGAGAAATGTTGGGCATCTTGTCGAGTTCAAAACGCAAACAGCTCCTTTAGAGCTGCGCGCACACAGACCCAGGAGAAGGATATGCAAGTAAACGTGTCGTTCCGCCATATGGACGCCTCCCCGGCCGTCCAGCAGTACGCCTCTGACAAACTTCAACACGTCGTCGCGAAGTATGTGCAAGGCGAGGACATCGATTCGCAAATCACTTTCTCGGTAGAGAAGTTCTGGCACATCGCCAACTTCACCATCAACATCAACGGAGTCACGGTGAAGTCGGTCGAGAAGACCGAGGACATGTACTCCTCCGTCGACCTCGCCCTCGAGAAGGTCGAACGCCAAGTCCGCCGCTACAAGTCCAAGATTCGGCGACACCGCCCGGACCAGCGTGAGCGCAACTTCACGATGCAGGTCGTCGAGCCGGCGCCCACCGAAGACGACCCGGTCGTCGAAGAAGCCGTCGAAGAGGCCGCCCCGGCCATCGCCGCGGAAACCTACACCGCCCCGTTCATGAAAGTGGACGACGCGATCATGCACCTCGAGCTCCGCTCGTCGCAATTCTTCGTCTATACCGACGAAAGCACCGAACGCATCAACATCGTGTATAAGCGCGACGACGGGAAGTTCGGCCTGATCGACGCCGAACCTCAACAACACTAGAGAGCCGCCAAACATGGGCGTCGTCCTACTCACCGGGCTATCCGGATCCGGCAAAACGACGGCGCTGCGCGCGCTCGAAGACGTTGGATACCTATGCATGGACAACCTCCCGGTTGTCCTGCTTCCCAAAGTCATCGAGCTCGCAGCGGACGCGCAAACGAGCACCCGTATCGGGGTGGTCGTAGACGCGCGTGATAAGCGCTTCATCGGTGAAGCAGGGGATGTCGTCGACGAGCTCCTCGAGAAAGGCGTCGACCTCCAGATCGTCTACCTCGAGTCCGCACCGCGCCAGATCATACAGCGGTACAACGAGACTCGACGACGGCACCCCCTCGCCGACACCGGCAACTTCGCCGTCGCCATCGAAGAAGAGCGACACGTGCTCGAAGGGCTGCGCGACCGCGCCGACCTGGCGCTGGACACCAGCGGCCTCACCGTCCACGAGCTCAAACGCGTCATCCAAGAGAAATTCTCCGTCGCCGAAGAGCGGCGCATGACCATCAAGCTGTCGTCGTTTGGCTTCAAACACGGCCCGCTGGTACAAGCCGACCTCGTCTTCGACGTGCGCTTCCTCAGCAACCCGTATTTTGAGCCGCGCCTCAAAGACAGCACCGGGCTAGACCCCGAAGTGGCCGCCTTCGTGCACGCCGCAGACGGCGCCCAAGGATTCACCACCCGCGTGGTCGACCTGCTGGCGTTCCTCATCCCGCGCTACCAAACCGAAGGCAAAGCCTACCTGACCATCGGCGTCGGGTGCACCGGCGGAAAACACCGCTCCGTGGCGCTCACAGAGGCCATCGGCGAAGCGCTGCGCGCGCAAGGTATCGAGCTCACCGTGGATCATCGCGACCGCGAATTCTGGCTTCCCAAATCGAAATGACCCAACCCCCTACCCTTCGGCTTCATGTCGATGATCGCGGTGTATCCCGCCAGCTCATCGACCTATGGCTTCCTCATTTTGACGCAGACGCGGTCTGGATCGTCGGCGCCGAGCTGCCCGACGATGTGCTCGAGCGGACGGACATCCCGTTCGTGGCCATGTCGGCGATCGAGGTCGCGTCGGTCGCCATCGAGCTGGCCGAGACCGCAGCGCGAGCGCTCGTCGTGTTCGCCTCGGTCGACGCGCTCTACGAAGCCGCACAACTTGGGCTCCCGCCCGCGCGCGTGACCTTGCAGCACCTTGAGGAGTCGGACGAGACCGTGCGGCTCGGCGTCTCCGTGCACCTGCGCCCCGCCTGGACCACCAACCTTTCGGCGCTCGAAGCGCTCGGATTCTCCTTTGAAATCAAAGGGATGCCAAGCGTGACTGCCCGCCCGTGGAGCGTCGAGAACCTGGCGCCCTAGGAGTCGCTAGAACGGGCCGTACATCCCGCCGCTCCACAGCACCGTGAGTTGCTGACGTTCCCAACTCACGCTAGGCTACCGGCATCTTGCTTCTACGAGTGCTCCAATGAAACGTCTCTTGCTCGCGTTCGTGGCCATCTGCGTCACCGCCGTATCCAGCCCAGCCGCCGCGCTCGACATCTACGGCGTCGACCTCAAGATCGGCGTGCGGGGCGGGCCGAACATCGCGTTCCTGCCGCGCCCCACGGACTCGAGCGACGACGACCGCGTCAACCCGCAGGGCCTGTTCTACGGACTCGGCTGGGACGTCGGCGGCGCGCTGCAGTTCCGCGCCTTCGACATCATCGGACTCGAGATCGGCTGGCTCTACACGAGCGAGCAGGCCGAGGCGATCATCGAACTGGAAGGCGTGAGCGACTGCTCCGGCGGGCCGCGCTGCGCGGTGCAAGAGACCGGCGCTCGACTCGATTTCAACGCGCACCACCTGCCCATCGCGCTGCACTTGGCCGCCCCGCTCGGCACCGCCAGCCCGTTCGTCACGGCGGGCATCGACTTTGTGCTGCAGCGCAACAACCGCTCGTTCTCGACCCACGCGATCGACCCGTACCCAGAAGACCTCGACCCGATCGCCGACGCGGCCCTCATCGAGAGCTGGCACAACAGCGTCGAAGCAAACTACCTGGGAAACGCGACGCTCAACGATGACGCGCCCGAGCGCATCGCCGGTATCATCGCCGGCGTGGGCCTGAACATCCGGGTCGACAAGATCGAAATCCCCGTCGAATTCCGCGCCAATATCTACCCCGTCACCGGCTCCACGCTGAACGAGCGCGGCGTGTTCGCCCCCAGCGGCATGGACACGTACGACGAGCGCATCACTGTGCAGTACAACGACACCTGGAACTATCAGCTCTTCATCCTCGTCGGTCTCGACTATGTCATTTTCTGATCGGGCGCAGCGCGTCGCCCGAACCGCGGTCACCACGATCGCATTGCTCGCATCGCTCGCCATCACGTCCGGGGGAACGGCCCAAGCCCAGTCCACCGGCGACGAAGCGTCCAACGCCATCGGGCTTCAGTTCGGCGTAGGTGGCGCGACCATCACGTCCCCGAACGACGAGGTCGGCGACCCGACACTGCTCGCTGGCAGCGCGTTCACCGGCCCCATGTTCCGCGGCGCGCTCACCTATATGCGGTCCATCACCAGCACCTTCGCGTTCGGCGCTGAGCTCGGTCTCGGCCGATACAGCACGAGCGGGTTTGCCGAGATTGGTGAGCGTCGGCGCGAGATTGAGTTTCACGCGACCTCGCTCGATGTGCTCGTAAACGCCCGCGTGCGCGGGAGCGCCGGCACGGTCCGCCCCATGGGCTCGCTGCTGCTCGGCGGACGCTTCGGTGTGGCCGCGAGCGCCACAGAGCGGCGCACCGGCTTCACCACCACGGACCCGGCGGTCGCCATCGAGACACACGGTGGATTTCTGCTTGGCCTCGAAGGCGGCGTGGCCATCCGAACGGGGTCCGTCGAGATCCCGATCGCGTTCCGCGCGCTCAACAACCTGACGTACGGCCGCAGCACCGAAGACCGCTTGGACGGCTATCGGAACGTGGCACGACCAGGCAACTTCCAGGTGGAATCCAACTGGACGTACGGCCTGAACATCGGCGTCGCGCTAACGTTCTAGCGCGACCGGAGTCTCGACCTCGCGCCCGAAATCGAGCGCGAAGCCGAGTAAGGGACGTCGACTAGACTTCCCAGTTCGCGAGCATGTCGGTCACGTGCTTCATGAAGCCGTCCGCCGTCGCGCCGTCGATGAGACGGTGGTCGAACGTGAGGCACATGTTGACCATCGGACGCACGCGGATGTTGCCGGCATCGTCCGCGACAACGCGCTGCTTGATGCCACCGACCGCGAGGATACCGACCTGCGGCTGCACGAGCACAGGGACGCCGAACAGGCTGCCCCAGATGCCAGCGTTGGACAGCGTGAAGGTGCCGTCGGCCACGTCCATCGGCTTGAGCCGGCGGTTGCGCGCGCGGTCACCCAGGTCGTTCACGCCCTTGGCCATGCCGAGCAAGTTGAGCGTGTCCGCGTTCTTAAGCACCGGCACGATCAATCCCTCGTCGACCGCCGCCGCGATGCCCAGGTTGACGTCGCCGCGGAACACGATGTTCTCGCCGTCGATGGCGGCATTCATGAGCGGGAACCGACGCAGACCGTCGACCACCGCGGCCACGAAGAACGCTGTGTAGGTGAGCTTCACGTTGCGGTCCGCGTACTCGGCCGAGAGCGCCTTGCGGGCCTTCGCGACGCGAGACATGTCCGCTTCCCACACCGTGTGGCAGTGCGCGGTGCCGCGACGGGCCTGCAGCATATTCTCGGCCATCGCCACGCCCATACGGGACATGGGCTCGACGCGGTCGTTGGCGTACAGGTGCACGTTGGGCGCCTTCACAAACGCCGGCTGGTAGCCCGCCGGAGCGCCGGCCGCGCCAGCCGCCGGAGCGTTGATACGCGTCGGCGGGAGCTTGGGCGGACGCGGGATCGCGCCGTCGGCGGTAGGCACCACATTCGCGGCGCCACCGTCGGCGATGAACGCCAAGATGTCCTTCTTGGTCACGCGACCGCTGACGCCGGTGCCCTTCACCTGGCCCAGATCCGTGATGCCGTTCTCGGCCGCGATCTTGCGCACCACCGGGGTGCTTCGACGAAGTCGCAGCGAGTCGGCGTCTTCACCATCCGCTGGGGGAGCAGCCGCGTCGCCTGTGGCCTCGGCGGCCGGCGTCGAAGCAGGCATCGCCGGGGGGCGTGCTACCGCGGCCTTCGCGGAAGCTTCGGCGACAGCAGCGGCCGGAGCGGCTGCGGGTGCGGCCTCTCCAACGACGGCGTTCGCGTCCGTCTCTACGACGCACACGATCGTGCCGACGGCGACGGTATCGCCCACAGCGTACAGCAACTCAGCCACCACACCTTGGGCCGGGCTCGGCACCTCGGTGTCGACCTTGTCGGTAGACAGGGTGAACAAGTCCTCGTCCAGCTCGACAGGGTCGCCGACCTGCTTCAGCCACTCGACGATGGTTCCCTCAACGATGGACTCGCCCATTTGGGGCATCTCGACTTCCACACGTGCCATTCGATTCTCCTTAGCCTTCAACAGGTGTTTGCGCGTTCCGCAGGTGTTTACGCGTTCAGCGGGTTGCCGTGCAGGAGCGCGTGGGCGGCCTCGCCCATGGCTTCCGACAGGGTCGGGTGCGGGTGCATCGCGTGCGCGATCTCCTCGACCGTCGTCTCAAGCTCCAGACCGAGCACCATCTCTGCGATGAGCTCCGTGGCCTTGGGGCCGATCACGTGCACGCCGAGCAGCTCGTCGTGGGCCTCATCGGAGATGATCTTCACCAAGCCTTCGGGCTCGCCCATGATGCGCGCCTTGCCGTTCGCGGTGAACGGGAAGGTGCCGACCTTGACCTTGTGGCCACGCTCGATCGCCTTCTTCTCGGTGAGGCCGACAGAGGCCACTTCCGGGAAGCTGTAGGTGCAGTTCGGCGTGTGATCGTAGTTGATGGGGTGCACGTCGTTTCCGGCGATGGCCTCGGCCACCAGCACGCCCTCGTGGGACGCGACATGGGCCAGCCAAGGCGTCGCGATGACGTCACCGATGGCGTACACGCCCTCGGCGCTCGTGCGGCAGTGGTCGTCGACCGTGATCATGCCGCGGTCGTCCGTGGTGATGCCCACGGTGTCGAGCCCGACGTCGCCGGTCACAGCCGCGCGGCCGACCGCCACGAGCAACATGTCGGCGTCGATCACCTGCGCGGCGCCGCCGTCACGGGGCTCCACGGACACCTTCACACCCTCAGCGACCAAGTCCACCTTGGTCACCTTGGACGCCGTCATCACGTCGATGCCGCGCTTCTTGAACGCCTTGCCAAGCTCCACGGAGATCGCCTCGTCCTCGATGGGAAGCAGGTGGTCCATGTATTCGATGATGGTGACCTTGGTGCCGAACGACGCGTACACCGAGGCGAACTCGCTGCCGACCGCGCCGGCGCCCATGACCACGAGGCTCTTCGGAATCTCGGAGATCTCGAGGATGTCGTCCGAGTTGACCGTGCGCTTGTGGTCCATCTCGATGAACGGCATGTCCTTACAGACCGAGCCCGTCGCGATGATGGTGCTCTTGCAAGCGATCTCGGTCACGGTGCCGTCTGCGGCGGTGACGGTGACCTTGCCCTTACCGGCGATGCGACCGTGACCGGCGATGACGTCGATCTTGTTCTTGCGCATCAAGAAGCTAACGCCCTTCGAGTTGGTCGTCACCGTCTTGGCGCGGTACTTCTGCACGGCCGGGAAATCGACCTCAACGCCAGTCGCCTTGATGCCGAACTTCGACGACTCCTGCATCTTCTCGTACAGGTGCGCGCTCTCGAGCAGCGCCTTGGTCGGGATGCATCCGCGGAGCAGACACGTGCCGCCCAGGCGGGCGTCCTTCTCTACGATCGCGGTCTTGAGGCCAAGCTGGGCGCAGCGAATGGCGGCAACGTAGCCACCAGGGCCACTTCCAATCACGGTCACGTCGTAATTCTGAGCCACGCGAATTCTCCTGTCTGGGGGGCAACCGGCCTCAAAGCCGGGCGTTCGAAAGTCACACGTCCACTAGTTCCGCAGGCCGAGACCGTCAACGAGCGACGAACTGAAATCGGCGGTTCCAGGCCCGCAGCGGCGGTGAGGCGCGCGCTGCGCACGGGCGCGCACGCAAAGGGCAAAAACGAAGAGCGGCCGCGCGGCCCTTCGCTCAGCGAGGGTACCGGGCGGCCGCTCTGCGAGCGCGACGACTAGTACAGGAACTCGAACTCGACGCGGTTGTTCCGGCGGCGGTTACGGTCCGCGATGTTCGGGAACAGCGGCTCCGCGGCACCCACGCCGTCGGCTTCCAGACGCGCGGCCGAGACGCCCTGGCCAACCAGGTAGTCGATGACGGCGTTGGCGCGGTTGGTCGTCAGGTTCAGCTCCTCCTCAATCGTCTCCTTCGGGTCCGTGTGCGAGCGCACGAGCACGCGTCCCGTGCCTTCAGCGGCGAGCAGCGCCACCACGCCGTCGAGCAGCGCGATGGCCTCCGGCGTGAGCGAGCCGTCGGCGGCGAAGTCGATGCGCGCGTCCGCGTTGGCCGGGCCGAAGCCGTCGCCCGTGAACCGGAACTGCGCGGTGGCCGACAGCGCGGAGAGCGACTCGTCGATGGTGTGGCGGCCAGCGTCGAGCGTCATGATGTCGCGGGCGCTCTGGTGCCCGGGCGCGTGGACGATGACGCGGTACTGGCCGGGCTCGATCTCCATCTCGAACGCGCCGTCTTCGTCGGCCACGATATCGTAGTTCTGCTCGCCGCGGAGCGACACGGTCACCTCGGCCGGGCCGGTGGTGCCGACGGTGCCTTGCACCAGCGCGCCGGTGAACGACGGCTCCATGTCGATGGGGCCGGAGAGCACTTCTTCGGTGATGGTCACGGCCATCTCGCGGGTCACGTATTCGGGGTGCGAGACCTCGATGACCACGCCGGTGCCCGGCTCGAAGTCGAACGTGCGGAAGCGGCCGTTGTCGCCGGTGATTTGGTCGGTGAAGTCGGTGTCCACGTAGCGGATGCGCGCGCCAGCGATGGGCGCTTGCGAGCCGCTCTCGCGAATCACGCCTTCCACGTGGCTCATCACGCTGCCGACGGCGACGGGCACTTCGACCGGAACCTCGACGACCTGCGCGGGACGGGGGTTCAGGTTGTATGCAGCGCCGATCAGGAAGTTCCACGCCGGGATGGCGGGCGTTCCCTGCGACTCGGCGGTGGTGAGGCCCATGTCCACGCCCACGTTGAACGACAGGCCATTCACGGGCTCGGTGCGCGCGCCAACCGTGAGGAACGACGGGTAGCTGGCGAAGCCAATCTCGCCCACGCAGCCCTGGTCGATGGTGCCATCACAGGCGGCGCCGTTGGGCCACTCGAGCGTCCACTCCGCGAACGGCGTGATGTACTTCATGGGGGCGTCGACGGAGACGCCGAGGAAGATGCGGTCGTAGCCGTAGATGCCTTGGCCGAATCGCTCCACGCGATCGAGCTCGAAATCGAACAGGTTCGCGGAGTTGTCGAGGCGGTAGCCCACGTTCAAGTGCGCGCGCATCGGGATATCGAGCGCGGAGCGCAGGTCGAAGGTCGACAGCGCCAAGATGTCCAGCCCCGTGCCCGAGAAGTCGGTGCCCACGCGGTTGGCGCCGGCCGGCAGGTTCACGTTGAGCAGACCACCTACGGACAGCCAATCGTTGACGCCGTAAAAGCCCTTGAGGCCAAAGTTCAGGTCCGCGACGCTCTGAATCACCTCGGGCAAGCCCTGCGAGTTGCGTACCGCGCGGCCGCTTCCGGTGAACCAAACCTCGAGGAAATCGAGCGGCGTCCAGGACACACCAATGTGGCCGAGGAAGCGGCTGACCTCATCGTCGCGACGCACGATGTTGGAGCCCTTGAAGTACTCCAACTGCAGGCTCAGCCCGAGCGTGCCCGTCTCCAGACCGCCGGCCTGGTAGGTGCGCATCAGGCCGGTGGCGCCCATGATCGTGGGAGCGGCGTCGACCGTGTAGTCGTTGCCGACGGCGACGGGCGCCGAAGCGGAGGCCTCACGCGGGGCGTCAGCCGGAGCCGTCGTCGCCGCTGCTGGCGCTTCCGCCGCTGGTGCATCCGCGGCGGGCGCTGCCGCCTCACCACCGAACGCCGGCGTCCCCGTCGTGCTCGTGGATCCAATCTGAGCGTGGGACGCAGCCGGGAGGGCCAACACCAAGAAAACCGCAATCAGTCGCTTCATCGAACTCTCACGTGGGCCGAGTGGGTCCGCCGCACCCGCGGGGCACCCAGATCTCTAGAGTAGTGGCGCTATAGCATGCCTCGTATGTGAGAGCACACCCTACGCGAGTCGCCCCACTCGGCCCCTCCGCTCCGCCACGCTCGCCCCCGCCGCTCCGCCACGCTCAGCCCCGCCGCTCCGCCGGTCAGTCGCGCCTCTACAGCATGTCCGAAAGGTCCCACCCGAGCAGCGGCAAACGGTTGCCGTCCAGCCAGTGGTACACCCACCAGGTCATCGTCACCCGCTTCACGTAGTTCCGGGTCTGCTCGTACGGAATCTCCTCGACCCACTCATCGAGCGGCAAGCCGCCGCGGGCGCGGAGCCAGCTGTTCACGTTGCCGTGGCCGCCGTTGTAGCCGGCGAAGATCAGGCACGGGTGCGAGTCAAAGCGGTCCGCCAACGTACGCATGAACATCGTACCGAGCTCGATGTTGATCTCGGGGTCGAACAGGTCGCGCGCTCGAATCGAGCCGCGGCCGGTCAGCGCCGCCATGTCGTTGGCCGTGCCCTCCATCAGCTGGAGCAGGCCGCGCGCGTTGGCCCACGACTCAATGTCCGCGCGGAAGCCCGACTCCTCGCGCATGATGGCGTATACCCAGTAGCGGTCCAGCCCACGCTCCGTGGCGGCCGCGGCGACCTCTTCCGCGTAGGGCGTCGGGTAGGCCACCTGCCAGCGCTCCATGTTGCTAGGCGCGGGGTACGCCAGGTTCAGGTCCTGCCGCTCGCCCGGCACGTGGTGACTGCGCTGGAACGCGCCAGCGTGGTGGTACATGAGCGACACCACCCAGCCGATCTCGTCCTCGTTCGCGAACCGGCTGCGGAGCTTGCCAAACTCACCCTCCGCCAGCTCGTAGAAGCCCATCCGCAGCATGGCGCGGCCGCGCAAGAAGGCCCCGTCGCGCGCCGCCGCTTCCGGGCGAATCTGGATCATGCCTTCGGTAGCGCTGTTGTCCTGCGCCAGCTCGTCAACCAACGCCGCCGCGCGCGGCGCGTCCAGGTTCTGAAGTCGGTTCAGCGCCAGCAGCGCGTAGTAGGCCATCGGGTTGTCGCGGACCACGGCCGTGTAGCCGCTGCGCGCCTCGTTCTGCAGGCTCAACTGCTCCAGACTGCGCGCCCGAAAGTAGCCCAAACGGCCGCGCGAATAGATGTCGTTCTCGCCCGTTCGGCTGCCCAACCCGTCCACAAACGTGACGAGCCCGCGGTAGTCCTCAGCGTCGTACAGTCGCGAAGCCAACAGCCAAACCGCGTCCTTGAGCATGTCGCCTGAGCCGAACTCGGCGATCTGCCGGTTGAGCAGCGCCACGTAGGCGTCCTCTTCGTCGTTGCCGCGATACACGCGGGCCGCGAGCAACATGGCGTCGTCGGCGTAGCTATTGTCGGCGTGCTCGGTCCAGAGCCGCTCGAACCACTGCACCGCCGCCGCGTCGTCGTCAGCGTTCCACGCGCCGCGACCGGCGTTGTAGAGCGCCTTGACCACCAGGTCGGGGTCCGTGCAGTCGTCCACGACCTGCGTATAGTAAGGTAACGAGTTGCTGTGCTGGCGCAGCTTGCTGTAGCTCTTGCCCACCAAGTAGGCCGCCTCGCAGTACACCGATGACCCGGCCGGCGCCGACGTGAGCACCGGGCGCAGCAGGTCGATGACCTCGTCGCTGCGGTGCCGATCGAACAGCACGCGGCCGCGCTCGAGCGTCTCCGCAGCCGTGCGGTCGTTCACCCCGCGAAACGCCGCCGCTGCGTCCCCTTCCGAGGCCGCCAACACCGCCAAGGCCGCCGTCGCTTCCGTCTCCACAGACGTGCCCGGGTTCACGAGCGCCAGGTGGTGATACGTGCGCGCCGCCTCCCCGACATCGTCGAGCTCCACATAGGCCTCGGCCAGCGCGAACTCGACATCGTTGCGATACCAGGCGCCCGGATACGCGGTCACGAAACCCTGCAGAACCTGCACGGCCGTCGCCCAATCTCCCGCCGCCATCAACGCTCTGCCGCGCAGGAACTGCGCGCGCGGACCCATGACGGCGTCCGGAGCCACCACCGCCGCGTATGCCGCCGCCGTCGTCGCCTCGCCCAACTCCAGCGCAGCCTCCGCCGCCCAGTACATGCAGTAGTCGCCGAACAGCGGCGCCTCCGCCTGACACGTCTCCAAGGCCGGCAGCGCGTCAGCCCAGCGCTCGCCCGTGTACAGCGCGAACGCGTAGGCAAAGGTCGCCTCGTCGTGCAGCTCCGAGTTCGGGTTCTCCGCCAGCCACAACTCCAACTGATCGATCGCCGATCGCGACGTGCCCTCGCCGAGCACGATCAGCGCTTCGTTCAGCGCCTCGGACTCGAACAGGGGGCCCAGCGCGCTAATTTCAACGCCCGCCGGCCCACCGGAATCCACGTCGCGCTCCAGCGTGCGCGCGCTGCCCAGCTCCGCCGGAGGCGTCTGCGTGCACGCCAACGCGGGGATGTACACCGCGGCCGCAGCCACCAACCACGAGCAACGACGCGCGACGCTCAACATTCTACTTCGATTCATTCGTTCCAGGGGGCAAGCGGCGCGGCGGTGTGCCGGCATGGACTCGGTCAGCAAGGCTGGTTACCAGCGACGGCGGCGGCAATGCCCCAACCGTGCTGCGCGCCTTGCTCGCGCGCCTCGTGTACGCTGGACGCCGCGAGACGCCGTGCGAAGCGCACTGCAGCATACATGACCCTAAGATCGCGATCAAAATCTGGCACCCGGCGCCCACCCGAATTCGTGCCGCCCTGCCGCCATTTGAGCCCCGCGCCGACCTCTCTAGACGCAACCGTGAAGCACCTGTGACGCAACCCCCGACCGAAACCGACGACCATACCGGCGACTCCATCCCCCCGAGCGCCATGTTCCGTCCCGGTGAACTCATCGACAATCGCTACCGCGTCGTCCGACAGCTCGGCCAGGGCGGCTACGGCACCGTGTATCTGGCCGAGGAGATCGACTCCGCCAACCTGCTCGGACTCACCCGTCACGACCTCGACGACGCCGACCGCGCGCTCGCCGGAAACGCGCCACCGCTCGGCGTGCTGCGCCCCGTCGCCGTCAAAGTCATCGACCCCCGCCGACTCGACGCCAAGCGCTTCGCCGCCGAGCTCCGCGCGCTGTGCCGACTCAACCACCCCGGCATCGTCACCATCTACGGTTACGGCCGCACGCAGCTGCCCGCCGGCACCGCCACGCCCGGCGCCAACGCCGACGACACGTGGATTGAGACGCCCGGCCCGCAGCACGGCAGCACGTTCTACTTGGCCATGGAGTTCATCGACGGCGAGCCGCTCTCCGACTGGTCCGGCGCCCGCGCGATGGCCGTCTACCCGCGCATGCTCGGCGTTCTGATCCACGTCGCCGAAGCGCTCGCACACGCCCACGAGCGCGGCGTGGTCCACCGCGACCTCAAGCCGCACAACATCCTTATCGCCGCCGACGGCCTCCCGCGCGTCGTCGACTTCGGGCTCTCATGGCTGCTGCGAAACGACGACCCGGCATCGCAACGGGTCGGCACGCCCGGATTCCTCGCCCCCGAGCTGCTCGCGGGCAACGATCCCCACCGCGACCACCGCGCCGACATCTACGGCTTCGGCGCCACCGCGTTCGCGCTCTTCGCCGGCCAGTCGCCATTCTACGCCGAGGGCGTGTACGCGACGGTGCGGCGACAGCTGGATGGGCGGTTCGAGTTTCCGGACGCGTTTCCGCAACCGCTGCGCAGCATGGTTCGGCGATGCCTCGCCACCGACCCGCTAGACCGGCCCCGAGCCGCCGCGCTGGTGGCCGAGGAGCTCCGACGGGCCGTCCTCGCCCGCGCGGTCGTGTCTGCCGACGAGTCCGCCAGCACGCTACAAGCGCTGCCCACCCTGCCCGAGCGCGTCGACGTGCGCGACGCCAGAGTGCGCGGCCTGCAATCGTTCGACCACCCAACCCGCGGCGCGGGCGTCAAGTTCGAGCTCGTCACCAGCCCGGACGACCAAGACGCCGCCACCGGCGTGTTCGCCTACGCCGACCGCGATCTCAGTATGGCGCGCCGCGTATACGACGTCGCCTCTTGGATGTGGGAAGGCGCCGAGCTCAGCCTGTACGGCGCCCGCACGATCACCCGAAAAGACGGCGCGCGGTTCCTCGCAGCGGACGGCTCCACGGTGCCCGTGCTGGAACCCTACTTCCCGGTCACGGTCAGCGACGTGGCGCGCGCCGACGGGGTCCGCGCGGGCGCCTGTGCGTCGCGCGTGCTCGTCGACATGCGCCGCAAGCGAACGCCCGGCCGCCCGCTCGTCGTCGGGTCGCTGGCCCACGACATGCTCGAGCGCTTGGTGCGCGACGCCACCACCGACTTCGACGAATTGTTCGACGCCTCGCTGCCTGCCTACAACATCGAGTTGGTCGCAGCCGGGGTTGGCGACGCCGACCTCGCGACCATCCGAGACGGCCTGCGCGGTCACTTCGAGAACCTGGAGCGCTGGACGCAGACCGACTCCAACACCCGACGCGGGCGCGTCGCTGAGGTCCGGCGCTTCTCAAGCCGTTACGGCCTCGAAGGACGCATCGACCTGTCGGTGATCGACGACGCGGTCACGCGAATCGTCGAGCTCAAGACCGGGCGCTTCGAGAGCCCAGAGCACGAACGACAGCTGCGCTGCTACACCCTCATGTGGGACGATCTCGCCGGAAAGCAGAACCGCTCCGTCGAAGGTCACCTACTCTACTCGGCGACCGGCAAAGCAAAGCCGCTCAACCGGCGCTCCCACGAACGCGAGCGCGAGGTGGTCATCGCCCGCAACGACGTCGTCGCCATGCACCGGTGGTTCTCCGACGGCGACACCGCGTTCCGACCGCCACGCTACAGCGAATTCCCCAACCGCTGCGCCGACAGCCCGTGCAAGTTCCGGCGCAAGGACTGCGAAGAGCAAACAAACATTCTCGGCAGTATGTGTGGTTCAAGCCCCGCGCCGGAGAACGAAACAAGCGGGAGCGGCGGAACAACATCGACTCGTGGCGCGTGGGGCGATGTGCCGCCCGCGCTCGTTGAAGCCTCGCGCGCGTACTATTTCCATTTCTTACGGTTGATCGAACGCGAATATCGATCGGCAAGTCAGGACATGGGTGCCGTGTTCCGGCGCGAGACCGTCCACGAACGGGCCGAGAAACTGCGCGCCGTCATCAACGCCGAGATCTGCCACAGCTCGGCGCCGGACCGCACCGTCACGTTCGCCTGCGACGCCCGCGGCGTGTTCGACCTCGGCGACAGCGTCATCGCGCACCGCGGGGACTTCGACGCCGAGCCGTGCTTGGTCGGCAAGGTCACCCTACGTACTCAAGAACGTCTGACTATCGAATGTAACGGCGCAGACTTCGCGACCGAGCTACAGACCGACGGTTGGGTCATCGACCGCGACATCCTGCGCATCGGCTTCTCCACGATGCACCGCGCCCTGTACGAGCTCATCTCGTCCCGCGACGCGCGCCGCCTCGAGCGCATCGTCATGCCCGCGCTGCGCACCCAGAACGGCCAACGCGGCCTCGACCTGGGCGACCTCGAATCTCCCGCCATCGAGGTGGTCGGCCAGAGCGGGCGCGAGCTCAACGAGGCCCAGCAGGACGCGGTGCAACAGGCCCTGCAAGCCCACGACGCGTTCCTAATTCACGGCCCGCCAGGCACCGGTAAAACGACGGTCATCGCCGAGCTCGTGGCGCGTTTGGTGGCCGACGGCAAGCGGGTGCTCGTCGCGGCCTGTACCCACACCGCCGTCGACACCGTGCTCACGCGCGTAGTGCGCAGCGGCGTCAGCGAGGTCCTGCGCGTGGGAGGCGGAAGACGGCCACAGCGCGACCTGCAACGCGCCCTGCACGAGGCCGGCCGCGACCCCAAGATGCACATGTCGCGGACGCTCGGCCAAGAAGCCCAGTCGCTGGAGCACCTGCAGCAGCGGCTGCTCTCCACGCCCGTGTTCGCCGCCACCACCAACGCCTGTGCGTCCGACGCGTGCTTCCAAGTGCTCGCCTCCGGCTTGGACGACCCCGCCCCGTTCGACGTGGTCATCATCGACGAGGCGTCCCAACTCACGGAGCCGCTCGCGCTGGCAGCGATCAACCGCGCCAAGCGCTTCGTGCTCGTCGGCGACGACCAACAGCTGCCGCCCGTCGTGACCGCACCGGACGCCACGAGCGCGATCGTGGGCGTCGCTCAGGGCCCGCTCGCGGGCGCCGACATTCGCGGCCTCGACCACTCCTTGTTCGCACGACTTCGGCCGCACGTGCCGCACGTGCTCCTGCGCGTACAGTACCGCATGAACGCGTCCATCCAACACGTGCCCAACCTGGCGTTCTACGACGCGCGCCTGGTCGCGGATGACCACGCCGCCAGCCGCTCGCTGTATATAGACGCCCCCGCGTTCGACGCCCTTTCCCCGGCGATGCAAGCGGTGATCGACCCGGCGCTGCCATCGGTTTGGGTGCCGACGGACGAAGAGGGAAGTCGACCGCGAATCCACCTGGACGAAGCTGACGACATTGTGAAGACCATCGAAGCGTTGCTCACCGTGTGTCCCGCCGCAGCCAGCGGCGGAGAGCTCATCGGTGTGGTCGCGCCCTACCGCGCGCAGTGCCACGCCATCCGCAGCGGACTGCGCGAGGCCTTAGGGCCTGAGCGAGCAGCGTGGGTCGAAGTGGACACGGTGGAGCGCTTCCAAGGCCGTGAGAAGGAGGTCGTGCTGGTGAGCCTCACGAGCGCCGCGTGGTCCGACTTTGTGATGCACCCACAGCGGCTGAACGTCACCCTCACCCGCGCGCGCAGCAAGCTGATCGTGTTCGGCTCGCTGTCGGTCCGGCGAAGGTTCAGCGAGACCTTCGGCGTGGCCCCGCCGCCGACCGTCGCGACCGCCGAATGGGAGCGCGACGCTGGAGGTGCCACAGTCGACGGCACCCAAGACGACGAATCGGGCCCGACGTGACCCACGTTGCCGAGTGTCTGACATGTAGGCTGCAACAACCCTGACGTGACACCTCGAAACCTCCGGGTCCCGCGATGTCTTATTCTACAAGGATTTGCGCCCGAACCACGGTTGCGCATGTACAGACGTTACGATATACTTCCCAGTGTCTGACCAGCGACGGAGCATCTCATGGCAGCGCGAATTCGCCTCCGATCCCCCCGCCTCGTGTACGATGTCGAGCTCTTGAGAGCGATGGGCGACGACACGCGGCAACGCATCTTGCAGTTCCTCTGCACCCCAGGGGCGGGTGTCATGCGGCCATTCGCCGTCGGAGAAATTGCCGAGCAATTCGACCTCACCACCTCCACCGTCTCACACCACCTGCAGCTTCTTCGACGCGCTGGCTTGGTGAACATGGAGAAGGCGGGTAAGGAGCGGCGGTACAGCCTCGCTTTGGAAACATTGCGACGCTCCGTAGGACAGTTCCACGACCTGCTCCGGATGACCGAGGACGCCACAGAGCGCGCGGCCCGGCTGAAGGCCCCAGAATAACAACCGATGAAACACGCCGCACTCGTTGCAGCCGCCAGCGCGCTCCTCGCGTGCCAGTCGCCCGCGGCTGACCCCGCCAGCCCTGCCACCACCGCCTCCACCGTCGTCGAAGAAACCGCCGACACCGGTCGGGACGACAACCTCACCGTCGGCAGCGCCTTCGAGGTCGCCGACATCGAGGGCACCGCGGACGGAACAAGACAGCTGCGCTCGCTCGGCGCGCCCTGCGACGCCCTCGTGCTCGAACAAGGCGTGAACCACGTGCTCCAAGTGAACGCCGAGCAACCGCTCACGCTCACCGTGGACCCGCTGGGCGTCGGCAACGTGGACCTGCTCATCGCCGTGCAAGCCCCCGACGAAACGTGGTCCTGCGCCGACGACGCCAACAGCTTGGACCCCGTCTTCGCAGGCATGTTTGCCGAGGGCGCGCACCGCGTCTTCGTAGGAACCATGCGCAACACGATCGTGCCGTACGCCCTCAACGTACGCGCCGGCGTGCACACCCCCGACCCCATCGAGCTCGGCGGACGGTTCCCCGCCCCCGTGACCGACGGCGACGCCCCCACCCGCACCGAAGACGGCACCTTCGGCGGCCTGCAAGTTCCCGCGAACGCCGCCGCCGCCCGCCTCCCCGGCCAAGCCGGTGGCACGCGCGAAGCCAGCGGACTCCAAGCGCGATGCAACGGCTTCATCGCCCAGGTCCCCGACCACGTCATCGAAGTCGCCGCCCCCCAAGAGCTCACGTTCCGCGTGCAATCGGAAGGCGACACCACCCTGCTCATCCAAGGCCCCAACGACGTCATCTTGTGCGCCGACGACGAGGACGGGCTCAACCCCGTGGTCCGCACCATGTTTCAGATTGGGCGGTATGGGGTATACGTAGGCGCATACCAAGAGACCGAATCCCCCGCGTACACGCTCACCGTTTCTCGGTAGCGCGCGGCTTCCACGAGATCGCATGCGACACCTGACTTTGGCCACCGGCCTGTTCCTTCTGACCGCCAGCTGTGGCGGCGCATCCTCCGAGCCCGTGCAAACGGCGCCCACCCAAGCCGCTCCGGCGCCGCGCCCTGTCCAAGCGGAGGCGCCGGCCGCGAACCCGCACGAAGGCACGCTCTGGTACGTGTATTGGGAAGGCATTCACTGCCTCACCATCTACCCGACGCCCGGCCTCGTCCGCTCCGAAGAGTCCCGGAACGCCAACGCGACCTTCTCGTCGCGAAACCCGCACTTCAGCGTCATCTCTAGCTACTACGAGCGCGAGCAAGACTGGAGCGCTGCCATCGACGCCGCCACCAGCGTCGACGACCTCATCCTCCGCCTCGGAGCCATGGAGGGCGTCGAGGTCGAAGAGGCCGACAGCCCCGTGCAGAGCTACTAACCGACGTAGCCTGCGCGGCGTGACCGCACACCAGAAACCAAACAGGGCGCGTGCAACTCAATGCACGCGCCCTGTTTATGTTTGTCCTCCCTCGGCGCGAACACGTACGTTTCGCGCCGAGGACAGCACCGACTTACGGTCTCTAGTTCACCGCAGGAGAGATGCCGCCGAAGATGGCCTCCAGGTTCGGCACCATCACGATCTCAATCCGGCGGTTGTTCTCGCGGTCCGCCGGAGTCTCATTCGATCCACGCGGCTGGAACTCGCCGAACGCGCCCGCTGACACGTTCTGCGGAGGCACGCCCGAAGTCTCGAACAGGTGCACCACCGCCAGCGCGCGCGCCGCCGAGAGCTCCCAGTTGGACGGGAAACGACGCGACGCGATCGGCACGTTGTCCGTGTGTCCCTCGACCTGGAACTGACGCTCTTCGAGCGCCGCGAGCACACCCGCGACCTCGATAAGCGCCTGCGAACCCGTCGGCCCGATGTCCGCGCTGCCCGACTCGAACAGAATGTCCTGCGGCATCTTGATGACCAGACGACCGCGCTCGATCGCGACCTCGACGTAGCCGTTCTGAATCAGCTCGCTGAACGCCTCTACGATGTCGCGGAAGATGGCGTCACGCTCGCGAAGCTCCGCCTCGATCGACGACAGCTCTTCGAGGCGACGCGCCAACGCAGCGACCGCCTCGTCGCTCTGCGAAATCATACCGCGCGCGTCCGCCAAGCGCTGACGGCAGGTCAACAGCTCACCCTCCGTCATCTCGAGCGCCGTGCTCAAGCGCGACGTCTCCACCGTGCAGGCGGCCAAGGCCGAGTCACGTTCCGAAAGCGTCGCGCGGGACTCGGACAGCTCACCTTGAAGCTGCGACTCCATCGTGGAGTAGTCCTGCGCCATCTGCGCCATCATGTCTTCGTGCACGCTCTTCTTCACGCAGCCGCCGAGGGCGAGCGCGAACGTGAGCGCGATAACGGATTTGTTCATCATGTGTGCCTTGTTTGTTTGAGTTGTGGCGGAGTGCCACGTTGTTCTCGTGCGAGCGCCAGGGGATGCAATACGCGCAGCGACTGCGACGCCTCTAAGCTTCGGCCTTCCACCGGGTCACGCGCCGAGGCCAAGCGCTAGACTTGGCCATACCCCGCACGATCACCTGGATTTGTTTGTTCAACCACGCCGCGTTCGGCTGGGCTTCGAGCGCTTCCACGGCGCCCGAGCAAGAAACACCGTCCGCGGAGACGGCGGCCTCGAGGACCAACGCTTCTCCGCGCGGCAAGAAGACGGTGAGCGCATAGTCCGCCTTGGGACCATCCGCAGAGACGAGCACGAACTGAAAGCGCGCGCCATGATCTGGAGTCGTTGGAGTCGGCATTAGCGAGAGGTGAAGAGGCCTTCGTCCAGCGCGGACGGGTCACCGATGACGGCAAACTGGATATTACGCACGTAGGTCGTCAACACACGCGCGATATCTTCGGCGGTCACGGCCGCCAGACGCTCCAGGTGCGCGTCTGCTTCCTCGCGACCACCCGCGACGAGCGAGGCCCGTCCAAGCAGCGACGCCTGCGCGCCGTTCGACTGCAGACCGGAGTAGTACCCGGTCAGGTAGCCCTCGATCTGCGCCTGAAGGTCCGACTCCGGTACCAGCGGGTCCACCATCGCATCGATCGTGTCGAACATCACCTGCAGGGTCACGTTTGGCTGCACCGCGCTCACGTACATGTAGCCCGTGGTCAGGCGACGGTCCGACAAGCCCGACGACACCGCGTAGCTCAAGTTGCGCTCCGTGCGCACGCTCTCGAACAGCCGGTCGCTGAGAATCGACAGCGCCGCTTGCAACGCCGGGTAGTCCGGGTGCGTCACCGGAGGCGCCGCGAAATAGCCCAAGATGTAGTTCGTCGGCAGCTCAGGCCGCGCGGTCACCGTCAGCGTAGGCGCGTCGAACGACAGCGCATCCGACTCGGGCAGCGCGAAGTCGCCCTCCGGCAAACCGCCGAACGTGTCCGACACCAAACGCTCCACCGTGCTGCGCTCCACGTTACCGACCACCACGACCGTCAGGCGAGACTTCACCCAAAGCTCGTCCCATGCGGCGCGCAAATCGTCCGTGGTCAGCGCAGCGACCGAAGCCTCCGTTCCCACCGGACGGCTCTCGTAGCGCGACCCAGCGAACGCGATCCGCTTGGCCTCAATACTCACCGCCGAGTCCGGGTCGTCTTGCTCGGTACGCAAGTCGGTCAACGTCAGCTCACGGCGCAGCTCCAAGTCACCCTCGCGGAACGCCGGCTCTGCGATAACCTGCGCAAAGATGTCCCACACGTCTTCGAAGTACGGCGCGATGGAACCCAGCGAAACCGTCGCGAAGTCGTAATCAAGACCGCCGCCCATGCCCGCGCCCATCGCCTCGACGGCGGCGGTGTACGCGTTCTTCTCCATGCTCGCCGGGCCGCCCGCGAAGGCCACATCCAGGGCGAGCGCATCGCGACCACCCAAAGCAGCGGGCACCTCACCCGATCCGCCGTCGATGAACACGCGGACGTCGACGATCGCGTTGCCAGGCGTACGCTTCTGAATCACGTGGATCCCGTCGACCTCGAACGACTCTGTGTTGTAGTTCAGCGTGGTCGCGCCGTCCGGAGCCTCAGCCGGAGCCTCGGGCGCCGTGGGCGTCTCCATCGGCGCCGGCATGGCCACCTCATCCGCCGCTTGGCTTCCGCCACACGCCAGAAGCAAACAAACAAGACCCGAGAACGGAGCCCGACGCGACAAGTTGTTACGGTTCATTCGTGCACAGTTCATTGGGCCACCTCTTCGGCGATCGCAGCAAGAATTGCGTCCTCGGACAACAACTCAGCAGCCTCCGGCGACGTCAACACGACGGCCACCTTCGGGGCGCCGATCACGTAGTCGCGGATGTATGTTTGCATATCCTCACGCGTCACCTCGGCGATTCGCTCGATGTACGTCAGGTAGTAGTCCAAGCTCGCCGAGCACCACCAATATGTTAGCGTGTGCGCCAGACTCTCAACGCTCTGCTGGCTGTAGATCTCGCTGATGGCGAGCGCCGTCTGCGCCGTCTCAATCTGGGCGTCCGTAAAGTAGTCGTCGTTCGTGAACTTCTGAATCTCCGCCATGATCGCTTCGTACGCCTGAAGCTCCGTGCCCGGTGCCACCACCGCGGTCATCGTAATCGGCCCCACGTAACGCAGCGTTTGGTAGCTAAAGCTCACGTCCAGCACGACGCCATTCTCCACCAAGTTCTGACGGAACGCGCTCGAGTCTTGCCCGAGGATGAAGCTGAACACGTCGGCCGCATACGTCGCGTCGATGTCGTTGCGCGTGTCAGGCCCGTGCCAAGCGAGCTGCAAGAACGACACGTTCACCGGCTGCTCCACGATCGCTGCCACGTCGCCCTCTAGCGGCGGGTGCTCCGGAATCGGGTTGTCCGCGAACGGGTCATCGCCACGCTCCCAGTCGCCGTACAACTCCTCCGCCAGCGCGAACCCCTCTTCCGGCGTCACGTCGCCCGAGATCACCAGCAGGCTGTTGTTCGGCACGTAGTAGCGCGCCTGCATCTCGCGCATCTGTTCGACCGTCGCGGTCTGAATCGTGTGCCGGTCACCGAGCGAGTCCTTGCGGCTCGGGTACTCGTACCACAGCAAGTCATCGCGCTGGTCCCACAGGAAATACGTCGGCGTCGCCTCGTTACGGTCGTACTCGCCGAGCACCACTTCCCGCTCGCGCTCCAGCTCGTCCTCACGGAACAGCGGCGTCTGAATGGCCGCTGCCATGAACTCCAACCCCTCACGCAGGTTCTTCGACTGCAACGTGAAATAGTAGTTCACACGCTCATCGCCGGTCGTGCCGTTGAAGAGCATCCCGAGCTCACGCTGCCGCGCCAGATAAGCCTCCTGACTCGGAATCTGCTCGTTCGCCTTGAAGAACATGTGCTCGTACAAGTGCGACAGGCCGTTCAGCTCGGGTGGCTCCGTGAAGGCGCCGTTCCGTGCCGCGATTTCAATCGTCACGATCGGCACCGCGTGGGACTCGATCACCACGACCTCAAGACCGTTGTCGAGCACACGGTCGTGAACATGGTCATACGAAATCTGGAGGTCATCGACCGCGTGGGCCGTCGCTGGCGCGAACGCCACGAGGGCCAGAAGCAGACAGATTGATCGTCGCATTACACTGGGGGTTTGGGTAGAAAAGATGGCGCACAGTAGTCCCGTGCCGGGCGGCGCTCAAGCGATGAAAATCTTCGACTCCCACATCCATCTCGACGCCTTCGACCCGCCGGAGCTCGGCCTAGGCGACAACACAGACCACCACGCTTTCGTTCCCGGTACCTCACCGGACCAGACGCAAAAGCTCATCGCGGCGCTCCGACCTCCCGTGACCACCAACGGGCGAGGTCCCCAAGCCGACGGCCAGGATGTGCCCCAACGCCGAGTCTACGTCGGCGCCGCGGTGCACCCTTGGTACATCCCCGACCCCGCACGTCCGCCGGAAGCGTGCCCCGAGCTCACTGCACAGATTCACCGGTTGGCCGCCAACGACGCCGTTTGCGCGGTGGGGGAGACCGGGCTCGACCACTACAAGTTCGACGCCCCCGAACGGCCCGGCGTCGCAGCCTGGTTCCGATGGCACGTGGCGCTCGCTCAGCAAGTCGACAAGCCCCTCGTCATTCACTGCGTCCGCGCGCACGCCGACTGCATCGCCATCTTGCGCGAGCTGCGCCTATCGCGCGGCGGCGTCATCCACGCCTTCTCCGGGAGCCTCGAAATCGCGCAGCAATACACCGCGCTCGGCTTTCGCCTAGGCATCGGCAGCGCGGTAACACGCCCCACCGCCAAAAGAATGCGCGCCGCAGCCGCGGAACTCCCCCTGGAGCACTTGCTCATCGAGACCGACGCGCCCTACCTCGCGGCGCTCGACCGAACGGGCGGACAGGGCCGAACCTCCGACATCTTCGCGGTGTGTGACGCAGTCGCCGAGCTCCGCGGGATGACCTCTAAGGCGCTCGCTTCCGCAACGTTCGACAACGCCATGACGCTGTTCAGCCGGTACGCTCGTTAGTCCGCGGGGTGCGCTTCCTCACCGCTCACCGCGACCTCGGCGGCCTCGACTTGTGCCGCATTCAGTGGCGGTCGCACCAGGAACAACGGGTACGTCGCCACCATCATTGCGCCGAACGTTACGACATCCATCGTAGCGAAAATCGATGCGTGCAGTCCCAACCCAACCACGATCGCCGGTATCACCGTGCGCCGATGCAGCAGTCCGAACGCGAGCCCGATCTCGGCCACGATGGTCCCTACGCTCGCCGCCACGATAAGACCAGGCGCGCCCTCAACACAGGCCGCCTGGTTCATGTTCTCCGCGACCCACGCCTGCACTCCGTCACCGAACATGCCAGCGGAACGACCCCGCGGAATCTCACGTCCCAGGTAGCGGCACAGCGCATAACCGGCGCCAAACCCCAGCAGCAATTTGTGCAGACCGCTGTACAGATAGATGAAGAACACCTGCGCTTGAATCAGGCTCGGCCCGAAGCTCGACGCGGTCTTCTGAGCCGGTCGTCCGCGCAACCGTTGGACCAACGCCGTCGCGCCCCACGCGCGGTCGGATTGCGACAGCGCGATGCACAACAGAAACACCAACATCAAGAACACGTGGTTCCTGAAGTTGAGCTGGCTCACCAAGAAAAGACTCGCCTGGCACGCCAGCGCCGCGAGCGCGAACACACGCGAGAAGAGCCCCAACACGATCGCCACCGCGAATCGCATCTGCCACTCGCAGAACAGCTGCATCTGCGGCAGCGTCCAGTCGAACGAGAGCCCCGCGTACTCGATATGATACTGGCCCGGCGTGTATTGCCCGAGCCGCGCCACGTTCTCCCGCGCCTCAAACCAAACGGACAGACCGACCATGATTCGAAACACGGCCAGCGCGCGCGCGTCGACTTGACCGCTCACCAACGACTGGACCCGCTCCATAGAGCGACGCATCACGTCCTTCATCGAGCACCTCCCGCGCAGAGGTTCTGCTCCGGATCCACCAACGCGATGTCGGGCGCGTTGTTATAAGCGCAGCTGCACGTCGCCGTGACCGACAGCTGTCGGCCGCTACGAAACCAAACGCCCGCGTCGCGCCGAGCCCAATCCGGGACCGACTCGCCAGCGAGCGAATCTTCGAACAGCACCTCCAGGTCGTGGCACACATCCGCGCCCACGCGCTCCAGCCGGTTCCGCGACTTGAGCCGCGCCACCTGGGGGGCCGCCCGGACATTCAACGCCGGCATTGACGGGTGCGCCAAAAGTGCGCCCCGACCGCCCAACTCGAACTGCTCGTACGCCCGCACCTGGGCGGAGTCCAAGTCGGGCGCGTTCCACCAAGCGGCACCGGCCGGGTCGATGGGGGTCAGCGCTGGAGAGCGGAGCCCCCAGGAGATGCGCTGCTTCTGGCCGCCGGCCACCGCGTAGTACACGTCACACTCGGAGCAATCGCGGCGCACGGCGAACATGTCCCACGTAAAATCGGTGCTGGTTACGTGGTCATCCGCCACCACCGCCCACAGCGGGTACAGCCCCTGTACGGCGAAGAACGCTACGAAGAATATCAATTTGAGTCGGTTGCCCATGCGCTAGATCTACACCACGGCAGACCTACAGGCGAGACCAGACCCTCCCCAATTCGCAGCCCCGCGCGGGCTACGCTGGGGCGTCCGATTCGCCCGGATGGAAGTAGTCGAACACCGCAAAAGCCACCGCCGAGCTGACCCCGGGCGCGGCCTCAATCTCGGGCAGCGTGGCCTCCTTAATGGCGCGCACACTTCCAAAGTGCGACATCAACGCTTTGCGCCGCGCCGGACCAACGCCACCGATATCGTCGAGCTGGCTGCGCAAGGTGTTCTTGCGACGCAGCGACCGGTGATACTCGATCGCCGTCTTGTGGGCCTCATCCCGAATCCGCGCCAACAAGTGGCACTCCGGGGAGTTGTCCCGCAAAGTCACCGGGTTCTTGCGCCCGGGGATAAACACCCGCTCCGCCGACCGGGTCGTCCCGTCGTCATCGTCGGTTCCGGTCACCCGCGACTTGGCCAGACCGACCACCGCTTGGCCCTTGATACCTTGCTCGGCGAGCGCTTGCGTGGCGGCATTCAACTGCCCCAACCCACCGTCGATAACGATGAGGTCCGGCATGGGATCACCCTTGGTCAACGCCGCCTTCGCGCGCCGCTCGATGACCTCAAAAATGGAGCCAAAATCGTCCTGGGTGGAGCGGGTCCGGATGCGAATCCGACGGTACCGCGCGCGGTCCGGTACCGCGTCCTGGAACACCACCCGCGACGCCACAATCTGGGCACCTTGGAAGTTCGAGATGTCGTAGCACTCAATGGTGCGCGGCGGTGCCGACAGCCCCAAACGCTTGGCCACCCGCTCCAGCGCCTTCTCCGCCTGGGCGCTCGTCGACATGGTCTCCGCGAACGACGCACGCGCGTTTTCGGTGGCCAACTCGACCAGCCGCAGCTTCTCGCCACGCTGCGGCGCGACCACCGACACCTTACTCCCCCGCATCTCGGAGAGCGCACCCGCGAGCTCTGTATCGGCGGGCACCGGGACGGGTACGAGCACCTCCTTCGGGAGGGGCCGCGTCTCGGCCGCATACAGCTGTGAGAGGAACGCGGCGACCAATTCCCCGTCCGGCAGAACTTGGTCCGTGAGCGGCCAAGTGCGGATGTCGTCGAGGTTGCCGTCACGGAAGAACATTACGACGATCGTAAGATTGTCTGCCTCACGGTACATGCCCACGACGTCGCGATCGATGCGCGTGGTCTGCACCGCGCGCTGCTGCTCCAGCGACTCCATCACCGCCGTACGCTGGTCCCGATAGCGCGCCGCCTCCTCGAACTCGAGCTCCTCGGCGGCGCGCTCCATTCGCCGCTCCAGCGTGTTCACAAGCTCGTCGTGGCGGCCATCCAAGAACAGCGCCGCGTCCCGCACACTGTTCATATACGAGGTCCGATCGACCGACACCGCGCACGGCCCTGGGCACCTGCGAATCTGGTACTGCAGACACGGTCGCGCCCGGTTCCGCAGCATGGTGTCGTCGCACGTACGAAGCGCAAAGTATCGGTTCAAAATGTTGAGCGTCTGCCGTGCCTTCGCCGCCGAGTGGTACGGCCCAAAGTACCGCGCCCCGTCGCTTCGAATGGCGCGGACCATCTCGGCGCGCGGCCACTCGTGACGCTCGTCCACGCGAATCGACAGGTAGTTTTTGTCGTCCCGCAGCATCACGTTGAAGCGCGGTTTGTGCTTCTTGATGAGCGTGTTCTCGAGCAGCAACGCCTCCTTGGGGTTGCTCGTGAGAACGAACTCCACGTCGCTCAGCAGCTCGTCCAAATACCGGACGAACATCCGCGGGTCGTTGCCCGAGAAGTAGCTCCGGACGCGGCTTCGCAGGTTGGTCGCTTTGCCGATGTAGATCAGCTCACCGCCGTGTCCCCGCATCAGATACACGCCCGGCGCCTGAGGCAGCCGAGCGATCGTGGCCGATAGCTCCTCGCTCAGACTCATGGCAAAATTCGGTAGTCGACCAACTCAACCAGCTCCGTCTCCACCGTCGAATATACGCGGTGGAGGACGAACCCAATGCTCGGCACAAAGTACGACGACTGACGTCCCTGCGGCGTACTGCGGATGATCTCGAACGCATCCGGGAATGTGCCCGCAGGCACCATGACCGGCACCGCCTCGGGGCCCACGCGCCGGACATTTTCCCGGCTGTCCAAACCGCCCACGCCCCACCCCGCTTGCAGCGTCAGCGGGAACACGAGCAGCGGCGTGGTGCGCTCACCGTACGCCACAATCCAAGCCGGGTTGGACGCGCGATACGCGCACTCGCGGTCGCACACGTACAGGCGTCGCGGGGTGACCAGCCAAGAGATGCGCTCGTTCGCGCGGTTCGGGTCGTCGTACACCCGACGCAGGCGCGCCACCCGATATCCGTCGTACGATTCGACCTCGATCACGGAGTCTCGGTACCCGCCGCGCGTGAGCACGCCGTACTCTTCGCCGATGCCGGGTTGCCGCGTGCGGTAGTGCCAATAGTTGCCCACGGCCAAGGGCACGGCGGCATGCTCCACGTCCATCAGCTCGGGCATCAGGTGCATGCCCATCGCGCGGTACGCGCTAAAGCGCCGGTCGACTTTGGGCGCGTCGCGCAACCGCCAGATGCCGTCGTCATCCAGCAACAGGTTCGGGAATCGCAGCACGAATTCCAGGTCGGTGCCTTCGACCGCGAAGGTCATTTCGTTGCCCCAATGCATAATGACCCGGTCCTCTTCGCGCGCCAGGCCACCGTCCAATCGACGGCCCCGCCCGACCACGATCTGACCCGCCTGAAGCGCGCGCGCCGCGGCGGCAGCACCGCCGTCCTGGAACACGGCCAATGTAGCCAACGTCTCCTCGCGAATCTCGGCTGCAGTGGCTGCGGCCCCCGACCGGCTCATATGTCCCGCGCTGGCCAAAGCCTCGGGCTCAAACGTGTGCGCCAACACCCGCTCGCGGTCTCCCGTCACCAGGCCAGCGAACACATCGAGCAGCAACGCCTCAGGCGTGGTGGCCGCCGCGTGCGGCCCCAGATTGGCGCCGGCGACCGAGGTCGCAAACTCCGTCGGCCACGCCGTTGGGTCCACATTGGGGTCCACCCAATCTTGGTAACCAAGTATCTCCAAGCCCGCCCCACGCGGTGCTTCGGTGTACAGCAGCGGCCGAAGCGGAGGCGCCGTTTCGGGAGCGGGCGGCGCGCAAGCAGAGAGCCATCCGCTGACGCTCAAGGCGGCCAGGAGGGCGAGAACTCGGCGTGATGGCGCGCTAGTCATTCAGACGATCTTAACTACGTCGGAGATACTCATCGAACTGAGTCAGTACGTCGTGAGCGTGGACGATGTCGGTCACAGGATCCAGCTGGTCGGTCTGAAACACGATCGTCGGAGAGAGCGTGTAGCGCGAGAACCACTCTTCGTACAGACGATCGAGCGACCGCAGGTACGACGCCGGTATCGCGGCCTCCATTTCTCGGCCCCGCGCGGCGATGCGGCGGCGCAGCACCTTTACCGGGCACCGCAGGTAAATCATCAGGTCGGGCGGTCGGAGCTCGTCCCGCACCGATTCGTACACCAAACGATACGTCTCGTACTCTCGCGCGGAGAGCACGCCAGTTCGGCCCAAGTGCTCGGCAAAAATCTCGGCATCCTCCCACAGCGTTCGGTCTTGCAGGATGTCGCTCTGCGCGTCGCGAATCCCCTGGTGGATCTCCATCTTCTTGGCCAGGAAGTACATCTGACTGTGGAACGCCCAGCGTCCCATGTCGGCGTAAAAGTCCTCCAAAAACGGGTTGTCTTCGTTGGGCTCAAACACCGGCTCGATGTCGTACCGGCTCTGCAGAAACTCCACGAACGACGACTTGCCCGCGCCGATGTTCCCGGCGACGGCAACGTAGGTACCACGCTTCAACGGGTGACCCCGAAGTGGTCCAAGAAGGGGTTCGTCTTCCGCTCGAGGCCGATGGTCGTCGGCCCCATGTGGCCCGCGAACACGTGGGTCTCATCGGCCAACGTGAACAGGCGGCTCAGGCTGGGGCCCATTTTGTGCGGCTCCGCGCCGGGCAGGTCCGTACGGCCTACCGAGGAGCGGAACATCAGGTCCCCGCCGAATACGACGCCATTGGCGGCGTCCACAAAGCAGATATGCCCTGGGCAGTGCCCCGGCGTGTGCCAAGCGGTGAAGCGCAGATTGCCGACGGCGATCACGTCACCATCGGCGATATCGTGGTCCACTGGGGGCAGCTCCGGCATCTCAATGCCGAACATGCGCCCGTGCTCACGTGCGGACGCGTAGACCGGGGCATCGAGCGGATGCAGGTAAATCGGCGCGTCGGTGGCGGCCTTTGTGGCGGTGAGGCCGGCCACGTGATCGACGTGCGCGTGGGTCTGCAGGAGTAGTTTTACGGTCCAGTTTCGCTCGGCTGCGAAGTCCAAAAACAGTCTTGGATCGGAGCCCGAATCGATGATGGCCGCGTCCCCAGTTTCCGGGCACGCGACGATATACTGGTTCATCGCGAAGGCGCCCACGGGGCGTCCAGCGATGACGTAGGGGTCGTGCTGATAGATGTTGAGCAAGGTCGCTAAAGTGTGGCGCGGTCGTGCGCCGCCTTTACGTTGCTCACAGCCGTCGCGTAGCGCTCTAGACACTGCCCTATTCGGGTGATTGCGCGCTGGAAATCTTCCTGCGACGCCTCCTCAGCCTCTAGGGCATCCATGGCGTGCTGGCACGAAGCCGCAGCCGCCTCCGACGACGGCCTGAAGGACGTCGAGATGTGCTCGCTCAGCTCGTCGACCTGCTCTCCCAGGTCACGCATCGCGGCATTGAGGTTATCCATGCCCAGCAGGTAGGCGCTCAACGCCGAACGCAACGGCGTGAAGTCCTCGCGGGCGAGCTCCGAATCGGGGAGCTCGGCGATGACATCCGCGACGTGTTGACCAGCGGTCTCCACCTCTCGGATATGCTCGTTTACGCGCGACACAGCACGCTCTCTCTCGGACAGCCCGCAGGCTGTGAGAAGAGCAATGAACGCAACGAAGACTGTGAGATAAAGACGGGGCATCCCGGGACGGCCTATGGGCTGTCGAGGCAGAAGCGTCTGTACGCGGATCGGCGGGAGCCTAACATCGGGGTGTGGGGGGATCAAGCCGCTGTGCACCCTGCGGACACTTAATCCCATAAGTCATTGTAACTAATGAACTTTCTCACGAGAATCCCCCACCCCTTCCAGGTCCGGAATCATGGGCACCACGCCGTGCGTGAACACGTCGACCAAGTCAACGTCCAGCAGACCCGCACGAGATTCCTCGTGCAGAACCTGCAGCGCACGGTCCACACTGGCCGCCTTTCGGTACGACCGATCGGCTGCCGTCATGGCGTCAAAAATGTCTGCGATCGTTAGGATGCGGACCTGCATGGGGATCTCTTCCCCGCGCAGCCCGTCCGGATATCCGGAGCCATCCAACTTCTCATGGTGGAACCGAGCGAATTCAGGAATCCGCTGAAGGTCCTCACCCCAAGGAATCTGGCACAAGAACTCCCACGACTTGCGTGCGTGCGAGCGCATGTCTTCCCACTCGCGGGCGTTGAGCGTGCCCGCGACGATGGTCATGTCTTCGATCTCGCCGGGCGTCAGCAGCGGCCGCACGTTCCCAGACGGATCGGTAAAAAAGACGTTCCCGATCGCACGAATCGTCTCGATCGTGTCGGGCGTAAGCCGGCGGCCAGGCTGGTGATCGATCACCAACTTCTTGGCCTGCTGAATCACCGCGATGCGCGAGCTCGCGAGGTCATCCGCGTAGGCGCGGGCCTCACGGGGCGTCCAACCGAGCTGCTCGGCGCGGTCGAATGCGGCGCGGTAGGCGTCCAGTTGGGCGCTCGCGCGGGCCAACTCGAAGCGCTCCAGCACGGTCGACAACGTTCCCGGCGTGAGCCGAGCGCCCTTCATGAGCACACTCTCGCGCACGCCGATCTTGCCGAAGTCGTGGAGCAGAGCGGCGTACCGCAGCTCCACAATCTCTTCGCGGCGGAACTGCGACGGTGCCAGGGCGCCATCGCTGATCGTGTTGACCTTGTCGGCCAGCAGAACGGAGAACTCGGCCACCCGCTCGGAGTGACCTGCGGTGCTCGGGTCTCGTGCGTCGATCGCGGTAACGGACAGGCGAACGACACCCTCGAACATCTCGTAGATGTTCCGGGTCAAGTTCACCCGTTCGATGGCGAACGCGGTGTAGCTAGCGAGCACCGTGAACAAGTCCAGGTCGTCGGGTCCGAACAGGCCGCCCATGCCGCGCGTGTCGGCCTGCATGACGCCCAGCATCCGGGTCTGACCGACCAGCGGCGCGGCCATACACGCGGCAATCCGCGCGTTGATGATCGACTCCGTGGGGGCGATTCCGGTGGAATCCCGCACAAAAAGGACCGACTCCTGACTGGTATAAACTTGGCGCAGCAGGGTGTGTGACAGGAGCGTTTTGCCCGTGCTCACGCTGCTGCTTTTGTCGCGCTCGCGCACCATCATGGGCGTCAAAAGCGCGTCCTCAACCTCGTTGTCGTCGGGCGAGGGCACGCTGATCGCGAAGAAGTTCGCGGCGGGAAACGCCTCGAACGTCGTCTCGACGATCAGCTGCAAAATCTCATTGAGCTCGGTGACCGTGTTCAGGCTGCGAGACAGCTTGAAGATGCTCACCAAGCGGGGGTCGCGGTTGATCAGTCGGCGGGTGACCGCGTCGAGGCTCTCCGTGGCCCGCTTGACCACCCGTTCGCCGAATCCGGACGACTCCTCGTTGGCATCGAGCAGCGCGATCCCCGGCACACTGGTGGGCTGCTCACGCGGCTCGACCACCTTGGCCTCGAGCTGAATGAGCGTCTCACCGATGATGACGTGGCTCTCGACGGCGAGCTCGACCTCTTGGTCCTGCACGCGGTCGTGCAGGTTGATGGTCAGATCGTTGAGTCGAACCAGCGTCCCGTGCCTGCTCTGCAGGTCGCGATAGACGATGCGCTCACCGTCGATGACGATCTCGCCGTGATGTTGGCTCACGAGGCCGTCCCGCAGCGAAAAATCGTTGCCGGGACCACGGCCGACCGTAATGCGAGCAGACTTAAAAGTCGCTCGCTTACCGGCATCGGGGCCGCTGATCACTGAGAGACGGACGGTTCGAGCCACGAGGAGGTTCGGAGTTTCCCGGGGAGGACGACGAAACGCGCGATTGACGTTGCGCACTTCTGGGCACACTACGACAGCGGAGAGCGTTCTCCAACACTTCCGCGCGCCGCCCCCAAAAGGATGCCATCAAACCGCCCGATTTCCGAGCTACTCGAATCGCTGATGCCCGCACTACGAAAGGCTCACACGCCGGAAGGTGCCGCGCAGATGTCGACCGAGAATTTGCCGACACCGGCTGACGACGATCCGCTGCAATCCGCCTTTGTCGACGACTGGAAGCCGCACCTGCTCAGCCCTGGCGAGCGTGCCATGACGCCCGAAGCCTACGCCGAGTTTTGGCGCGGCACCAACGCACTGCCGCGCGTCCTGAGCGAGAGCTCAGAGAGCCAGCTGCAGGCAGCCGAGCGGTGGGCGCTCGCGTGGCCGCACCTAGACGACCGCGCGGCGAGGAGCCTGGGGCGCGCGTTGAGCACGTGGGCAATCTGCTCCGCGAATGGCGTCCCGAACCCCCTCGCACTCGCCCGCTTGGTCCGGCACTTTTGCCCCGAGGACGTCGCGGTGCTCGAAGCGCTCGGCGTGCCGTCGCTCGGCGCACTGGCGGTGCTGCGAACGGCGTCACTGCCGACCTCGGTCGCGTCCTCCGACGGCCTCACCGCGGCATCTGAGATTCGAGCGCCCTACCCCACCGACGCACCGGCGGTGTTCCGACTGTTGGTCCGACACCACGCCGCTCGAGCCAACGAAGACGACGTGGCCCGATTGGCCGATCGACTCCGTGCCACGCTGCTGAACACCCTGGACGCCGATGGATCGATTCCGGCTGCGTTCTGCGACACGGCGGAGCCGGTTGCGGCGTGGGACAGGTTGGACGCGGCCGCCGCAGTCTCCGACAATCATAAATTCTTAGGAATGTATGTATCTGAGAACGTTAGACCAGGCGTCGACGCCGACGACATCGCCCGCGCCATCGCCGTGCTCCCAGAAGCAGAGGCGAAATCAGTGGCTGCGCATCTGGGAATGTCCGTCAGCGCGGACTCCCTCGCCGACCGGGGCACGTCATCCGACGGCACGGCGCCAGACAGCTCGGCGTCAGGCAGCACGACGTCAGACAGCACGACGCCAGAC
>CBDUJZ010000014.1:0-58260 GCA_965367675.1 uncultured Myxococcales bacterium | reverse complement strand
CCCCGCACCACCACCCCAACCCCAACCCAAGCACGAGTCACCGGCGAGGCCACGCCTCGCCGCACGTAAATCACACCCCCAACACCCACGCGCACGCGGGCGAAGCACGGCCTCCCGCACCACCACCCCAACCCGAACCCAAGCACGAGCCACCGGCGAGGCCACCCCTCGCCGCACGTAAATCATACCCCCAACACCCACGCGCACGCCTTGCCGCACGCCCCACCCACCGCTAAACCGTCCCCGCGCACCAGCCTCTACGCCCCGTACACGATGCGATTCATCACCATCCTCCTCCTGGCCCTCGGCCTCCTCGCCTGCCAGGACGACAACCCCTCCACCGACGACGCGGACACCGGCGCCGACGCGGCCGGAAGCGGCGACGCGGACACCGGCGCCGACGCGGCCGGAAGCGGCGACGCCAACGAAGCCGACGTCCCCCTCGTGGAGGAGTCCCGCGAGGACGGCGAGGCCTGCGAAGGCGACATCCAGTGCGCCAGCGGCGCGTGCCTCGGACCCTACGACGGCTTCCCCGAAGGCATGTGCACCGTCACCGGCTGCACCTCCCGACGCGACTGCTTCGGCGTCGGCGCCGCCTGCCTGCGCGGCGAGTTCAACGGCAACCTCTGCGTGGCGCTCTGCACCCGCGACGCCGACTGCCGCGACGGCTACGTATGCCGCGGCGAAGGCGGCGGCTCGTACTGCTTCCCCGACGTCGCTGGCGCCGCGCTCGAGCCCACCTGCGACTCCGTCGAGATCAGCACAGACAGCACCGGCTCTCCATGGTTCGGAACCCCTAACCGGCTGAATCGACACGAGATTCAGTTCGACATCAGCGAAGAGGCCACCGCCTTCACCGTGGTCGCGTACGACCGCCGAGAGAAGCTGTTCACCGAGAATGTCATCTTCCCCGACGGCACCCAGCTCGGCATCTACGACTACGCCAGCTACAGCTTCAGCCCCACCACCTTCGAGACCGTCTCGCCGTTCCTCTTCCCCGGCGGACCGCAGTACATCCCCGACCTGCAGGCCGGCACGTACAGCATGGAAATCGCCTACTCCGGACGCGACATCGACGAGATCTGCTACGTCGTCATGGAAGAGACCGCCGGGCTGACGCCGGACGACGAACCCCTCGAAGTCGACATCAACTTCTACTTCGTCGACGTGTCCGGCCTCAACGCCAGCTCCGCCCCCGACGACCCAGCGTTCCAAGACATGGTCGCCCAGTTCAACCTCGCCTTCGCCCAAGCGGGCGTGCAGCTCGGCGAGGTCCAGTACCTGGACGTGCTCGGCGACGTCGCCGACCGCTACTCGATTATTCGCGAGCAAGACGCCGTCTTCGAGATGGTCACGCTCAGCCGCCAGCCCGGCCCCACCCGCGACGACCTGCTCCGCGTCAACGTGTTCTTCAACAACGGCTTCGCCGGCGAGATGTTCGGCGTGCTCGGCGTGTCCGCGGGCATCCCCGGCGCGGCGGGCCTGCACGGCGCCCAAGCCACCGGCCTGGTCTTCTCGGCCGAGAGCCTCGGCTCCGAGCGCGGAAACCGCACCGTCGGACAGACCCTCGCCCACGAACTCGGCCACTTCCTCGGCCTGTTCCACACCACCGAGCGCATCAGCGGCGGCGGGCAGCAAGACCAACTCGAGGACACCCCCAACTGCCCCGGCATCCTCGACGACATGAGCAGCTGCCCCGACCTCAACAACCTCATGTTCCCCGTCGCCGGCTGGAACGGCACGGCATCCGTGTCCGCAGGCCAATCCGTCATCATCCGCGCCAACCCGCTCACCAAATTCGCCGAGTAGCAGCCGCCGCGCGGTCCACGCCTGCCCGTGCGACCTGGCGCCCGGAAGCGCTACACGCGGCGGTCCCAGACGAGCACATGAGCAGCCTTTGCGCCGTACGCAGACCGACAATGCGCCCGAGGTTTACAGCAGCGTGTCGCGCGGAATAGGATTGACGCGGTAGGGACACTTTGGGCGCGATCACCGCGGCACAATCACTTCGGGATTCAGTTTCATGGACGTTGCGACCGTCGAAGCGCTCGCGCCGGATCAGGCCTCTCTGAAGGCGGCTTCCAAGCTCATGAAGCCCGCCAAGTGGCCCGTCCGCGAGCGTGACTCCGCCTCTGGACTGCTCTGGGCCGAGTGCCAAGGCTCCGGGGCCAACCCGTATCGCGTGGCGGTCGACACCTCGAACAACGGCTACAAGTGCACCTGCCCGAGCCGTAAGTTCCCCTGCAAACACGCGCTCGCCACCATGTGGATGTTCGCCGTCGACGAGAGCGTATTCGTCCCGGGCACCGTCCCCGATTGGGTGGGCGACTGGCTCAGCCGACGCCGAAACACAACCGCCACCTCAACCGTCGCGACCCAACCCACCGCCCAGAAAAAGAGCGCGGCGGCGGCGGCGTTGCCCGAGGTCGAGACGCCGCCGGACCCCAAGGCAGAAGCGCGCAAGGCCAAGGCCGCCGAGAAACGCGCCAAGGCGACGCGCGCCTCCGTCGAAGCGGCGAGCCGAGACATGGAGCAGTGGATCGCCGACCAACTGCGCACCGGCCTCAGCGGCTTCCTCGCCGACCCCACCACCCACTGCCGCCGCATCGCTTCGCGCCTCGTGGACGCCAAAGCCGCCGTGCTCGCCAGCCGCATCGACGAGATGCCCGCCCGGCTCATGGCCCTGCCCACCGAGGAGCGCTTCGACGCCGCGGTCGCGGAGTTCGGCAAGCTCGTGCTGCTCGCCCGAGCGTGGCGCGCGGCACCCCAAGACCCCGAACTCACCAGCGCCGTCATCTCGGCCGACGACCGCGAGACCGTCCTCAACACCCCGGACGCGCGCCGCTCCAAAGGCGTGTGGGAAGTGCTCGGCGAGCGCGTCGTCACGCGCCGCGACGGGCTCATCTCCCAAGCGACCTGGCTGCTCAATCTGCGCACCGCAGAGCCCGCCCAGCTGCTGGACTTCTTCCCCGCCAGCACCGGGCGACGCGCCGGCGCGTTCACCCCCGGCGACCAGTTCAACGCCGATCTCACGTACTACCCCGGCCTGGCGACCATGCGCGCGATCATCAGCGAACGCACGGCCTATGACGGCGGGCGGCTGCCATGGCCCGCCACGCCCGCCGACGACCTTTTGGCGCCCTACGTCGCCGCCCTACAAGCCGCGCCGTGGACCCTAGAAGCCCCGCTGTTCCTACCCGCCGGCCGCATCTGCATCGACGACAATGGCGACCATTGGTGGCGGGCGACCACCGGCGACGAGGCCTTCCCGCTCTACGCCGGTGCCCGCAGCTTCACCCTCGGCGCCGAGCTCAGCTGCGCCGCGGGAATCTGGACCGGCAGGCGGCTGCACATGCTGTCCGGACAGTCCAGCTGGGGGCACGTTGACTTCAATGCTTGAGAACGAAGACCAGATCAGCCGCATCAAGTCGCGCTGGGTCGTGGGCGGCGCCGGCGCACAGCATTGCCCCGACGAATGGCAAGACCTCGTGGGCGCGGACGACGACAGCGAGCTCAAGCTCGTGGCCCTCGTCGGCCAGCTCGTCGACAGCGTGTATCGCCCCGCGCCGGTCGGCACGCTCACGGCGTTTCGCGACCTGCCCACGCTCGCGCTCCCCACGATACCCGACGCCCACCGCGCCGCATTTCGCCGGCTCTTCGCCAGCCTCCGCAGCTACGGGCAAGCACGAGCGGCGCTCCTCACGCTCGTCGCTTGCCGCGGATACGCCGTGCACCCCAGCGACTGGATGCCCACCGCCGGGAGCAACGTCATACCGCTCTACCAGCCGTGGACCACCTGGCTCAGCGACGCCGCCTCCGCCGCCCCAAGCGAAGACCTCACCAGCGAAACGTGGGCCGATTGGTCCGCCGCGAGCCGCCGCGATCACCTCCGGGCGCTGCGCCAACGTGACCCCGCCCAAGCGCTCGCGCTCATCGCCGCCAACGCGCCCGCCGAGCCCGCCGCAGTCCGACTTGAGCTGGTCGACGTGCTCAGCACCAACCTCGACGAGCGGGACACACCCTTCCTCAAGAGCCTCGCCAACGACCGCTCCGAGAAGGTCCGTTTGCGCGCAACACAGCTGCTCAGCATCCTCCGCGCCCACACCGGCGACGCCGACGCGGCAGCGGGGTTGACCTCGTTCTTCAAGGTCACCCGCAAGGGCCTCATGCGCAAGCGCGTGGTCAAACCCACCAAGCTCACCGACAACGCCGCGGTCGCCAAACGCCTCCACCTGCTCCAGCGCACCACGCTCGCCGAGCTCGCCGAAGCGCTCGGCATGGACAGCCTCGAGCTCGTCGCCGCCTGGACACCAAACAACAACGATCACGTCGCCAAACGCTGCTTCACGGACCTCGTCGCCGACACCGGCTCCGACGCCGACGCCTGCGCCTACTATGAGCGAGCGCTGCGCGCGAACAACGGAAAGTTCGGCGTCCACATCGGGGAACAATCGCTCATGCGACACGAGGCGCTGCGAAATCGCGTGTCCGCAGAGGCCCGGCACCATCTGGCGCTCACCATCGCTCCGACCGTCGCCAACCCCGCACTGGCCGTGGCGTTCTGCGACGATCAACTCGGATACCTGTCGCACAGCGCCCTCCGCAAAAGCCCCATGCTGGAGACCGTGCGCGCGCTGTTCACGGCGGCGCGCGACACCACGGCGAAGAACAACGGCGTCGCCCAGCAGCAGCTCAGCCACCAGCTCACCGAGCTCGGCTTCATCGTCGACGCCGACGCCGCCGCCGCGTTCATCGAAGAGTTCATAGCGCTCGGCGTCATGACCGCCGATCCCGCGCTTCAAGTTTTACAATTCAACGCTGCCTTGCCCCCCAACGGAGTCCGCTCATGAGCGACCTGCTACGCCTGCCAGTCGAACAAACATTTGCCGACGAGCTCAAAGCCCTCAAGAAGGCCGACAACAGCCCGAAGCCCGCAGGTTGGCAGCTCTCACCGCGCTCGGTCGTCACCTATCTGCTCGGCGGATTGGCCGGCGATACCCCAATCAGCGCCAAGTACGTGGGCAAGCGCGCGCTCATCGAGACCGCCGTCGCCACCCTCGCCACCGACCGCGCCCTGCTCCTGCTCGGCGTACCCGGCACCGCCAAATCGTGGGTCTCCGAGCACCTCGCGGCAGCCATCTCCGGCGACTCCACGCTCATTATCCAGTGCACCGCAGGCACCGACGAGAACCAGATCCGCTACGGCTGGAACTACGCGCAGCTGCTCGCCCACGGCCCCAGCCGCGAGGCCCTGGTACCCACCCCGCTCTACCGGGCCATGGACCAAGGCCAGCTCTGCCGCCTCGAAGAGCTCACCCGCATGGGCTCCGACGTGCAGGACACGCTCATCACCGTGCTGTCCGAAAAGATGATGCCCATCCCGGAGCTCAACGACGCCCAGTTCGCCAAGCGCGGCTTCAACATCATCGCCACCGCCAACAACCGCGATAAGGGCGTCAACGAGCTGTCGTCCGCACTCAAACGACGGTTCAACGTGGTCGTGCTCCAGCTGCCTGACGACATGGATGAAGAGATCCAAATCGTCACCAAGCGCGTCGGCGAGATGGCCAAAACCCTCGACCTGCCGGCCCCCAAAAACGTGGCCGAAGAGGTTGCCCGCGTGGTCGCCATCTTCCGCGAACTGCGCGGCGGCGAGACCCTCGACGGGCGCGCCACACTCAAGACCCCGTCCGGCAACCTGTCCACCGCGGAGGCCATCGCCGTGGTCATCGGCGGCCTGTCCCAAGCGGCGTATTTCAACGACGGCATCCTCACCGCAGAGGGCATCGCGCCGACCATGGTGGGCGCCATCATCAAGGACCCCGTGCAGGACCGCGTCGTGCTGGCTGAGTACCTGGAGACGGTGCTCAAATCGCGCGGCGACTACGCGGGGTATTATAAGGCCATGACGGATCTGGTCTGAGCCGATGTCGGATCAGGTCCACTACTTTGGCATTCGCCACCACGGGCCCGGCTCCGCGCGACGGCTGATCGAAGCGCTCGACGCGCTGCAACCGTCCGAGGTCCTCATCGAGGGCCCCGCCGACGCGAGCGGCCTGCTGCCCATGCTCGCGCACAACGACATGCAGCCGCCCGTCGCCCTGCTCGCCTACGCCGCCGACGCGCCTGAGGAGAACAGCTTCTGGCCGTTCGCGGACTACTCGCCCGAGCTGCAGGCGACCCGCTGGGCGGTGCGAAATGGCCGCCCGGTCCGGTTCATCGACCTGCCGCTCGCGTGGCGCCATGCCAAGATAGAGGAGCCAGAACCCGCGAACGACGCCCCGGAAGTCGCCGACGACAACGCGCCGGACAGCGCCTCCGATGATAGCGACAGTCCCGACGACGACACGATCGCCGCAGACGACACTGCCGCGGACGATACTGCCGACGACGACACCCTGCGCTTCGACCCCATCGGCGCCCTCGCCGCGGCCGCCGGCTACGAAGACGGCGAGAGCTGGTGGCAAGACGTCATCGAAGAGAACCACGCGCCGGGCCCCATCTTCGAAGCCGTCGCCGACGCCATGGCCGCGCTCCGCGAGGCGGCCCCGGAGCTCGACGAAGACGAGGCGCGACGCGAGGCCCACATGCGCCTCGAGATCAAGAAGTCGCTCAAGCAAACCGACGGCCCCATCGCCGTCGTCTGCGGTGCTTGGCACGTGCCGGCGCTCACCGCGAAGCACAGCCTCAAGGACGACCGCGCGCTGCTCAAGGGCGCTCCCAAGCGCAAGATGAACGTGACCTGGGCGCCGTGGACCAGCCCTCGCTTGGCGATCCGCACCGGGTACGGCGCCGGCGTGACCGCGCCCGGCTGGTGCCAGCACCTGTGGGACACGCCGCCCGCCGAGCGCACCACCAAGTGGCTCGTCCGCACCGGCCGGGCGCTGCGCGCGAGCGGCCAGATCGTATCTACCGCGTCGGTCATCGAAGCTGAGCGACTGGCGACTTCGTTGGCGGCCGTGCGCAACCGGCCCGCGCCCGGGTTCGAGGAGCTGCGCGACGCCACCATCGCCACGCTGTGCTTCGGCGAACGCGTGCTCTGGAACACCGTCGCCGCCGAGCTGCTCGTGGGCAGTGACGTGGGCAGCATCCCGGACGATGTCCCGCTCGCGCCACTGCTCGAGGACCTGCAACGCCAACAAAAGAAGGCGCGACTCAAGCCCGCCGCCCTGCAAAAGGAGCTCAGCCTCGACCTGCGCTCCGACAGCGGCCTCCGACGCTCCACGCTGCTCCATCGGCTGCGTGTTTTGAACGTGCCGTGGGGCCAACAGACCGGCGCCGGCAAGAGCCGCGGCACGTTCCGCGAAAACTGGATCGTGCAATGGGAGCCCGAGTACGCCGTCGAGCTCGTGGAACACCTGATCTACGGCCCCACCATCGAACAGGCCGCCAACGGCCGCATGCGCGCCCTGCTCAAAGACGCCACACAGCTCGGCGAGCTCGCCGACCTGGTCTCCAACGCGCTCACGGCCCAGCTGCCCGACGCCGCCGACGCCGGCATCACCCTCGTCGAACATCGCGCCGGACAGACCAGCGACTGCCTGGAGCTGCTCACCGCGCTGCCGCCCATGGCGGACATCATCCGCTACGGCCAAGCCCGCGAGATCGACAGCGCGAAGATGGAGCACCTGTTCGTCCGCATCGCGCTCGCCGCCGGAATCGCGCTGCCCTACGCCGGCCGCAACCTCGACAAGGACGCCGCCGCCACGTTCCGCGACGCCCTGCTCGCCGCCAACGACGCGCTCATCCTCATCGGCCAGGACGACACCCAGCAGGACCAATGGCACCGCGCGCTCGACCAGCTGCTCAACGACGCCCAGTCGTCGCGCTTGCTCGCCGGAACCGCCGCCCGCCTGTTGTACGAAGCCGAGAAAATCCCGCCCGAGCGCACCGCCGACCTGATCGGCAAGAACATCTCGCCCGGCACAGCGGTGGCCGACGCCGCAGCGTTCTTCGAGGGCTTCTTCGAAGGCGGTGGCCAGCGCCTGATCCACGACGAGGCCCTCCGCGGCGCCGTCGACACGTGGATCGGCAGCCTCGAAGTCGACAACTTCATCGAGCACCTGCCCCTGTTTCGACGCGTGTTCTCCAGCCTCGACGCGATGGAGCGAAAGCGCCTGCTCGACGCGCTGTTCGGACGCAAAGCGCGCACCATGCCGGGCCTTCAACAGGTGGCGAACGCCCAAGCCATCTGGGCCGCTCAGTTTGCCCGCATTAGCGATATCCTCACCGCGGAGTCCGCCAAGTGACCGACAACGATGACGTGGAGCTGCACCAACTGCTCGACGAATACGAAGCCGACCACGAGGCCGGGGACGGGGAGTCCGACGAGCGCGCTCGGCGGTGGCGTCTCGCGATCGGCTCCGAGACCGACCAACTCGCCGCCAGCGACCAACGTCTGTCCGCCGCCCTCTCCGCCCTGTACGGCACCGGCGACGCGAGCGGCAGCAAAGGACGCGGAGGGCTAAGCCGCTCTGCACCCAAGGTCGCCAAGTGGCTCGGCGACATCCGCGAGTTCTTCCCGGCGTCCGTCGTTCAGCTCGTGCAGAAAGACGCCTTCGACCGGCTCGGCCTCAAGCAGATGCTCATGGAGCCCGAGTTTCTCGCCGTCATGGAAGCCGACGTCGACCTGGTCGCCGACCTCATGTCGCTCGGCTCCATCATGCCTGAGAAAACCAAGGAGACCGCGCGGATCGTCATCAACAAGGTGGTCGCGGCGCTCATGGAACGGCTCGAACGCAAGACCGCCGAGGCCCTCCGGGGCGCCGTCGACCGCTCCAAACGCACCTTCCGGCCCCGGTTCAACGACATCGACTGGCCGCGCACCATCCACGCCAACCTCCGGCACTACCAGCCGGCGCACAAGTCCATCGTGCCCGAGCGACTGATCGGCTTCCAGCGACAGCAACGCCGAATGGCCGACCTCGACGAGGTCATGCTCTGCGTCGACCAATCCGGCTCCATGGCCAGCTCCGTCGTGTACGCCTCCATCTTCGCCGCCGTCATGGCCTCGCTCCCCGTGGTCAAGACCGAGCTCATCTGCTTCGACACCGCCATCCTCGACCTCACCGACATGCTGCAGGACCCCGTCGACGTGCTGTTCGGCGTGCAGCTCGGCGGCGGCACGGACATCAACCAGGCGGTGGCGTACTGCGCGAACAAAATCGAGCGCCCCACCAAGTCTCACTTCATCCTCATCACCGACCTGTACGAGGGCGGCAACTCCGAACAGCTCGTGGCACGGTTGAACGCCATGATCCGCTCCGGCGTGAACGTAATCGTGTTGCTCGCGCTCACCGACACCGGCGCACCGAGCTTCGACTCTCAGATGGCCGAGACCGTCGCGAGCCTCGGCGCGCCCGTGTTTGCGTGCACGCCCGACCAGTTCCCGGACATGATGGCGGCGGCGCTGCGACGCGATGACATCGAAGCGTGGGCGGCGAACTCCGACATCAAACTCATCCGCCCGGCCGAGGACGCGCTCCCGACCGCGTGACCCGTCCCTTGACCCGGCCGCATGCGCCGTCTCCGTGACCACCGGTTGCCCTTGCGTCCCGCAGCACGGCTGACATAAGTGTCGCCCACGTGAACTGACATAAGTGTCGCCCACGTGAACAACTGCGCGGCGCAGACGTCTCACCCGACAGCTGCCGCACCCATCGCGTGACAGCTGCCCCACCAACGACCCCTCGTTGACATGACCATGACCCTCGCATCCACCGTCTACCTCGCGCTCAGCCTGCCCTTCGCGGCGCAGCTCGGCCCGACCACGCCCAACACCGTCAACGTGGACCCGCCGGCCCATGTGAACACCGTTGTGGCCACCGACGAAGACCGCGACCGCGCGATCCTGATGCTCAGCGGCTACCATGGCGTGCCCACGGCGGCAGAGCTCGAGGCCGCGTTCGAGGACCCGCAGGGCATCATGCTCGCCATCGCGCAGGACGACTCCGTTTCGGCCATTCACCGCGACCGCGCCATCGGCGTGCTGGCGTACTGGCCCAGCGAGAGCGTGCAGCAGTTCTACACGCAGCTGCTCGAATCGCCCGAGACCCCCGAGATGGTGCAGCACCGCGTGATCGGCCACGTCGCCGTCGCGTTCGGCGACCAAGCCGTCGACCTGGTGGCGTCGTACCTCAACAACCAAGACGTGCAGTTCCGACTCACCGCCGTGCAAGCGCTCGGCACCATCGGCACGCCGCTCGCCATGCAGCAGCTGCAGACGGCGCAAACGATCGAGAACTCCAACGTGGTGCTCGAGCAAATGCAGCAGATCACGACCGGGCACTAGCGCCGCCGCCACGCACGATCAACCGCCGTTCAAGGGCGAGGCACGCCTCGCCCTTTCGTACATCACACGCCCTCGCCCTCGCCCTCGCCCGGCTCCAGCCGCTTGAGCGGCGAGCGCTGCGCCAGATGCTCCACCATCTCGTCCACCCGCTCGCACTCGTTCTCCGTGATCTGCGCGAGCACGGCCGACAGCTTGGGGTTCGCGAGCCAATGGGCGCTGTACATGGTCTCGGCCTCGAAGCCGCGCACGTACTTGTGGTCCCCGCCCGCCCCCGGCTCCATCACCTGAATGCCCTCGGCGATGCAGTACGCGATGGTGCTGTAGAAGCACGTCTCGAAGTGCAGGAACGGCACGTCGCGGTCCGCGCCCCAGTAGCGGCCGTATAGGCGGTCGCCCTTGCGCAGGTTAAAGGTGCCCGCGATGAGCGTGTCGTCCTTGTCGTAGGCCAGCATCGCCAGAATACGCTCCGGCATGTGCGCGTGAATCTCGGCAAAGAACGCGCGGTCCAGGTAGCGGCGGCCATACATGTAGCGCTCGCACGTGGTGGCGTAGAACCGGAACACCGCGTCCATCTGCTCTTCTGTGAGCTCTGTGCCGCGCACCGCTTCGACCCGGTATCCGCCCTCGGCCAAGCGGCGGCGCTCGCGGCGAATCTCGCGCCGACGCTTAGACTTAAACCGGTCCAGGAAGTCGTCGAAGTCCGCGTAGCCGTCGTTGTGCCAGTGATACTGGTGCGCCTGCCGGAGGATGAGCCCATGGTCCTGCAGCTTGCGCGCGACCGGCTCCTCGAGGAACAGCCAGTGCACGCCGTGGATCTCGTTCATCGAGGCCAGCCGCAGCGCGCTGGAGACCAGTCCGTCGAAGATCTGCTCGGCGCGCTCGGGCTCCGCGTCGGGGTCCACCAAGATGCGCGGGCCGGTGACGGGCGAGAACGGCGAGGCCGCGATCAGCTTGGGATAGTAGCGAACGCCGAGCCGGTTCGCGACGTCCGCCCAGGCCCAGTCGTAGACGTATTCGCCGTAGCTGTGGCCCTTCAAGTACAGCGGCACGGCGCCCACGAGCTGGTCGTCGGTGTCGCGCGCGATCAGGATGTGGGGCGACCAGCCGCGGTCGGAGTCCACGGCGCCGCTGCGCTCCATGGCCGCCAACCACGCGTGCTCTACGAACGGGCTGCCGTCGCCGACGAGCCGGTCCCAGGCGGCGGGATCCAGGTCGGACACCTGGTGTGCAATCGATATCGTCAGGGTCTCAGGATCGAGCGGTTCGTTCACAGATCACTTCAGCATGCGTGCTCGTTGGATGCGATTGATGAGCCGGACGATCCCGATCACCACGAAGAACACGATCAGTCCTTCGCCGATCGTGACGCCGGAGAAAAGTTCGCGGGAGAACACCTCAGCACCGGGGATTTCCATGGCAAGGTCGCTGGTTTGAAGGCTGTGGAATAGGGCAGGTTTTCCACAGGCCAATTCTGGCGCGTTTTGGCCCTGTATTCACACTCCCACCAGAGCGAGTTTCCTGCGTATCCGCAAGCAGTTACGCGCCAAAGTCCACTTGGGGGGAAACCTGTGGGTAACAGTGTGTGGACGTGCGCTACTGTGCGCATGGGTGTGGATTTGTGATCCATTGTGCGCGGATGTAGGACAAAAACTTGCTCCACCCCCCTCCTCGCCCTCATAATTCCCGCAGAGAGCTTGCGCGATCGTTTGTAAGTAATTGATTTCATTAAAGAAATTTGCTCAAGCGATCTCCTCACTCTAGCCTCCGTATCGCACCTCACCCGAGACGATACGATGTCAGAACTCACGCTAGACGAAGCCCTTGAGACCCCTTCAGAGGTCCTTCCCAACGCATCCCCCTTCCTGAAGTGGGTTGGTGGAAAGGCGCGACTGTTGGGCCAATACGAGGATTTCTTCCCCAAGTCGTACGAGCGCTACCACGAGCCGTTCATCGGCGGCGGAGCGGTGTTCTTCAACTTGGCGCCGGAGCAGGCCCGCATCTCAGACGTGAACGGCCGACTCATCGAGACCTACGAGGTTATCCGCGACCAGCTGCCTGAGCTCATCGAGCAGCTCACCAAGCACCGCGAGAGCCACAACGAGTCGCACTACTACCGGCAGCGCGAGCGCATGAACGCGCCCCGCGGGCTCAACAAGGTCCAGCGCGCCGCCCTGTTCATCTACCTGAACAAGACGTGCTTCAACGGCCTGTATCGCGAGAACCGACGCGGCGACTTCAACGTCCCCATCGGCCGCTACACCAACCCCTCCGTCTACAGCATCCCGAACCTGGTCGCCGTCTCCCGCGCGCTCCAGGACGTGGAGATCGCGCAGGGCTCCTTCACCGGCGTCCTCGACCACGCGGAGCCTGGCGACTTGGTGTACTTCGACCCGCCATACGTGCCCGTGAGCGCCACCAGCAACTTCACTGGCTACGCCAAGGGCGGCTTCGACGACGGCCTGCAGATCGAGCTCGCGCGAACCTTCGCCAAGCTCGCTCGACGCGGCTGCTACGTGATGCTCTCCAACAGCGACTGCGACTACGTCCGCGAGCTCTACGCTGGTTGGCGAATCGAGTCCGTGACGGCCGGTCGCTCCATCAACGCACGCGCCGACCGACGCGGCCGAGTCGGCGAAGTCGTCGTCTGCAGCTGGTAGTCAGCGCTCGAGCCTAAAGGTCAGCGGTTCCGGTAAGGATCGTCGAGCCCGTTGCCCGCGCCGTTGTTCCGCTCACGCGGCGGCGGAACGGCGACACCGCCCGAGCTACTGCTGGAACCAGACGAACGACGACGGAGCGCCACAGTGAGCGGCACCTCGGTGCGTGCCAATCGCGTGGTCTCCGTCGCATCACGATACCCCTCCGCCACCACGTTGAAGCGAATGTCGACGGGCGGCGACGCGGGGTCGCGCGTGAACACAAAGGTGTGCGGCAGCGCCACCGGCGCGGCTTCCATGCCCTCGACGCTCGCCATCGCCGGCGCGTCGGCGGGCGTGGCGCGCACTTCGATGGTCACCACCCGCGCCGAGGCCGCCGCAACGGCACCTTGGAACGCGGCGTAGGTGTGCATCCGCGCGAGCTCGGTCATGGGTCCAACCTGTGCCGGCGGCGTACCTCCCGTCCCCTCACCCGCAGGTTGCTCGGCGTTGACGGCCACCGGATCGCCCGTCGGCGTCGGGACCGGCTCCGGCGTGTCATCGCCGCCGATCAGCAGCATCAGCGCCACGCCGGACACGAGCACCAGCACGCCGAGCGCCACCGCGATGCGCAGCACCGGCGAGCGGGCCACGGCGTGGGCGGCGGACGGAACGTCGGAGCGCTGCGCACCCATCGTATAGCGCGAGCGCGCGGAATCGGACGGCGGCATCGGGCCGTCTGGCACGCCCAAATGATTGAACGCGTCGCTGAGCAGCTTGGGCGGCGTGTGTTGCGACGACATCGCCCGCGTGTTCATCGGACCGGCGGCGACTTGATTCGCGCTCGTGCCCCCAAGGCCCACGCCCATGGACTGGGCCACGCCTTCTAAGGCGTTGAGAAGATTGCGGATATTGTCGAACCGGTCGTTCGGGTCCTTGGCCAAGCAGCGCATGACCAGCGCCTCGAACTCCGGCAGCGGCGGCAGGTCAGGGTTGGCGGTCGCGAACGGCGGCGGCGGCTCGTTCACGTGCATGATCAGCACGCCGACCGGGTCGTTCGCCACAAACGGCGGCTTGCCCGTGAGCGCCTCGTACATGACCACGCCGAGCGCGTAGATATCGCTCTTGCCGGTGAGCTCGAACGCGCGCGCCTGCTCGGGCGACATGTAGCGCGGCGTGCCGAAGATCATGCCGGCTTGCGTCAGCGTCGAGTTGCCGAACTGATTGTTCTGCAGCTTAGCGACGCCGAAATCGAGCACCTTTACTTGGTCCACATCGTCGCCGACGCGGTTCAAGAAGATATTGTCGGGCTTGATGTCGCGGTGGACGAGCCCGCTGGCGTGGGCCTCGTCCAGCGAGCGCGAAGCCTGCTGAACAATGTGCAGCAAACGCACGGGGTCGATCTTGCCCTCGCGCTGCAGCAGCCCCTCCATGGATTGCCCGTCGAGCAGCTCCATGACCATGAAGAACAGGTCGCCTTCGCGGCCAAAATCGTACACGCGGATCGTGTTCGGGTGGCGCAGGTTCGACGCCGCCTTGGCCTCGATCTCGAAGCGCTCGACCAGCGAATTATCGGCGATCAGGTCGGGCAGCAGCGTCTTGATAGCCACGGGGCTATCGGTGCGCGTGTTGCGCCCGCGATAGACGCGGCCCATGCCGCCGACGCCGACGAGCGCCTCGACCACGTACTTGCCGTCGATGGTCCGCCCGATCAGGGGGTCCACGCCATCCACGCCCTCAGCCGAGGGCACGTTCACTGTCGATGAACTCGGGTCCATCGCCGACGTGACGTCATCTCTCACATTGTCGGACAAGGCGTACTCTCCAGGGCGAGCCGCCCGCAGGCCCGCGGAGACCCCGCGAAGCCGGACGGCGTTACCCTTGTACACCATCACTCGTCCGCGATCGATGGCGTTGCGGTTGCCACGACTCAGGCCTTGCGCTAGGTGGACGCCGCCCCCAGCGTGAGGCCAGTATGTCCGTCTCCGAAATCACAAAGCGCGAGCAAATCGCGGGATTCCTCCAGCAGGGGCGCGTCGTAAACGCCTACTCGCTCGGCTATCTGGACCCGCGCTACGCCGACGAATGCAAGTGGTACGGCCACCGTGAAGACGGCGAGCTCACCAGCCTCGCGCTCGTGTACAACGGCCTCAGCCGCCCCGGTCTGTTCACCACCGGGCGACACGAGGACATCAAACACGTGCTCAACGCGTTCGGAAACGAGCTGCCGGAGCGCGTGACCGCCCACTTTCCGCCCGACCACCGCGCCTCCGTCGAGAGCGCGTTCAAGCTCGGAAACGGCATCCGCCGCATGAACCGCATGGGCCTGTCCCGCGCGCTGTTCACCGACCCCGGCTCCTCGGACATCCAAGTCGACGTGCTCTCCCACCGAGACACCGCCGGCATCATGCAGCTCTACGCCTACTGGCAAGACCACTTCTTCGAGCCCTACCAGCTTGAGAGCCGCCTGTATTTTGGTGTGCGATCCGAAGGCCAGCTCGTCAGCATCGCCGGCGTGCACAACGTGTCCGAGACCTTCGACGTGGCCGCCATCGGCAACCTGGTCACGCACCCCGACTTCCGCGGCACCGGCCTCGCCATCGCCTGCACCGCCCACCTGCTGCGCGCCGTGTTCGAGCGCGTCGGCCTGGTCACGCTCGACGTCGAAGACAACAACGAGCCCGCCATGCGCACGTACAAGCGCTTCGGGTTTGAGCACTACGGCGACTTCTTCGAAGCCGAGATGGCGCGCCGCTAGGGTGGCGCTAGCTTTGGGTTCATGCACCCAATCCAGCCATCCTGAGCGCCCCTCCTTCCTGAGCAAGCCTGCCCTGAGCCCACCGAAGGGAAGGACAGGTTGTGGCCGCTCGGTCTTCAGGACCCGCGAGACGGCATCCAGCGCGGGATCTGCGGTTGTGCGAACACCGCGAATCGACAAGACTGCGCGCGTCCAACGCCCCGCGGTCCAACGATGATCCCCAACGCTCCCGTCCAGCCCCTGTTTCGCGCCGCCACACGCCCACTCGCGGTGGCCCTGCTCGTGTGCGCACTCAGCGCGTGCGGCGATGGCGACGAAGCGCCGGCGAACGCCGCGGATGTGACCACGGACGCTGGCGACACCACCAGCGACGCGGCCGATACCAGCACCAACGACGCCCAAACGGACACCCCCACCCAGGTGTTCGAGACCCCGGTGGTCACGCAAGTGATCCCCGCGTCGGGCCCGGTCGAAGGTCGGCAACGCATCGGAATCATTGGTGAAAACTTCGCGGGCACCTGCCACGTATCCTTCGGCGACGTGGACGCCGACGTGGTCCGCATCGTCAACGCGGGCGCGCTCGACCTGAGCACCCCCGCCGCCACAACCGCCGGCGTCGTCGACGTGACCGTGCGCTGCAACGGCGGTGAGGACACGCTCGTCGGTGGCTACGAATACACGCTGGAGCTGGCGCCCGAGGTCGACACCATGTCGCCGCAGATCGGGGCCACCGCCGGCGGCGAGCTGGTCACCTTTTCCGGCAACTTCTTCGGCACGCCCGAACGCGCCACCGTCCGAATCGGCGACGCCTTCGCGCAGGACGTGCAGGTGCTCGACGACAACACCATCACCTGCCTGACCCCGGCCTCCGAGGCGGGCGCGGTGTCCGTCTCCATCGAGCTCGACGGCACGCGCATCGACCTGGCGGACACCTTCCTGTTCGTGGCGCCCATCAACGTGATCGAGCTGTCGCCGTTTGCGGGCGACCGCGCGGGCGGCACCGCGGTGACCGTCACCGGCGAGGACCTGTTCCCGACCGCCGAGCTCGCCTTCACGTTCGGCACGCACGCCGCCGACGCCACGCTGTTCACCTACAACGACATTGGCGACGAGCTCATCGTCATCGCGCCGCCCTCCGACACGCTCGGCGTGGTCGACGTGACCATCGAAGGCCCGCTCGAGACGCTCGTGCTGCCCGGCGCCTTCGCCTACGTCGACCCGATCACCGTGGAAGGCCTCACGCCGGACGCGGTGCCCTCGGCGGGCGTGAACCGCGTGGCCATCATGGGCGCGGACTTCGCCGACGACGCCGAGCCGCTGGCGGTACTGGTCGGCGAAGCGGAGAGCTTCGACGTCTCGCGGGATAGCGACACCGAAATCACCTTCCTGGTGCCCACGCTGCCGGTCGGCACGTACACGGTCACGCTGATCCACGGCGATCAAGTGGTCGAAGTGCCTGAAACGATTACGGTTTTCGACCCCATCACCGTCGACGAGGCCATCCCGAACGTGGGCGCAACGGCCGGCGGGACGCGCGTACAGTTGCTCGGTCGCGGGTTCTTCGACGGCGTGGTCGTGACCTTCAACGGCGCGCTCGGTACGGACGTCGCGGTGGCGGCCGACGGGCTGTCGCTCACCGTCACCACGCCGCCGGGCGACGCGAGCACCACACCGGGCGATGTCGAGATCGACGTCCGCTCCCCGTTCTCTGTTGGAGCGCTGCGCTCCGGATTCACCTACGCGGACGACTGATGAGCCACACCGAAACGACAGGCGCATACAGCGCGAACAGCACGTGGGACGCGATCGTCGTGGGCGGCGGGCACGCGGGCTGCGAAGCCGCGCACGCCCTCGCCACCATGGGCGCCAAGACGCTCCTGCTGACCATGAACATCGATACGATCGGGCACATGAGCTGCAACCCGGCGATCGGCGGCATGGCCAAGGGTCACCTGGTCAAAGAGATCGATGCGCTCGGCGGCCTCATGGCGCGCGTGGCCGACGCGGCGGCGATTCACTACAAGCGGCTGAACACCCGTAAGGGCCCCGCCGTTTGGTCGTCGCGCACGCAGTCGGACATGCGCGTGTACCGGCGCGAGATGCAGCTCGAGCTCATGAACCTGGACGGCCTGCACCTGAAGCAGGGCTCGGTCGAGCGGCTGCTCATCGAGAACGGGCGCTGCGTGGGCGTGGTCGACCAGCTCGGCGTATCGTACTCGGCGCCGTCCGTGGTGCTGACCACCGGCACGTTCCTGCGCGGGCTGTGCCACGTGGGCACCAAGAACTTCCAGGGCGGGCGCGCGGGCGACAAGGCCTCGATCGGGCTCGCGGAGCAGCTCGCGGCGCTCAACCTGGACACCGGGCGGCTCAAGACGGGCACCACGCCGCGGCTCGACGCACGGACCATCGACTGGGCGGCGTGCGAGCCGGAGCCGGGCGACGAGAACCCGCGCCGGCTTTCGTTCTACCACCACCCGCCGATGCTCGAGCAGGTGCCCTGCTACCTGACGTACACCAACGAAAAGACGCACGACATTATCCGCGGCGGCCTGGATCGCTCGCCCATGTTCAACGGCGTGATCGAGGGCATTGGCCCGCGGTACTGCCCGAGCATCGAGGACAAGATCCACCGGTTTGCGGACAAGACGCGGCACACGATTTTCCTGGAGCCGCAGGGGCTGCACACCAACGAAGTGTACCCCAACGGCATCTCGACCTCGCTGCCGCTCGACGTGCAGATGGCGCTCGTGCACTCGATCCCGGGGCTCGAGAAGGCCGAGATCATGCGGCCCGGCTACGCGGTCGAGTACGACTTTGTGAACCCCATCCAGTTGGACCCCACGCTGGAGCTGCGCGCCATGCCGGGCCTGTACCTGGCGGGCCAGATCAACGGCACCTCGGGCTACGAAGAAGCGGCCGCGCAGGGGCTGATCGCCGGCATCAACGCCGCGCGCTCCATGCGGGGCGAGGCGCCGTTCATCCTTGGACGCGACGAAGCGTACATTGGCGTTTTGATTGATGATTTGACAACCAAGGGCACCCAAGAGCCCTACCGGATGTTCACGTCGCGCGCCGAGTATCGGCTGCTGCTGCGCGAGGACAACGCCGACCGTCGGCTGTCGGAGTTGGGGCGCGCCATCGGCCTGCTCGGCGATGCTCCGTTCGCGGTATTCGAGGCCAAGCGCGATGCCGTGGAGAGCGCGCTGCGCACCGTCCGAGACACGAGCGTGGGGCCGTCGCAGGCCAACAAGGACGTGATCGCCAACGGCGGCATGGGCGCGCTCGATAAGAAGATGCAGCTCGCCGCGCTCTTGCGTCGCCCCGAGGCCACGCTCGCGCTCCTGGCGCCGCTGGTGCCCGAGGCCGGCCTCGATACGCTGCCCGAAGAGGTCGCCGAGGCGGTCACGATCGAGGTCATGTACGAAGGCTATATTGTGCGCCAACGCGACCAGGCCATCGCGGTCAAGCAGAAGGACGGCGTGCAGATTCCGACCGACGTGGACTTCACCACCGTGCCCGGCCTGAGCGCCGAAGTCCGTGAGAAGCTCATCGCGGTGCGCCCGCTGTCGCTTGGCCAAGCGTCGCGTATTCAAGGCGTCACGCCGGCGGCGATCACCAACCTGTGGATGTGGCTCCGGCGTGAGGGCTACCCGCAGCGTCCGCGCACGTGAGCACGGCGCAGAGCACGGCGCAGACCGAGGCGGCGCAGACCGAGACGGCGCAGCGAATCGTGGCGGCGTACCAGCGCCGGCGCGCTGCGCTCGGCGATGACACCACCGCCTACCGGTTGGTGCACGCCGACGGCGACGGCCTGCCGGACCTGCGCATCGAGCGCGTGGGGCCGTACGCGTTGGTCAAATACCGCGCCGAGCGTTGGGCCGAGCCAGCGGCGGTCGAGGCGATCGTCGCGGGGCTGAAGGCATGCGGCATCGCGGGCGCCACGTTCGTCTTCGACGCCCCCGCCAAGGCGAAGACGCCGGCGCACGAGGCACGCAACGCATCGATCACCGAGGCGCTAGAGGCCGAGGGATTTCGGCCGCCAGAGGGCAACATCACCGCCACCGAGAACGGCCGCGCGTACGCGCTATCGGCCCGTGATGGCTACTCGGCGGGGCTGTTCTTCGACATGCGCGAGTGCCGCCGCACGCTGGCCGAGCGGTGGACGGAGCGCTCGGTGCTCAACCTGTTCGCGTACACCTGCGGGTTCGGCGTGGCGCTGGCGGAGCACAACGAGGTGGTGAACGTGGACACCTCGCGGCGGTACCTGGATTGGGGCCGCGAGAACTACGCGCTCAACGGGCTGCCGACGCCGAGCGCCGCGTTCGTTTGCAAGGACGCGTTCGGGTATCTGGAGGTGGCCGCCAAGGTCGGCAACCGGTTTGACGCGATCGTTCTGGACCCGCCGTCGTTCAGCACCGGCAAGAAGAGGAAGGCTCGGCGGTTCTCGCTGCGCGCGGACTTCGAGCCGTTGGTTCAGGCGGCGCTGGCGGCCCTCACGCCGGACGGCGAGCTGTTCGTCTCGACCAACTGGGAGGGCCTGACGGAGCCGGAGTTCACGCGCAAAGTGGGCGCCCTGGCGCGGGCCGATGGGCGGCGGATCGTGCAGTCCTGGGGACCGGCGATCGACTTCCCGACGCCCGCTGGGCCGTACCACCTCAAGACCGCGCTGGTCGGCCGCTGACGGCGTTGGCGCACGGTAGCGCCGGGCGCGGTGTCTGATTATCGTCGCGGAAAGCGTTGAAGCCTAAGCCGGCCCGCGCTAGTGCACCGCCCATCATCTTACCTCGCGCACCCCCCATCGCGACATGGCGACCGAAGAAGACAAGTACTTCAAGCAGCAGGAAATCCAGCGACGTATCGCCAAACGGCGCGAGCTGGAGCGGGCCGCAAAAGAGGCGCAAGAGCGTCGCAAAGTGGCCGCCAGCTTGGCCACCGACGATGAGGCCCTCGTAAGCCGAATCCGCGACCTCGGCTTCGATGGCGACACCGCCCGCGTGCTCGATGTGCTGCCGCTCATCCACGTAGCGTGGGCCGACGGCGACGTGTCGCAGAGCGAGCGAGCGTCGATCCTTCAGGTGCTTGAGGTCCGCGGTATCGCGGCCGACTCCGAGGCGTTCACGCTCGTCGAGACCCTGTTGGAGGAGCGCCCGTCCGAGGCGTTCTTGTCCGAGACGCTGCACCTGCTCCGCGACCTCGGTGGCGATCGCCACGCGTCGATCATCGAGCTCAGCATGCACGTCGCCAGCGCGAGCGGCGGCTTCTTCGGATTCGGCCACAAGGTGTCCGAGGAAGAGCGCGCGGTCGTCGCGAAGATCATCGAGTCGCTCGGTGAAAACGCGACCTCGACGTTCAAGAAGTCGCTCTAGTCACTCTAGAAGCCACGAAAACAAAGGCGTTGCCGGTTTTTGAGCACCTGCGCTGAATAGCAGCGCGGTCGTTGCGTCCAAACCCATGCAACGCGACGGACGGGAAGCCGGCCGGAGACTGAACCATGCATAGGGTGTGGGAAGGACTCCGGCCGGCGCTCTTTTTGGGCGGCTACTCGGTGGGAGCTACTCGGTGGCCGCGTAGCTCAACACGAACGACGTCATCTGGATGTTGCCCGACGCCTGCGTGGGCGTGCGGCCGCCCAGGTAGCCCCAGTAGCCGATGTTCAGGTCCTCGCCGGGCTCGGCGTCGGCCGTCACGTCGACCACCCATGGGTCGACCTCTTGGCCCGGGCACCAGCCGCCGCGGCCGAACCACCACGTGCCCCACTGGTTGGGCACCACGCCCTCGTCCACGCGCTTCATGCACGCGGTGTCGTCGCCGATCGTGTCCGTGAACTCGCGGTAGTACGACGAGTTGCCGACCAAGAAGCTGTGCTGGTGGTTGCAGAACTCGGCGCACTGGCCCGCCTCGGCGCCGTGGCCCGTGATGATGGTGCGCAGCTCTACGCGCGTGGCTTCGGCGGGGATGGGCGCGTTGATGTACGGCCGGTCGTCGTTGTACTCGGCGTTAAAGGTACCGCCGCCCCACAGCTCGGTGATGGCGATCGGCCGCTCGCCGCGGTCTTGGTTCGAGAAGCGCAGCGTGAGCCAGGTCGCGGTCGGCTGAACGTTCCACTCCGGCGCCCATTCCCAGCGGAAGGTGCGCTCGCCGCCGTCGGCCAGGTAGATGAGCGCCTGGGTGATATCGACGATCCAGCGGCCTTCGCGGTGGTACGTGGTGATGTGCCGGCCGAGCTCAATGCGGCGCTCGTCCTCGCCCTCGCCTTCGACGAGCCACAGGTGCGCCAGGTAGTCCCAGGCGCCGCAGTTGCCGGCCTCGAGGGCGTTGGCGTCGGGGCAACGCTGCGTGAAGTCGAGCTCCACGGTGTCGAAGTCCGCCATCTCGTCGGCGCTGGGCAGCGTGACGGTCATGTCGGCGAACTGCGAGATGACCTCGCCCTGCCAGAGCTGCACCTCGGTGGCGTCGACGGCGTCGAGCGCGACTTGGCGGTCCGCCTCGAAGTTGTAGTAGCGCGCCTCGTTGGCCACGTAGGCCATGTTGCGGGCCCACGGCCACTCGCCGGCCGCCTGCTGCGCGGCGTCGGGGCGGGTCACGTCGGCGAGGGAGCCGACCGCGCGCACGCGCTGGGCGCGGTCGATGGTGAGGCCGAGCTGGCCGATGCCACCTTGCACGGCGTCGCCGACCCAGTTGTTGAGCTCGGCGGCGGGCTCAGCGACCACGTGCAGGCGCTCGGACCAATGCGCGGCGAGCTCGGGCGTCAAGTCGGCGAGCGCGGCTTCTACAGCGGTCTGCATCGCGTCGAGCGCGGAGTCTGCCGTGGTTCCCGACTGCCGCGAGACGAAAAAGTAGTGCGCGTTGAGCGGCGAGGCGGCGATCAGCCCCGCGGGGCCTTCGACCCAGATCGACGCGTTGTCCACGTCGGACACGGGGATGGTGTCGGGGATGAAGGCGTAGCTCTCGCAGCCGGTGTACGCGTCGGCGAAGGTCCACGTGCTGCCATCGGCGAGGGGCATCGTGAAGTCGTCGGCAAGGTCATGGCGCAGGCTACCGAACGGGCCGGCGGTGTCGCGCGGGAGCACGGGCAGCGCGAGGGCCTCACACACGGAGAGGGTGGGTGCGGCGTCGGGCGCGGCGTCGGGGTCCTCGGCGTCGGTCGTCGAGGCGTCGGCGGAGACCGAATCGGCACCGTCAGCGACGTCGGACGATGTGTCGGACTCGGCGCTCGGGGCGTCGTCGGAGCACGCGACGAGGGCGGCGCAAGTGAGCAGCAGACCCGGGGCCTTGCTGGAGAAAAGGCGGCGGCGGATCGGCGACTCAGACATGGTTAGGCCGGCGTGTTGGGGTTCGGTTTATCGAGCAGCGCGACGTCGATGACCTCTTCAAGGTACATGCGGCCGTGGAATCCGACGACGCGCTCGGCCAGGCGACCGCGCGGGCGGAAGAACAACAGGCTGGGCGTGCTGCGAATCTGGAACGACTGCGCCGCGCGGATGTTGTCCTTCACGTAGGCCTCGCAGACCTTCACTTCGCCGTCGTATTTGCCGGCGAGCTTGAGCATCACGGGCTCGAGCTTGGCGCAGGGCGCGCAGCCGTCGCCCCAGAAGTCGACTACGACGGGGATGTCGGAGTTGCGGACTTCTTCGTCGAAGTTGGCGTCCGTGAGGTGCACGGGCTGCTTGTCGGGGATCGACTCGCCAAAGATTTTGCTAAAGAATCCCATAGTTTGCGTAGGCTAGTGGTCGTGGGAGTCGCCGAGGGAGATCACCGTCGCGAGGAACGCGCGGGGGCCCTGGCGGATGATAGCGGCGACAAATGCGGTGGACAGAACGGCGAGGCAAGACCACGCGAGCCACGATCCGTGTTCCGCGTGTCCGCCTTCCGTAGCGGGGATGGTCAATCCGCTAAAGAAGATATCCACGCTAACGCCGACAACGACGGACGCGACGAGCATGGCGGCGCCGAAGAGCAGCGCGCGGCGCGGCGAGTGCAGCTGCGCCAGCACGCCGTAGGTGGTCACGTTGGTGGCCGGACCGGCGATGAGGAACGCGATCGCGGCGCCCGGGGATGCGCCCGCCAGAATCATGGCGGCGGCAAGCGGCGTTGCACCGGACGCGCACACGTAGATCGGCAAGCCGATAAGCGCGAAGGCGGCCACCTCGAGCACCGAAGGCACGTGCGCCAGCCACTCGGACAGCGCGGCCGGCTCAATCGCGGCGGCGATGGCCAAGCCCACGAGCAGCCAGGCGGCGGTCTCATCGACGATCTCGACGAGGCCAAACTTGAAGGCGTCGCGCACCCGAGCGCCCATCGAACGGGTCTCGGCGGTGGACAGATCCGGCGTCGCCTCGCCTTGGGTGGGCAACGAGCGCCCGACCAGCCAGCCGACGACCAGCGCCACCAATCCGGCGGCGACCAAGCGAATCACCGTCAGCTCAACGCCCAGAAACGGCACGGAGAGCGCGATGGCCTCGATGCCGATCTCGGGGGTGGCGATCAGGAACGCCATGGCCGCGGACGGCGGCGCGCCGCGCTTGATGAGCGACTGGTACATGGGCACCACGCCGCAGCTGCAGATAGGCAGCGGGAGTCCAAAGGCGACGCCCTTCGCGGTGCGTGAGAACGAGCTTCCGGTGCGCAACCAGCGCAGGGGCGCACGCGGCAGCAGCACGCTCACGAAGCCCGCCAGGATGAAGCCCAGCAGCAGCGCGGGGGCCGACTCTAGCGCGAGGTCGAGGAAGCGATCCGCGAACGTGGCGCCGTGGCCGCCGGGCCCGTGCGCGTGCCCGTGACCGTCGTCGACCGCGAACCACAGCGGCACGAAGACGACCATCATCACGCCGAGCGCGGCGCCGGTGGCTTCGGCCCAGGCCCAGTCACGCCAACCGCGAGGTTCGTCGCAGCTGCCGCAGTCGGGCTCGGCGCTCCCGCAGGTGGATGCGACGGCGGGCGCTACGGCGTGTTCGTGACCGTGAGCATGCGCGTCGGCGTGGCCATGATCGTGGTCGTGAGCATGCGCGTCGGCGTGGTCATGAGCATGCGCGTCGGCGTGGTCGTGATCGTGGTCGTGAGCATGCGCGTCGGTGTGGTCGTGGTCATCATGCCCATGCCCGTGGTCGTGGTCGTGGTCATCATGCCCATGCCCATGCCCGTGATCGTGCCCATGCCCGTGGTCGTGACCCGGCACGTGAAACAGCACGTGCATGAGCATACCGGACACAAAGGCCTGGAACATGGCCATGGCCCACGGCTCTTGGAACTGCGCCCAATGCCCCGCCGCCGCTGCGCCAATAATCGTCGCGACCGCGACCGACGCGAGCACGGCCCAGGCCCAGGTCCGTCCGTAGCGCGGACGCACCAGCCACCACACCGCTACGCCGACCGGCAGGCGGTGTACGATGACCGCGAACGCCAGGTGCGCGCCGGAGTCGGGGGTGTGAGACGGGACCAGCGCCATACCATCGATGGCGGCATGTAAAATCAGGGCGGCCAGCGCGAACGCCAGCGCGAACGTGTGCGTGCGCTTGGCCGACAGGTGCTGCACACGCTCCAGAAGTAGCGGCGTGACCAGGCCGAAGACGGCGGCGACCAGCGCGGGCATCCCCGCGGCGGCCAACGCTTGCGGCAGCAAATGCACGACCACCAGGATACCGATGGCGGCCAGCACAAAGCCGTCGAGCGCCCGGCGCAGAGCCGGCTGCCACTCGCAGGCACGATAGATCAGCGGCGCGGCCAACAGGGCCACGATCGAACCGATCAACCCGGACACCTCGCTCACGCCGGGTGCCCTTCGAGAATCGCGTCAAAGGCGCCCGCGTCGGCCAAGGTCTCAAAGCACCAGTTCGCGCCGGCCGCTTCGAGCACTTCGCGCGACACGCCGCCGGTACACACGGCCACGCACTCGAAGCCGTTGGCGTGGGCCGCCTGAATGTCGCGGACGGTGTCGCCGATGACGACCACGCGGCACGCCTCGAGCGGTTCGCCCAACGCTTCTGCGCCACGCTCGGCGCCGCGAAGAATCAGCGCCGGGCGCTCTTCATGGTCACAGCCGAAGCCGCCGAAGTCGAAGTAACGGTTCAAGTCGTGGGGCTCGAGCTTGATGCGCGCGCCGCGCTCCACGTTGCCGGTGCCGAGCCCGAGCGCGATGTGGGCGCAGTGCACCGCCATGTCCAAGACGTCCTCGATGCCGGGCTGCACTTCGACGCGGTTGGAGGCCGAGAGCACGTCGTCGAGCCGTTCCAGGTAGTGCGTGATCGCCGCTTCGAGGGCGTCGTCGTCGACGGTGTGCCCCAGCTGCGTGAGCGCGCCGCGCATGATGGCGTAGTCGGTCATGCCGCCAAACGGGAATTCCGCTTTAAACTCAGGGAGTTGATGCAGCGATGCTACCGCGGTCTCCAACGCCGCTCGCGCCGCACCGCCGGTCGTAATGATCGTGCCGTCGATGTCGAAGAGGAGAACGGTTGGACGTGTCATTTCGGTCGGATCGCGCGAGGAGGAAGCGGAGTGTTACCGCTGCAGCCAAGAGCCGCAGGGCGCGGGGAGCAATGGGCACGCCGGACGCCGCTTCGCAAGTGCGGACTACACCCAATCGGACAGCCGAACGCGCGGGGTTCCCCCACACGTGGCAGGCGACGGCCTAGCGCCTAGCGCCAGCGCGCCAGCGACTCACGCTCCGAGCGCTTAGGGGCCGAGGTCGCCGGCGACGTCGTCCGGCATGGCGGTGGCGTCGTCGACCGGCACGGGGCCGCCGAGGACTTCCACCACCGGCGGGGGATCGACCGGCGGGTCCTGGAACGAGCCGTCCGGGTTCTGCTCGAGCGTCCCGCCTTCGCGGATGTACTCCCACTGGGCAGCCGTGTAGCGGTTTCCGTCGGCGTCTTGGAGCATGACGGTGTCACCGTCGGCGCCCTCGGCCAGGACCATACGCGGCTCCGGCGCGGGCGGCGTGCAGCGCAGCGACGCGGAGCTCGGCGGGTTCAGGCGATCGCGGTCCAACCTGTAGATGTCGGCGAGGAAGTTCGCGCGGCCATCGTCGTCGGCGCGGACCACGTAGTACTCCATGTGCACGGGGATCGGCGTGTTGAGCGAGACGCCCTCTTCGCGGCCGTGGCGGAACGTGCGCTCAATCTGCGTCTCGTCCCACTGGCCGTCCTGCGTGAGGATGTACTCGAGCAGCTCCAGCGGCTCCTGCACGCGCATGCAGCCGTGGGAGAACGCGCGGACCGTGTAGTTGAAGTACTGCGGCCGCGACGTGTCGTGCATGTACGTGTTGTGCGAGTTCGGGAAGATGAACTTCACACGGCCGAGCGGGTTATGCTCGCCCGGCAGCTGGCGCACGATGTCGATGCCGCCCGACGTGGTGTGCCGCTCAAAGCCGCGGTCCGCAAAGTAATCCGGGTCGCGCGCGAGCGACGGCAGCAGCTCCTCTTCCACGATCCGGCTGGGCACGTTCCACGTGGGGTTGAGCACCACGTAGGTCATGGGCACCGACTGGATCGGCGTGGCGTTGGCGTAGCGCAGGCGGCCCGTGCGCGGGTCACAGACCTGCTCCGAGTTGCCGACCACGATGCGGAAACGCATGTCGCGCTCGCCGCCGTTCCACACCTCGGCGTGGAAGTCCGGGATGTTCACGAACACGTAGTAGTCGTCGGGTCCGATCGCGCTCTCACGCCACCGCTGCAGCGTCAGATCGATCTGCGCCAGGCGGTCCTCTGCGGGCACGTTGATCGAGTTCCAGAACCCCGCGGAGCTCTGGCCCGTCACGTCCATCTGGTGCGTGGTCTGGTAGGCGCGGATCGACTCGATGAACGCTTCGCCGGCCTCTCCGTCGATGGGCCCGTCGTAGTAGCCTTCGGCCGCGAGCCGGTTCTGGAGCGCCGTGACGGTGCTGCCGGACGAGCCGCGACGAACGCTGCGCGGGGTGATCTCTTCCCAACCGCCCGCCGCTACGATCTCGGCGTAGCGGGCCCGCTCGGCGAGCAGGGGCGCGTACTGCGGGTAGTGCGGCTGCAGCGCGTCGAACACGCTCTGCGTGGCCACGGCGTTGGGCGCGTCCGCGAAGGCCTCAAAGGTCTGGCGCGTGCGCTCAGCGATCAGCTCGTGGCGCTCGTCCTCGTCCAGGTCCTCGTCGACCCACGAGGTGTTGAAGTTCTTCTGGTCGAACGCGTATGCGAGCACACCGTCGGCCACCAAGACCTCGATGAGCGCGTCGTTGCCACGGCCCACACGCTCAAGCGACACGCGCTCGCGGTGGATGCGCCACAGCGCCGGCGTGGGCGACAGCTCCGCAGTCTCCGCGGAGAGCGCCTGCTCGATCGCGTACGCGGCCGCGTCTCCGGGGTTCTCGGTGAGCGGCTCGACGAGCGCGGCGATGGCCTCACGCTCCTCCTCCGACACGCTTGAGATCGGCGGCAAAGCGCGGCGCGCATGCGTGATCTGACGCTGCACATCGAGCGCCGCCATGAGGGCGTCGTTCAAGTAGTCGGTCGGATCGAGCCCGTGCACTCCCACGCCCTCAAGGGCGGAGACGATGGTCTGACCCTGCTCCGAGAGCGCGCCGTCGTGCACAAACACGGGCGCAAAATCGCGCTCGCCGTACAGGTGCGCCAGGAATCGGCGGCGGTGCATTCGCACCATCTCGGCTTCGCTGAGCAGCACGTTTCGCAGCGGCACTTCGGCGACGCTATCGGCGAGCGCGCGCGTGTAGGCCGCCGGGAACTGCTCCAGCAGTTGCTCCATCGCGGTCTCTTTCCAGCGATCCGGAGCTGGCTCCGCCGCTGCGACCGTCGTTTCTTCAGGTGGGGCGTCCGGTGTGGACTCTCCACAAGCGGCCATCGTGGTGAGGAGGCCGAGTGCGAGTGCGAGGTTGCGCATGACGGAGCGGGGGCAGGGCCCGCGGCTTAGTGGGCCGCGGCGACGGGCGGGGACGCGGGCGCGTCCTGGAAGGAACAGGCGGCTTTCGGGCTCATCGCCAAGAACACGATGAACAGAATCAACACGACCAGGTAGCCCGGCTCTTCGGACACGAATTCGACGCGGTTCCGGAGACGGGCGAGGGCGGATTCGGCAGGCATGGGCGAGATCGACGGTGCGGCGAAATAAAGCGTTCAGCGGGGACCCCGCCAAGCGCGCGGAGTATTGCACACGGGCACCGCGGGTCAAGGCGTAGTGTCGCCACCGCGCGATCGCCACCGCACATCACCCCTCCGGTACCGATTTCGTCGGTCGCTTGGGACCTTCAGCGGCGACGGCGGCGCGCGAGCAATCCCGCGGCGAGCAACCCGAAGCCAAACGCACCACCGCGCGGAGCGGCGCTGCAGCCACCGCCACCACCCGTGCGGGGAGCGGCCACGTCCGTCGAGGCGTCGCTCGCGGACGCGTCGGAGAGCGCATCGGAGCCAGCGTCCGTTGCGCCCGTGTCCGTGGCGACGTCGGCGCCGGAGTCCACGCCCACATCGCGACCGGAGTCCACGCCCACATCGCGACCGATGATCACACCGCCGTCACCGCCAGCGTCGACCGCCACATCGGAGCCAGCGTCCGCGCCGGTGTCGCCGCCGGCGTCCGTGATGCCGTCCTCATCGAACGTGATCGTGAACGCGAACGGCACGCGCGGCGCGACCGGGCTGTCGGTGCGCAGCAGCAGCTCGCCCACGTACGTGCCCTCGATTTCGCTCGTCGCCGACCAGGTGATCTCGGTGGCGCCCCAGTAAAAGTCGCCGCTCGCGAGGACCGACTCGAACGAAATCTCCAGCAGGTCTTCGGAGGCCGCTTCGCCGCCGACGCTCGCCCGCACCTCGAAGCCCTCGATCAGCACCTCTTCGGACGGCACGCTGTCGGCGAGCAGCGTGTCCAGACGCGGCAACGTGGCCACCTCGCCGGGCTCGAACACCCCCAGGTCGTACGGCGGCTCCAGCGACCACAACAGCTCGGCGTCCCTGCCCGTGGCCCGCACCGTCACGCTGCCGACCACGACGCCATCGCGGGCCAACACCTCGTACGCTACGCCCGTGCGGCCGCGAATGTCGGGCGTGAACTCCACGCCCACGACCACCAGGTCGCCGGCCGGAACGTCGAACGCCAAACGGCTGACGGGGAGGCCATCGGGGTCGACGAGCGAGAACAAGCGGGCGTCGCCGTCCGACGGCACCAGCTCCACGCGCTCCGTCTGCGTGCCCACGTTTTCAACCGTCAGCCCGGTCCGGCCGATGGCGCCCACGAGCGTGTCGCCCATCTCGACCGAGGCCGGAAAACGGACGTCGAGCGCGGGCGGCTCATAGGTGGCGACCACGAGCGCATCTTCCAGCGTCACGGTCCCGGCGGGGCCAACAATCACCAAGTCTCGGAATCCCACGGGCGCGTCGTCGGCGACCACGATATCGACCGATGCGGAGGTCGCCTGGTCGGCGCGAATCGCTTCTACCGTGACGCCGGTACCGGCCGAGAACGACGTCATGCCGTCCAGATTCACGCCCTCGAGCGTCAGGAACGTGACGTCGCGCTGGCGGACACGGTCGGGCCGCACGGTGGTGACCTGAAGCGCGCCGCGCGTCACGACCAGCGCGTCGGCGATGTCGATGCGCGCCTCGCCCACGCGGAGCACCACCGGACGGGGCCCAGCGGCGGCGTCCGGCAATACGCGGATGGTAGCGCGCGCGAGCGTCGGGGAGTCGACGGTGAACGACTCGACGGTCACGCGCGAGCCCGCGGTGATGGTGTCGACTTGGTCCAAGTTCACACCCTCGACCAGCACTTCGGTGGTCGTCTCGCGGCTCAGCTCTGCGGGCAGCAGGCGGCTCACAGTGGGCGCGCCGCCCTCCACGCTGAACGCGCCGAACAGCGTGAACGAGTCGCCGGTGCGGCTGGCCGTCACTTGGCGCACGCCGGAGAACGCGGCCGCGCCGATGGTCACCGTCACAGTCCCGCGCGTGGCAGATTCCGTTGTGAAATCATCCACTTCGATGCCAACACCAAAATCCCAGGCTGTGATCGTATCCAGGTTGCTGCCCCGAACGGCCAGGGTCGCGGTGGTGCCGCGAACGCCGAGCGCAGGGGTGAGGGAGAGCACGTCGATGGCGCCCGGTTGTACGGTCAGCGCGTCCGCGAGGGGCTCGGCCAGACCGGCCAACGTCACGTCGCGGGCGCCCAGCGCCGCGGTCGCACCAACGCCGACGCGGAACCGAATGAGCGTAGCGGTGGCGGCGAAATCGGAGACCGTGGCGCCCGAACCCGTGCCGCCGCTGATGGTCGCGCCGGTGAGGGTGCCGAGGTCCGAACCACGCACGATCACCTCGGTGGTCTCGCCACGCCGGAGGGCGTTGGGCTGCACCGAATCGACGGTCTGCGCGAAGGTCGGCGCCGCGAGGGTGAGCGCGCAGAGCGTCAAGGCGACGCGCAGCGCTCCAAGAGGGGCCACGCGGGGTGCGCGGCGGAGCGTAGCGGAGGCAGCAGGTACGACGGGGCGGGACATAGACAAGTCGCTCACGGGGTCAGCGGCGCGATGTGCACCGCATGCCGACCCATACCTGATTCCCGCGATTGCGGCCACCGTAGGTGGTGGATGAACCGCGCGACGAACTGCTCAGCGAACTGCCCGACGCACTAGGCGTAGAGGCCGTCGATCACCGACTGGTACTTGGCGACCACGTTGCGGCGCTTCACGCTCATCTTCGGCGTGAGCATGTCGTTGTCGGTGGTGAAGCCTTCGTCGAGGATGGCCCACTTCTTGGGTCGCTCGTAGCCCTTGAAGTCCTTCGCCAGCGTCTCCAGCTCCTTGCCGATGAGGGCGTGCAGCTTGGAGTTCTTCGACATCTCGGCCATCGTCGCGCAGGACTCGCCGTTCTCGGTGCACCACGCGGCGCAGGCGGCTTCGTCGACAACGACGAGGCACACGTTGAACAACTTGTTGTCGCCGTACAGGAAGACCTGGTCGATGAAGCCCGACAGACGCAGGGTCTCTTCGAGCGGGGTCGGGACCACGTACTTGCCGTTCTCGAGCTTGTACTGCTCTTTGAAGCGGCCGGTGATCTTCACGAAGCCTTCTTCGTCGATGCGGCCCATGTCGCCGGAGCGGAACGCGCGCTCGCCGTCGAGGTCGAAAATGACCTCCGCGGTGACGTCGTCGAGCTTGTGGTAGCCCTGCATGACATTGGGTCCGACGATGACGAGCTCGCCGTCGACGCCTTGGGGCAGCTTCTTGCCGTTCTCGTCGCACGAGAAGACCTTCACGCCGGGGATGGGCTTGCCGACGGTGCCGAACTTGCGGTGCTCGGGGCTGTTGCAGGCGGCGATCGGCGAGGTCTCGCTCAGGCCGTAGCCCTCGAACACGAGGATGCCGATGTCGTCGATGAACTCGCCGACTTCTTGTTGCAGCGCTGCGCCGCCGGAGAACGCGTACTTGAGGCGACCGCCGAACAGCTCGCGGACCTTGGAGAACACGAGCTTGTCGAACACGCCGTATTGGGTGTCGAGCCACGCGGACTGCTTGCCGCGGGCGGCGAGCTCGCGACGGCGACGGGCCACGTCCATGCCCTTGTTGAAGAGCATGCGCTTGACCGGCGAGCCGGCCGCCATCTTCTTCTGCAGGCCGTCGTAGATGCGGTTGAAGATGCGGGGCACCGAGAACAGAATCGTGGGGCGCACGAGCAGGAAGTCGGCCATGAGCGTGTTCACGCTCTCGGCGATGCCGATCGAGCAGCCGATGCTGAGCATGCAGTGCAGCTCGGCGGTCTGGCCGAACGAGTGCGCCCACGGCAGGAACGAGCAGCTCACGTCGGACGGCTCGCGCGGGAACACCTGGTTCACGGCGTTCACGTTGGACACGAAGTTGCCGTGGCTCAGGATGACGCCCTTGGGCTTACCCGTGGTGCCGGAGGTGTAGATCAGGCCGGCGGTCTCGCCGAGTTCGGGCATGATCGACGGCGTGGGGTGGTTCTCGCCCTTGGCCATCCATGCGGCCCAAGAGTGGTCCTTGTCGGACGCCGCATCCACGCACAACACGGTGCGCAGCGAGCCGACCTTACCCGCGAACCCCTTGGTCTTCTCGTAGATCTCGGGCGACGAGACGATGAGCACCACGGCGTTGGAGTCGTTGAGAATGTACTCCCAATCCTTGGGCAGCTGCGCCTCGTACATGGGCACGAACTGCGCGCCACGGCCGTACGTCGCGTACGCCGCCACGGCCCACTCGACGCGGTTGTTTGCGATCATCGCGACGTTGTCGCCGCGCTCTACGCCCATGAGCGCCAGAGCCGCACGACAGGAGTCGATCTGACGACCCAGCTCCTCGTACGTGGTCCACTCGTACACGCCGTTAACTTTGGTCCCAAGCGCCGGCAACGAGGCGAACTCGGAACACACGTGTTCCTGCATATCAACGAGCGATGAGAAGTCCGTTCTCGGCATCTTTTTGACCGTGGCTGGCCGCGCGGGCGGCAGTACTGGAACCGCAGCTGGACGCAGCGGGTTTATTGGGCCGTCTCTTTTCGCGTGCCGAGCCGGGCCCTGTCAACGCCCTCGCGCGACGGGCGGCCTAGGCGGCCTTTTCGGGTAGGCATGGGCGATCGCGCATTGTATGCCGAAGGCAGAAGCCCGCCGCGTTGCCGCACATCCCTCCCGACGTCACCCGTGCCCCGCCGATGTACCCGCGAACGTCCTCTCCCACGCCCACGCTGACCCACTTCGCCCGGGCAATCGTGGTGCTCTGCGTCGCCGCTCTGACCGCGCTCGCACCCGCCGAAGCGCTGGCCTCCGACGCCATCCCAGAGCCCGGAACCGGCCCCTCGCCCGTCGCCCAGTCGAACCTGCGCTCGTGGACCGAGTCCGCCCGCTTCGGCGCCCCCGGTGTGCTCGAAGTCGAAGCCGCCTACCGCGCGTCCATCGCCGGCGCCCGCGCGCTCGGCAACAACGCCGCCCTGCACACCGGCGACCTCCTGCTCGACTACACCGTCAACAACAGCATGGGATTCCGGCTCGGCTGGCGCATGTTCGGCGCCGCCCGCTACGCCCCCGACTTCTCCGAGGTCGGCACCGGCAACATCCACGCCGCCGGCAAGTTCGCGCTCGTGCGCACGCCAGAGGCCAACTTTCCGCACCAACTCTCCCTCGTCGGGCGCCTCGATTTTCCCACCAGCCAGCCGCCGATCCGCGCGCCCGGCGTCGGCGGCTCCGCCCTCGCGCTCTACACCATCCGCTTCAACCAAGTAGAGCTCGACGCCAACGCCGGCCTCGCCTTCAACACCTCCGGCCTGCCGTCCTACGTAAGCCTCCCGCTCGGCGCCCGCATCTCGTGGGTCGGCATCGACGGCTTCGACGTGTTCGGCGAGTTCGTGCAAACCCTGCACTTCTCGAACCTGCGCAACAGCGGCACCCTGCTCGCCGGTGGCTGCTCCTACCGCCCCGTCAACGCGGTCGACCTGTCGGTCACCGGCGGCGTGGGACTCAGCACCAGCCTGCCCGCCGGATTCATCCAGTTCGCTGTCGCGTTCCAGGCCGGCAGCCCGCGCATGGAGACGCCTTGAGCGCAGCAAACCAAGCGGAGACGCCTTGAGCGCGACAACACAAGCGGAGACACCCTGAGCGCGACAACACAAACAACACCTGAGCACATCGTCGTCATCGGCGGCGGCGTGATGGGCGCCGGCGTGGCGTGGCAGTGCGCCCAACGCGGCGCCCGAGTCACGCTCATCGACCGCGAACGCACCGGTCACGAGGCTTCCTGGGCCGCCGCCGGCATGCTCGCGCCCTACTCCGAAGTGGAGTTCTACGAGGACACGGTGCTCGCCCTCGCCGAAGAGAGCCAGCGGCTGTGGCCGGCGTTCGCCGAGCAGGTCCAGACGGCGAGCGGACACACGATCGGATACGACCGCTCGGGCTCGCTAGTGGTGGCGGTCGACCGCGACGAAAGTGAAGAAATCGCACGCACTTACGAGTACCAGCTCGCCCGCGGACTGCCGGTGGAGCGACTGTCGGGAGACGCCTGCCGCGAACGCGAACCGCTGCTCTCACCGCGTGTACACAGCGGCGTCTGGTCGCCCGACGATCACCAAGTCGACGCCGCCAAGCTGGTCGAAGCGCTGCGCGCGGCGGCCGTTCAAGCGGGCGTCACCGTGCGGCCTGGGACCGCCGCCAGCGTGCACATCGACGCCGGCACGGTCACCGGCGTCACGCTCGCGTCCGGCGAGACGCTGGCCGCCGATCACGTGGTCATCGCCGCGGGCGCCTGGTCGCGCAGCGTGGACGGCCTAGGCCCGTGCACCCCCAAAGTGCGCCCGGTCAAAGGCCAGATGCTCGCCCTCACCCGCGACCCCACGCTGGAACTCACCCACGTAATCCGCGCCCCGCGGGTGTACATCGTGCCCAAGGCGGACCGCTGGGTCATCGGCGCCACGTCCGAGGACCGCGGCTTCGACGGCCGCGTGACCGCCGGCGGCGTATGGGAGCTGCTCGACGCCACCTACGAGCTGGTCCCCGCCGGCATGGAGCTCGAGCTGTCGTCCACGTGGTGCGGCTTCCGCCCCGCCTGCCGCGACAACGGCCCACTGCTCGGCGGCAGCGACGTCGCCGGCCTGTTCTTCTGCAACGGCCACTACCGCAACGGCATCCAGCAGACCCCGGTGTCGGTCCACAACGTGGCCGCCGCGGTGTTCGGCGAGCCGGTGTCCCCCGTCATCGCCCCGTTCGCGATCTCCCGCTTCAACCGCCCGTCCCGCTGAGCACCATGCCATCCGAAATCACAATCCAGCTCAACGGCGAGCCGCGTACGTTGCCGTCCGGTAGCTCCCTCGTCGACGCGCTCGTTTCTATGGGCATCGCCGCCGATCAGCCCGGCGTCGCGGTCGCGGTGGGGCTCACGGTAGTGCGGCGCGCGGACTGGGCAGCGACGGCGCTCAAAGATGGTGACGAGGTCGAGGTCGTCGGCGCCGCGCAAGGCGGGTAGCTAGAAGGTAAAGCGCAGGGAGCCCTGGCCCACGCGACGCTCGGCGTCGTAGCTCACCTTCGGCGTCACCAGCACGTCCGAGCCGCCCACGATCCACATGACCACACCGCCGCCGACCATCGCGAGGCCGGCGCCGAGCAGCGCGGGGCCGGTGGTGTCGCGATTGCATCCGTCGTCCCAGTAGTCGTAGTCGTAGTCGTAATCGTCGCAGTACGTGAACGCGCGGTCGACCATCGCCGGCATGCTGGCGAGCACCGACGTAATGCCCAGGCCGGTCACCACGATGCCGGCGATCATGAGCGGCGTGGAGCGGTTCTCCATCAGGGGCTCGTTCAGGTCCGGGTCCACCAAGTACGGGTCCGCCGGGGCGACGACCGGAGCTTGGCTCGCAGGCGCGAGCGCGTCCACCACCCGCACGCTTTCGACCTGGTCGAGCGGGACCTCGGCGATGCGCCCGTCGGGCTCGCGCGCGAGAATCACAGCGCCGGGCGTCGGTTCAGTGTTCACGCTCAGCACCTCGCCCACCATCGTAAAACCGCCCACGAGCAGCAGCTCCACCCGACGCCCCACGACAGCCGTGAGGATGTTCGCGTGGGGCGATTGCACGGCCGGCGTCGCCTCGCCTGCCGCGTAGGCTACCGTGGGCATCGCGAGGGTGAACACGCAGGCCAAGGCCGCGAGAACGCTCACGAATCGCGCTGCCAGCGTTCGGGCCTCAGCAAGGCAAAGCGGGCGGCGGTTCGAGCGATTTCTGACGTTCAACAGAGTCATGGTCCCACGCGTGTAGATGGTCGATTTGGTGACTGGATACCGAGGGTGCCGATTCGACGCAACTCCGGATGCGAGCGTACGACCATGGGAATCCGGCATCACCGCCGTATCGCCTCCTGCAGGGTCGCGTGGTCCGAACCCGATTCGAGCCTGTAGGACATTGTCCGACAATTCGCCCAGTGTAAGTGCAGAGCCGTTCATTTGGTGCTACCCAAGTTACACACATGTAAAACCATCGAGCGCTGGGTATGCGTTCGCCTTAGGAATCCACCATGAACCGATCCCCCGCGTTCTCTCCGGCCCTCGTGCCGTTCATTTTTGCCTTTTGCGTGCTCGGCGCCGGTTTGGCCGGCTGCGGCAGCGAATCCGACGGGGCCACAAACACGGCTGGAGCGGTCGGCGACGCCTGCGAACTCACGTTCGAGTGCCAAGCGGGAGCGATCTGCATCGAGGGCACCTGCGTGTCCGCGAGCGACCTCCCCGACACCGGGATCGACGGCTCGGACCCCACCGATGACGGCGGAAACCCGAGCGACGGTGGCACGGACGACGGTGGCACAGACGACGGCGGGGCCGGCGATGGCGGCGCAGATGACACCAGCGATGGCGGTGGAACCGAAGACGGCGGCGCGGTCGATGGCGGCGACACCGACACCAGCGGCCCGCGCATTACTTTCGCGCCCGACAGCTACCGCCGCTGCACCGACGACCTCGAGTGCGCCGTCTTTGGCGGCAACTGCTTGATCACGCTCTCGCTCAGCCGCCCGGACACCGACGGCCGCACGCTGGTCAAAATCTCCGACCTCGACGACGCGTTCGCCGAGGGCGAGGGAATTTGTAGCTTCGCGTGCACGAACGACCCGCGCATCTGCTCGACCATGATCGTCGAGGGGCCCAACGGCGAAGAAGCGCCCTTTACGTGCCAGCTGGTCGACGTGGGACTGCACCCGTACCCCGAGGCCGCCCCGGCGTTCCCGTTCGACGACACGCTGGACCCGGTGGCCCTGTCGCGCGGCCGCTCGTTCGCTTCGGTGTGCCGCCCTCCCTTCCAGTTCGCCGACGCGCACTCCGCCTCGTTCTGCCAGGCCTGCACCGACGACACGCAATGCGACGGCGCGTGCTTGATGGAGCGCGGCGCGGCCGCCACCCCGTCCGGCAGCTGCGTGGACGCCTGCGAGGCCGACGCCGACTGCCCGTTTGGCTTTGCGTGCGACGACCTGGACGGCAGCAACTACTGCCTGCCGATCGCCGGCACCTGCGGCCGCTGCATGGACCACGACGGCGACTCGCGCGGCGCCGGTCGCTGCGGTGCCGTCGACGAGTCGATCACCGACGTGGACTGCGACGACGACAACCCCGGCGTGTACTACAGCGCCGCCAATCCGGAACACCCGTTCCCCGACCGCTGCGGCGACTTCGACGACAACTGCAACGGTATCTCAGACCGCGTGGAGCAGCTCGGCTCGGCCGACCACTGCGCCGATTGTGGCGATGTGTGCCGCGGCCGCGCGGGCGAGATCGCCAACGCGATTCCCACCTGCGTAGAGGACGAAGCGACCACCACGTTCGCATGCGTGGCCGCTTGTCAGCCCGGCTTCGCCGACTGCGATGGCGACCTCAGCACCGGCTGCGAGACCCCGCTCGGCGACGACCGCGTGCGCTACCGAGACGAGGACTCCGACGGCCGCGGCGATCCGGCGACCGCCCGCTACCTGTGCCCGGATGACGTCTCACCGGGCTGGGTCGAGAACAACTTGGACTGCGACGATACCGCGGCAAACGTGTACGGCGGCGACGCCACGTTGGCCGCTGCGCCCGAGGTCTGCGACGGCATCGACAACGACTGCAACGACGAGCGCGACGACAGCCCCATCGGCGTCAACGTAGCCTGTGACACCGGCGCCAGCGGCATCTGCGGCCCCGGCATGACGGTCTGCCAAGACCCCGGCACCGAAACGGCCGCGCTCGTGTGCAACGGCACCGTCGACCCGGCGCTCGTCGCCGACGTGGGCGAGATCTGCGACGGCAAGGACAACGACTGCGACGGCAACGTCGACGAGGGCGTGGACTACTTCTTTGACCTGGGCCAATCGAACCCCGGCGGCCCTGGCTCGGCTGTGGGCTGTGGTGTCGACGGCGGAGTCGGCGCTTGCGGCTTCGGCACCTACCAGTGCCTGCCCGTGACGGGCACGCCGGACGCCTCGGCGTTCCAATGCGTGGGCGCGGCGCCGGCCTCGGACCCGATCGACGACCTGTTCGAGGACACGGACTGCGACGGCTCGGACGGCACATTGGACGGCGCTGTGTTCGTGCGGCCGCTCTCCGCGGGCGGCACGTTGGACGGCAACGACGCCAACCCTGGAACGGCGCAAGCGCCGGTGGCGACAATCCAGCGCGCGCTCAGCCTCGCGTGTGACGGCTCGGGCGTGTGTCGCGACATCTTCGTCGGCGAAGGCGCGTACGACTCGCGAGAGGCCATCACGCTTCCGGGTGGCGCCGGCGCATCCGCTGGCGTGCGCATGTACGGTGGGTTTGAGACCGCGCTGAACTGCGCAACGGGCGTCTGCCGTTTGGAGTGGCAACGCGCCGAGTCGCAATCCACGATTCGACGGCTCGGCCCGGTCGAGGCCGCTTCGTCGTATCCGTTTGGTCGTTCCTACGCGGCGTTCGTCGGTTCGAGCTCACAGCCCGTGAACGCGCTCTTGCAGGGCCTGCAGATTCGGGTGGATTCGCCGGACAGCCCGTTCTTGAGTAACGGTCAAAACGCGCCCGACCAAATCGGGTTCCAATGTGGCTCGGCCGGCTGCGCACGACTGGAGTTTGTCGACACGTCGATTCAAGTGGAGTCGGCGTTGACCGGCGGCGCCGGCACGGCGGCGGGCATCGCCGACACGGGCGCGACCGACGGCACCGCTGGCGCGAGTGGCGCCCAGAACAGCGGCGAGGGGTACACCACAAAGGTCCAGGCGCTTGCAGCCGGCTATGGCCGAGGAACCGCGGGAAGCTGCGCCGTCGGCGGCCAATACAACGGCGGCTACGCGGCGTCTGTTCGCTGGCGCCCCAGCCCCACCGGAAACCGGATCTATTCGTTCGCCGGTTCTTCTGGCTCCGGATACCCGTACGCTCAAGGTGGCGTTTGGATCGCCGGCATGGCCGACGACAACCCCGAGAACCCGGGCCCGCCACGCGACGCACACAGCGGATGTGACGGCATCGGTGGACGCGGCGGAAGCGTTCCCGCGCTGGCCACGCCAGCAGTCCGGCCGACGGGACAATCGAGCCCGTACGCGCTCAGCGAAGCCAACGAGGGAAGCAGCCTTACCCCCCGCAACGGTACCTCGGGCAACGGCGGCGGCGGCGGCGGCGGGTGCTTGACGCCGGGCAACGGCGCGTGGACCTGCCCCATCGGCGATGTCGTCGGCGGCAGCGGCGGCGGCGGCGGGTGTGCCGGACTGCAAGGCCAGAACGGTGGTCACGGAGGCTCAGTGATCGGTCTGTGGCTGGTGCCCCCCACCAGCGGCACGACCGAAGTCATCGCCGAGCCCGGCCGATTCGCCGTGCAACTCGGTGCATCCGGCTCGGGCGCAAACGGATCTGCGGGTAGCAACGGCGCACCCGGCGGATACGGCGACACCGGAGCTATTGTCTCCTACTACCACGGCGGGAACGGCGGAAATGGCGGAGGCGGAGGCGGAGGCGCCGGCGGTATCGGCGGATGGAACGTCGCGACGGTGCGCATGTGCCCGAGCGGAACGACCTGCACATTCAACCTGCCCCCGCAGATGGAAGCGGCCCCGGCCGACTACTTCTCGCTGGGAACCGCCGGCGGCGCCGGGAATGCGGGCGCGGGCGGCGCAGAGGGCGTCAAGCGTCCGGCCGTCGGTCGAACCGACAACGGAGTACAGCCATCGGGTTGCAACTCTTCCTCCAGCCAGGCCGCTGCCGGCTCGGCCGGAGCGCCCGGCCAAGTCCGAACCTTCCTCGACGTCGCGGGGTCCCGTTAATGCGCGTTCACCTGAAACGAATCGCGCCCGTCGCGGCACTCGCGCTCACCGTCTTCGCTTGCGAAGAGGGCGGCGTGGAGGACCGCGCGGTCGACTCCGAACTCACGGTGCCAACGAGCGCACTCGCGCTGACCTCAGCGTCTGGCTGCATGCTCGACGAGGACTGCGACACCGGCCTGTTCTGCTTCCAGAGCCAATGCTCATGGGAGTGCGATGACGCCACGCCGTGCGCCGAGGACGCGTTCTGCTCCGACAACGGCCGGTGCCTGGACACCGAGCTCGCCGAGGCGCGAGCGGACTTCGAGGCCACCGGCGGCCCCAACAGCGCCATCGGCGCGGGCGATGAAGATCGCGTCGCGAGCGCGGCCGTCCAGCAGGTCAACGTCAGCGTGCTGCAGGCGCCCTCGGCAGAGGTCGAGGTCGACATCGGCCAGCCCTTCGTCGAGGTCACCCTGCAGACGGACAAGCCCGTGCCCGGCGGTGCGCTGCTCTACCGCATCGAGTCCGACGGCGCCGTCGCTGTGCCCCAAGCCGAGCAAGCGCTCGGCACCGACACCTTCACGTTTCAAATCCCCACCGGCACCGCGGGCGGGCTCGGCGACGCACCTCCTTCGGTCCAGCGCCTGACGCTCGTGACCGCGGTCGGCGGCTTCTCGATCGCGCTCGTGCCGCGGCGCGGCGTCAACGGCGTGTATGCTGGCGAGGTCCGCGTACGCGAGTTCGGCGGCTCGTCCATCCCCGTGCTGTTCGCGCTACGCGTAGAGCCGCCCGACGCCACGTTCGCCGAAGCCGACGAGCGCTTCATTATGCTGTCATCCACGGCCCGCTCGGTGTTCGCACCCGGCCAGTGGGACGGCGACCCGTGGATCGAGCGGCCCATGGAGCTCGACGCCCAATCCGGCGTCTGGTTCGCCCGCTACGCGCACGAATTTGCACCCACGGATGAGTCCATGTTCGCCGGCCGCGAGCAGATCGTGCGCGCCATGCGTATCGAGATCGAAAACGTGGACGAAGAAGGCGTCGAAGGCGCCCTCGCCGACCGCTGGCTGGGCCTATACGACGCCCGCAGCGCCGACGGCGTGGTCACCCCCGCCAGCGTGGTGCTCTCCGGCCGCATGTCCGCCAACCGCGTCGGCCCGCTCGACGCCGAGATGGTCAACGCCATCGCCGGAGAAGGCACCGCGGACCGGCCGACAATCGGCGACATCATCGCCATCACCGAGTGCACCGACGCGCTGTACGCCAGCATGGTCACCACCGCGCGCCTGACCCAGGCCGACGCCTGCTTGGGCGCCGCGCAACGCGCCCAGTTCGAAGCCATCGACAGCAGCGCCCGCGCCCGCTGCGCCCTCTCGCTCGGCGAGGTCGCCTTGGCCGGCGAGACCACCGCCGCGCAGGTCCGCGCGTTCCTCGACGACGACTCGCCAAACCCCGGCGGACTGTCGTTCGGCGAGTTCCTGGAGCGCTGCGCCGAGATGGACGGCTACTGCTCGCCCACGCCCGAGCTGCTGTGCGCCGGCAACGTGCTGGCCGCCGCCTACCAGTCGCAAGACTCGGAGCTCCCCGAGGCTGGCGCGCTGATCTCGATGTATCAAGACGTGGCCCGCGAGGGTTACTTGGGCCGGCAGCTCGCAGCGTTCCAGGTCGACACGCAGCTCCGGTTGGACTGGCTGCGCACCTCGATCGCGCCGCTGTTCCTGGCCGCCGCGCTCCGCGACTTTAACGAGGGCATCCTTGAGCGCTGGGAAGACCAAGTCTTGGACGCGCACTTTGACGTGCTCGCGACCCAGTTCGCGCCCAGCGGCCTAGAGACGCTCGCGCGCACGCCCACCGACGCCGAGGCGCTGGCCGTGCGCCGCACGTTCCTGCTCGAGCAAACGCAGACGTGGCAAGGCGCCATGAGCGCACTCGAGATCGCCGCCACGCGCTGGAACGCCGTGCACCAAAACGACATCAAGCGCGCGCAGGCCACCCAGGCCGTACAGCGCCGCATGTTTGACCTGTACCTGAGCGCCGCGGTGCTCTCCGAGCTGTCCCGCACGTCGGGCAGCGCGGGCACCAACTCGGCGTTCGGCAGTGGCTTCGCCGCCCTGTTGCGCTCGCTGGAGCAGCTCTCGCTGCCGTTCAGCGACCTGATCTTCATGCGCGACGCCGAGGTGGTCGTGTCCCGCTCCGTGGACCCGTCTTCCGACAGCCAGACCCTGCTCGGTGACCTCGAGAACATCGCGCGCACGGCCGTGGCCGACGCCCAGCGCTCGGTCGACCGTGTGCTCGAAGACGTGCAAGACGACACGCTGAACGCGCAAGTGCTCACCGACCGCCTCGCGACGCAGGCCGAGGAGTTTGCCGCCGAGCTGGTGTCGCTGTGCGGACTGCCGGTGGGCTGCTCGCCGCTCGACGTGGGTATCCGCGAGGAGTGCGAGGTCGACGTGGCCGTCGGCCGCTGCGGCTTCTTCATCAACGCCGGCTCCAACGAGTTCGGCGGCTTTGATGACATGCTCGCCGCCGAGAACGTGTCCGAGGCCGGCGAGGCGATGTTGCGCATGCGCGCGGCGGTGCTCGACGTGCAGATCGCCAACGAGGCGTTCCGCGCGAACCAAGAAGAGACGCGGATTCTGCTCGAAACCGCGGACGCGTTCGCCGACCAGCTCACGCGCTGGAACGTGCAGCGCCGCACGGTCGACCAAGAGGTCAACCGCATGCTCGACGAGATGACGACCATCGGCACGGTGCTCGCCGCCGACGAGATGATCGCGCTCAACGAGCAGCAGGCCCTGCGCAACCAAGCGTACAACCGTCAGGAGCAACAGCTCGCGCGTTGGTCGACGGTGGCCTACGCCGGCGTGACCGCGGACATGCGGACCATGACCACCATCAACGCGCTCTCGCAGACCGCCAGTTGGCTGACGCTGACGGGCAACGAGGTCGACCGACTCGCAGCGGCCACCGCCGACGGCCTGCCCAAAGCGGCCGGTGCATCGAACGATGTGAGCGCGCCGGCACGCTTCGCGATCAAGCTGAGCGCGTACGGCGCCACCACCGCAATGCGCGCGGTGTCCCAGGGCTTACAGACCGCCGCGGACAGCATCGGGCTGACCTTGGCCGAGCAGCAGGCGCGGCGGGAAGTCGAACTGCAAGACCTCGACAATCTGGCCGCGTTGGACGCCCAGCTGACCGAGAACGAGCTCGAGCAAATCGCCATCAACATGCGTGCCCGAGAGCAGATCGCCCAGACCGCGATCGCGACGCGAGAGGCGCTCATCGACGCGATGCAGCGCAGCCTGGAGCTCGACCTCGCGTACGACCGCGACCTGGTGGAGCTCCGCGACCGCCGCGACCGCGTGCAAGTCGCCCTCGCTGACGCGATGCGCCTGCGCCTGGACATCCTCCGGGCCGAGGTCGTCGCGCTGCGTCACCAGCAACAATACATGCAGGTGGTCCAGCGCGCGCAGCTGCTCGACGGCCGCTACCGCTCGCTGCTGGAGCGCCTGAACAACCTCGATATTCTGATCGCCAGCCCGTCGGTCATCTTCGCGTTCGCCAACCGGCTGCAGCGCGCTGAGGCCCGCATCGAGCGCGCCAAGACGCTGCTCTACGATTGGGTCGTCGCGCTCGAATACTACGCCGTGCGGCCGTTCATCGACCAACGCCTGGCCATCCTGCTGGCGCGCAACCCATCGCAGCTCGAGGCGATCGCCAACGAGCTCGTGCGGCTCCAGCGCGTGTGCGGCGGCAACGTGAACTACGAGGTGCTCGACCTGTCCGTCCGCGACGACCTGCTCGCGCAGGGCTTCAGCACCTCGATGGGCGCGGACACCGTGGACCTGGGCGCCGGCTCGCGATTCCGCAGCATCCTCGCCCGCGGCAACGTGCCCGTGAGCACCCGCATCCGCTACAGCACCGACGAGCGCATCGGCGACGTCATCGGCTCCCGCGACGTGCTCGCCGCGAGCTTCTCCATCCGGCTCGAAGACTTCGCCAACCTGCCGCTCACCTGCAACGCCAAGATCGCCTCGATCGACGTGCAGCTCGTGGGCGAAGGGCTCGGCAACGCGCGCCCCACCGTCAGCATCCTGTACGACGGCTCCAGCACGTTGCGCTCGTGCCAGCCCAACATCGAGGCCATCGTCGGCGGACTTGAACCAGGCACCACCAGCTTCGGCCCGGTGACGTCACTCCGCACCGCCGGCCGCAGCGTGTCGCCCGTCGCCGGCGTGAACTCCTTCGGCTTGGGAGACAGCGCCAACCGCGGCCTTGAGGGCCTGCCGCTGAGCTCTACGTACACCATCCTCATCGACCCCGAACAGGGCGAGAACGCGTTCATCGATTGGAGTCAGCTCGACGATATCCAGCTGCGTGTCACCTATGCGTACCAGGACCTCTTCGCTGAAGGACAATGCGAATGAGTACCGACACTTACGCGACAATGAACGGCACGCTCCGGACCCGAAACTCGGGTGCGATCACCGGGCTATTGTGCGCCACTCTGTTCAGCGCCGCCGCGCTCTCGTTCTCCGGCTGCGGCACGTACCCCGACGAAGCCCCCGAGGCCCCCGAAGCCGAGGCCGCAACGCCTGGGCTGGCGTGGGGTAGCGACGTGGCCTGCGCGCTCGACTCCGACTGCGCCACCGGCACGTTCTGCTTCCAGCGTACCTGCGTGTGGGAGTGCGAAACCGACGCCGATTGCACCGACGACGGCACGTGCTCCGACCGATCCCGCTGCGTCGCCCCTGGCGGCACCGCGCAAGCCACCAGCGGCCTCGCCACAGCGCAGCAAGCGCAGACCGCACCCGCCCGTGACTCCGCCGTCATCTCGACCGGAATCGAGGTCACCCAGTGGCCCCCGCTGCGCGTGCCCGTGCTCGCAGGGCAGGTCTTCATCGACCTCGAAATCGAGACCAGCGCGCCCGTACCCGGCGGCGAAATTTTCTACTCCGTGCGCGCCGACGACTCGTTCGGAACGCTGCAAGCGGAGCGCGCCACCGGCGACACGCAGTTCACCCTGCGCGTGCCCACCGGCGCAGCGGGCTTGGAAGACGACGCCGCGGTCGCCCCGGTGCTCATCGCGACGCCGTTTGGCGAACGCACGGTCTACCTGACGCCGAGCGCACCCCGCGACGGCACGTACAGCGGCACATTCGCCGCCACCGCGTTTGGCGGCACACCGCTCCCATTCCAATTCTCAATCCAAACCGAGCCCGAGCGCGTGGCCACGCTGGCCGACGCCACGAGCGCCACGCTCGCCATCTCCACCAACGTCGCCGACCTGATCTCGCTGCCGCTCGACCAGGCAGACGTCCGCAACGGCGACCTCCAGTGGCTCCGCCGACCGCTGACGTTCGAAGAGGACACCGGCGCTTGGGTCGCGACCTTTGCGGGTGACGTCGACAGCGACGCGCTGTTCGGCGACGGTGTGTACCCCCACGCCAACCGCTCGTTCCGCGTCGAGATCTCAGGCGAAGAGGGCGAGACCCTGCGCGGCGCCATCGCCGACCGGTGGCGCGGCCTCTACGACCGCACCACCGCCGACGGCGTGCGAACCCCCGGCGTCGCGACCATCTCCGGCCGCTTCGTCGTCGACCGTCATGACGCCTCGGCGCCCATCGTAGCGGGCATCGACGCCGACTTGGTGCTCACCCCGCCGCGCCTGCAAGACTACCCAGAACTCAACGTCTGCGACGCCGCCACCATGACGGCATTGTTGGCGGATCCCGACCTGGCGCCCGAAGCCTGCGGCCCCCTCACAACCGCCAGCGGTTTCGAAATCGCCGGCCCCGTGCGGCGCGCCGAATGCGCCGAAGCCGTGGCCAACGTGGCCCGCACACAACAGTCGCTCAGCGCACAACTGCTCCAGTGGATCAGCCCCACCGACGGCGTCGCACCCGCGGAGAGCTTCCGCGAGTTCATCGCCGGCTGCGCGTCCGGGGATGGCGGCCTTTGCGAGCCCACGGCCAACCAGCTGTGCGCCCGCCAGCTCGTGGCCTACGCCATCGCCACCGCCGACTCGTCTGTGACCAACGCCGGCGCGCTCAGCGAAGCCTACGACGCCCTCACGCGTGAAGCGTACATCGGCCGTCAGCTCGTGGCGTTCTACCTAGACACCACCACGCGGCTCGACTGGCTGCGCAGCTCCGAGGCCCCCGAGTTCTTGGCCGCCGCGCTGCAGGAGTACAACGAGTCCATCCTCCGCGAATACCAAACGGGCGTGCTCAACGCGCACCTCGCCTCGGTGTTCGGACAGCTCGACGCCGCCGGACTCGCCGTGCTCACCCACGCCCAGACGGACCCCGACGCGCTCGCCACCCGCGCGACCCTGCTGTCGGACCTGATCAACTCGTGGCGCGCGTCCATGGACAGCCTCACGCTCCTCGCCACGCGCTGGGACGTGCTCTACCAGAACGAGACCCAGCGTACCGCCTCCGCGGCGTACATTCGCCGCACCTACGCCCGCTTGTACGTGGTCGCCGCGATCCTCCAAGAGGCGGCGCGGGAGTCGGGATCCAGCTACATGGGCGGCTCGTTTGGCGCCGGCTTCTCGTCGCTGGTCATCGCCGGCAACCGCCTGCGCACGCCCTTCGACGACCTGCTGTTCGCCCGCGATGCAGAGGTCGTCACCGCCCAATCGGTCGACCCCACCAGCACCAACGCCTCGCTGCTCGGAGAGCTGTCCGACGACGCCCGCGCGGCCATCGCAGACGCCGCGTCGAGCGTCGACCGCGCCATCGACGAAGAACAAGATGCCGCGGTGCTCGAGGCCAACCTCGTGGGCCGCTATGTCGACCAAGTCGAGGCCCTTCGCAACGAGCTGATCGAACTCTGCGGCCTGCCCATCGGCTGCACAGCCGCCGACGTAGGCACGCTGGACGGCTGCGATATCGACACCCGCGCCGGCATCTGCGGCACCTTGCGAGAGCAAGGAAGCACGGTCGTAGAGCTCCCGAACTTGGCCGACCGAGCGTCGATTTCCCAAGCCGGCCAAGCCCTGTTCGAGCTCCGCGAAGCCGTGCTCGGCGTGCAATCCGCCGAGGCCACACTGACCGGCTCCGTGCAGGTCAGCCAGCTGCTGGGAGAGACCGCCGAGGCATTCGCCCTGCGCGCCCAACAATGGAACGTGCAGCGCCGCAGCGTGAGCCGTGAGGTCGACCGCCTGCTCGATGAAATGACCGCACTCGGCCTCAACGAAGACGATTCCGTCATCCGCGACATCGCCCGAGCGCAGAACCTGCGCGCCTCTGCCTACAGCCGCCAAGAAGCCCAGCTCGAGCGGCGCAACACCATCGAAATCGACGGCATCAATCGCGACATTGGGCTCATGCGCACCATCACCGGCCTCAACGGTGCGGCGAGCGTGATCGACTTGGCAGCGGACCGCGTGGACCTGCTCGCGGCCATCCTCGCCGACGGCGCACCCAAGCAGGTGGGGTTGACGACCGACACCACCGGCGCCGCGCGTATGGCCATTCGTTTCCCAGCGTTCATCGCGAGCACCATCACCGGCGTGTCGGCTGAGGTGTTGCAGCAAATCTCGGACGGCATGGCGAACAGCTTGGAGGGGCAGCAAATGCTCCGCGACGCCGAGCTGGGCCGCATCGAATCTGCCGCCGACCTAATCGGCGCGCAGGCCGACCTGGACATCGCCGCCATCGAGGACGCGTTCGCCGTCAACACCATCATCGCTGACCAAGCGCTCAGCACCCTCGACGCGCTCATCGAAGCCCTGCAGCGCAACACCCAGCTCGACCTGGACTACGAGCGCGACCTGGTCGAACTCCGCGACCGCCGCGACCGCTGGTTCATCTCCATGCTCGGCCTTCAGCGGCTCGAATACGAGGTCATGCAGGCCCAACTGACCGCCCGCCAGCGCGAGCTCGGCTACTACGGCGTGGTGCAGCGCGCGCAGCTCATCGAGGGCCGCTACCGCAACGCCGTCGCCCGCTCCCGCGACCTGTCCAACCTGCTCGGAAGCCCCGACGTGCTCTTCTCATCGTCCAACCGCATCGCCCTGGCCGAGAGCCGCTTGGAGCGCGCGCGACGGGCGATGGACGACTGGCTCACCGCGCTCGAATACTACGCCGTCCGCCCGTTCGTCAGCCAGCGCCTGGCGCTGCTGCTGGCGCGCAACCCCGGCCAGCTCGAGGCGATCGCCAACGAGCTCTCCCGACTGCAGCTCGTGTGCGGCGGCCCGGTCACCCACGAGTCCGTGGACCTGTCGCTGCGCGACGACCTGCTCTCGACCGGCTTCGCCACCGTCGACTCGGCGGGTGTGACCACCTCCGGTCCCGCGCGTCTTCGCGCCCTGCTCGCCCGCGCCGAAACGCCCGCGTCCCGCGCCGTGCGCTACAGCGACCGCAGCTCGGTGGGCGAGCGGCTCGACGCCGGCAACATCTGGGCCGCGTCCTTCGACATCGACGTCGAAGGCTTCGCGAACCTGGGGCTCACGTGCAACGCCAAGCTGTCCTCCGTGGCCGTGCAAATCGTGGGCGAAGATGGCGACATCGGACCCGGCGAATCGCAACCCGTGGTGACCGTCATCTATGGCGGCGCCGGCAGCGTGCGCTCGTGCCAACCCGGCATCGACGACTACGTCGCGCAGTTTGGCCCAGGCGCCACCGCGTTCGGCCCCATCAGCGCGTTCCGCACCCCTGGCCGCGCCATCTCGCCGGTCGCTGGCATCGGCGACTATGGCCCGGAATTGAGCTGGAGCAGCACGCTCGAAGGCCTGCCCTTCGCGTCCAACTACACGGTCCTGATCGACCTGAACCACCCGTCGAACGCCGAGTTCGATTGGGAGCAGCTCGAGGACATCCGGCTGCGGCTCTCGTACACGTACCAAGACGTCTTCCCGCAGGGGCAATGTGAGTAATTCACACGCCCGCGTGGCGAAGACGAGCCGACATAAAGCGTTGAACTTAAAAGCGAAATCACAGAATCGGCTTCGGAGCCTGATGACCACCACGACCCCTACGACCGCCACCTCGACCGCTACCAGCGCCACGAGAATCCGACGCGCGCTCTCGACCGCGTTGGGGACCTCGCTCGCCGTCGCGGCGCTCGCTGCGCCGGCCCCGGCCCAAGCGCAGCAAGCGGTCGCCAACACCGACGCCAACACCGTGCGGGCGATCGGATCGCGCGCCGCCGGCGGTCTCACCGCGCCCGGCGTTCGGTTCGTCGACGACTGGGAGCTCTCGCTCACGTGGAACCACGACGGCGTCCCGGTCCGCGTGATCGCACCGCTCGACGTGGTGCGCGGCGGCACGCGCTCCGAAGAAGTCGACCTGGTGCAGGCCCGCGACACGCTCGTGCTCCGCGGCGCCATCGCCATGGGCTCCCGCGTCGAGCTGTTCGGCGCCCTGCCGATCCTGCTGCACCAGGCCACCCGCTACGGTGAGCAGATCGAGGGCCCCGACGCCCGCTCCTCCGCGCTCGGCGATCACCGCGTCGGCGCCCGACTCCACCTGTTCGCCCCCACCGGCGCGTTCCTGTGGTCCGCCGGCGCGGTCGTCATCGCCCCCACCGGCGACCCCGAGCTCATGTTCGGCGGAGAGAACACCCGGCTCGGCCTGTTCACGACCATCGGCGTCGCCCCGTCCGACCGATACGACATCCAGCTGCACACCGGCTTCACTCAGAACGACAGCGCGGTCATCGGCGACCAGATCTTTGGCGACTTCGTCGACGTCTCGTTGCTCGGCCGCGTCAAGGCCGGGTCGGCCACGTTCATGCTCGGCGTTCTGGGCAACGTGGTCACCGCCGACGCCCCCGAGAGCGCGAGCGTCGAGCGGGTCGGCCTGGAGATCGAAGCCGGCGTCCGACTGTTCCACGACGACCTGTTCCTCGACTTCGGCGGCGCCTACGGAGCCATCGACAACGGCCTCACGCCCATGTGGCGTGCCCAATTCGCGCTCGGCGTGCAAGGCGTGTTCGACCACAGTGGCCGTGACCGCGACCAAGACGGCGTGGCCGACCAAGACGACCTCTGCCAACACGTGGCCGAGGACCTGGACGGGTTCGAAGACGACGACGGTTGCCCCGAAGCGGACAACGACGGCGACGGCATCGCCGACGCTTGGGACCACTGCCCTACGTTGGCCGAAGACATGGACGGCGTGGCCGACCAAGACGGCTGCCCCGAGAACGACGCCGACTCCGACGCCATCCTCGACGAGGACGACGCCTGCCCCGAAGCCGCCGAAGACTACGACGGCTTCGAAGACGCCGACGGATGCCCCGAGAGCGGCGTCCTCGAGGTCGCCCAGCGCGCCCCCGAGGTCGACGAGCCGGCCCCCGACACCCACGCCATCTACTTCGACTCCGGCTCCGCCGTGTTGAGCCCGACGGCGATGGAGCAACTGCGCCAGATCGCCTGGCTCGCCCTCGAGAGCGGCCGCGGACTGCACATCGTGGGACACGCCGACGAACGCGGCGACGCGACGCTCAACACCACCCTGAGCGAACAACGCGCCAACGCCGCCCGCACCGCCCTGCTCGAAGCCGGCCTGCCCGAAGCCCGCGTCACCATGAGCGGCGCCGGATCCAGCCAGCCCATCGCCCCGTCCACCAACTTCGGCCTCACACTCAACCGCCGCGTAACGTTCGAGTGGGTGGACTAGGGAAGCGTCCACGCGCAGGCCCTAAGCGGCCCCACCGACCGGATGGGGCTAGAACGTAAACCGCAGCGAGCCGTGGCCCGCGCGGCGTTCTGGATCGTACGTCACCTCGGGTTGAACGACGACGTCCATTGCGCCGAGGGACCACATCGCGATCCCGCCCACCACCAAGAAGAGTCCACCGACCGCGAACACTGTCCCCGCCGTAGCGGCACAATCCGGTGCCTCGCCGTACTCAAGGTTGTGGTGCGAGCAGGTCCGCTCGCTCACGTACGAAAGCGGAACTGCGGCGAGCGTTGTGCTGAGACCAGCGACAACGCTGATAATGCCCGCGTTCCGAAGCGGGGTCGAGAAGTTCTCCATCGTCGGTGCGTTCGTCCCGTAGCGTACTTGGCCCGAGTCGGCGCCGAGCGCGGTCGAGTGACTTGCTTCGGGGTCGTCGAGCGCTGCAGCCTCGACGTCGCGCACGTACCCTATCGTGTGCAACGGCACATCGACCTCGCGAAGGCGTGGCACCCGACCGAACGCCGTGCGAGAGAGGACCTGCTGCCCAAGTGTCACCGCGTCGGTCGACACCCCGAGCACATCGCCGGCGCTCACGCTCCCGTCGGTCAGAGTCAACGAAACCTGCCGACCTGTCAGCTCGGTAAGTATACGCCTGAGGGGCGCCTGCGGATCCGGCAACGCCGACTCTGGCTGGGTCGATCCCACGAACTCGCGCTCCGACGACTCCGTGTCCTGCGCATTCGTCATTGCTGGAAGCAGCAGCAGGACAGCAACGAACACCAAGGCGCGTCGCGACTTCTCGAACTCGTTACCGCCGCCGCCAAAAATCATGTTCCACCACGCGTGAGATCAGGAGTGACGGCAACATATCGTCACTGCCATCTCGCACAACCCCAACTGTGCGGCGCGCCGGCGACCTATCCCAGCATGTCGCGGACAACGCCGAGGCCGGCGACCAGCTTGTCGATCTCCTCGATCGTTGTGTACGGCCCAAACGACGCGCGCGCTGTAGAGTGCACTCCGAATCGCGCCATCACCGGCTGCACGCAGTGCTGGCCGACGCGGATGCAGATGCCCTCCTGGTCGAGGATGGTGCCGATGTCCAACGGGTGCATTCCCTCGATGGTGAAGGCGACCAAACCGGACTTCTGCTGAGCTTCACCGATGATACGCAAGCCTTTGACTTCGCTCATCTTCTCGGTGGCGTACGTGAGCAGGTGGTGGTCCCAGGCGGCCACGTTTTCCATGCCGATCTCGTTCAGGTAGTCCATCGCGGCGGTGAGCCCGATCACCTGCGCGAATGCGGGCGTGCCGGCCTCGAACCGGTACGGGGGGGCGTCCCACGTGGAACCCTCGAAGGACACCTTGTCGATCATCTCGCCGCCGCCCTGGTACGGGTCCATCGACGCCAGCAGGTCGTACTTGCCGTAGAAGATGCCCACGCCGGTGGGGCCGAGCATCTTGTGGCCAGAGCATACAAAGAAGTCGCAGCCGATGTCCTGCACGTCGATCGGCAGGTGGGGCGCGGACTGGGCGCCGTCGATGAGCACGAGCGCGCCGACCGCGTGCGCCATCTCGCACACCTTCTTGACCGGGTTGATGGTGCCGAGCCCGTTGGACACATGCACCAGCGAAACCATCTTGGTGCGCTCGGACAGCATGCCTTCGAAGGCCTCAAGGTCGAGCTCGCCGCGGTCCGATATCGGGACCTCGCGGACCACCGCACCCGTGCGCTGCGCCACCAGCTGCCACGGCACGATGTTGGAGTGGTGCTCCATGGTGCTGACCAGGATCTCGTCGCCGGGCTTGAAGTGGTTCCAGCCGAGCGAGATCGCGACCAGGTTCACGCCCTCGGTGGTGCCGCGCACAAACACGATCTCCTCGGGGCGGGACGCGTTCACAAAGGACGCCGCCTTGACGCGGGCCTCTTCGAACAACGCCGTGGACCGGTGCGACAGCGCGTACGCGCCGCGTCGGACCGTGCCATACTCCTCGCCGTAGAACTTGCTGATGCGGTCGATGACCTGCTGCGGCTTCATCGAGGTCGCGGCACTATCGAGGTACACCAACGGCTTCCCATTCATCTGCTGCTTGAGCATGGGGAAGTCGTTTCGGATGCGGGCGATGGGGTAGTCGGCGATGGAGTTCATGCCGCTGTCGATAGGATGTGCGGCGCAAAACGACAACCGCCGAGCGTGCGGTTGCAGCTCGGCGGTTATCGATGGTGGGGATCAGGACGTTTCGACCGTCGCCCCAGTGTGGCGCTTACGCCGGCGGAGGGCCGGGAGGCGCACCAGGAGCCGGGCCAGGAGGCACGCCGGGGCCGCCGCCAGGAGGCGCGAAGCCCATGCCGCCGGGGGGCATGCCAGCCGGCGGGTTGCCCGCGCCGGTCGCGCCGGGCTTGGAGCGACGCTTCCAGAAGAACACGCCGATGCCGATCGTGATGGCGAACACCACGATGAGCGCGATCACGTTGTTCAGGATCATCGAGACCACGACCGTGATGGTGGTGAGCACAAAGGCGATCGGGAACGTGATGGCGGCGATGATGAACTTGGTCGCCTTCTTGGCCCACGGCAGGATTCCGGCGATCGCGTGCAGCGGCGAGAACACCATCTGCATGCCCATCCACATCAGGAAGAAGCCGAGGATACGCAGGCCCCAGGCCGCCATCTTCGCTTCGAACTTCAGGGTCTCGATGGCCGCCTCGCGGTCGCCGCGAACGATGCGCAGCACCGTCTTGTCGTTCTCGAACTCGAACGGCACGAGCGCGCCGTCGTCCGCGAGACCGAACGCGGTCACCTCGTCGCCCGGGAGCAGCGCCCGGAAGCTGATGCGGTGGTCGCCGATCGTCTGCGAGCTCGGCGAGCCGTCCATGTACAGGTAGTCGCCCGCCACCGTGCCCTTGCTGGCCTCGCCGATCAGGGTGATGTCGTTGCTGTTGAGGTCGAGCGTCTCGCCCGACGGCATGCCACGGCAGCCGATGAGGCAGCCGCCGCCGCTCTCCATATCGTCCATCGCGATTTCCCAATCGCCAACCGTCATCTCGTCGACGCGGAAGCTGTCGCCTTCGATGCGCTGCGGCGGGTTCTGGTGACCCGCAGGCTCCTCAAAGTTGGCGCTGTTCGGCGGGTTCGACGACCACTCCATCTCGTACGTGTACGTGGTGGTGGTCTCGGTGCCGCCGCCGACCTTGTCGCGCGTGCGGGACTCGGAGTGCTCCACCCACACGTACTGCTCCACGACCCGCTCCAGGCGGATGTAGTTCGCAGGCGCCACGTACTCGGGGTCGCCGATCATCTCGGCGGTCATCAAGTCGTCGGTGACGGACACGAACTCGCCGTCGCCATCGTCGGTGTCGTCGGAGTCGACGGCCACGGACTGACGGTCCGCGATCTTGCCGATGTTCGGCCGCCCCTCGTTCAGGAAGAGCACCGCAAACGATGCCAAGAAGATCAAGATTCCGATCGGAATCGCCAAGATCGAGTTAAACAAGTTCCCTAAGAAACCCGTACTCGACGTACGTGTGACGGCCATGCGCTACCTCCTGCGACGTGTTGGGATTGGTGGGCTATTTCGCACAAACGATCGCGTTTGTTAACAGCGATCTGCTGCGGCGCTAGCGGCGGGCGAGGGGTGGCCTCGCCTTGCCGGATCAACCGCTAGCGGCGGCGCCTACTGCGGCCCGATCGCCGAGCGAATCTGCGCCAACGTGGCCTCACTCAACGTGGCCTCTTCCAGCGCCGTCCACAGCACCGCCATGCCGCGCTCCTCGCTCGCCAGCGTGTCCACGGCCGCCTGCGTCACGCGGGGGTCAGCGTCGTTGAGCGCGTCAGCGACCAGCACGAACGACGCGTCGTCGGCGCCCAAGTCCTGGCCGTTCATCCCAATGATCGCCGCCGCCCGAAGCGTCGGGTGCGTGGTCGAATCCTCGAGAAAACTGCGCAGCAACGCGGCCGTCTCCGAGCCGCCGGAGAACTGCAGCAGCGACGTCGCGCGGGTCTTCATGAGCGCGCTCTCGCCATGCACCGCCAACCAACGCAGCGACGCATCAGCGGTCGCGTATTCACGCAGCTCCATCACGGTCGGCAAGTCGTCGGCGTGACGCGCGCGCAGCAGGCTGGCGATGGTATCCACGTCGGCCGGAATGCCGTTCTCAGCGCCGTTCTCAGCCGATGGCTCCGCGGCCGGCTCCACCACAGTGTCCTCTACCGACCCGGGGGCCGTCACGGGCGCCGACACTGTGGCCGATTCCGGAGGAGAATCAGGTACATCCGCGCCCGACTGACACGCCGGACCGAGCAGCAAAGCCCCGGCCAGAAGCGTGCCGACGGGCGCCTTTGAACCCCAAAAACTACGCGCTGTGCTCTGTCGTTTCATGCTCACTCCGGGCGCGCGACAACGCTGTCGCGCAGTACCGCCACTTGGGCGGGGGTCATCTCTACCTGCGGGAACGAGCCAGCCGTCCAGAACATGAAGTTCCGCCCGCCCGCGTCCACGCACTCTTCGGCCGTCAGCTCGCCATCACCATCATCAAACGCGGTCGTGCACTCCGGCGTGTCGTCGATCACATCGTGCTCCGTGCCCTCGGCCTCGGTCGTGTGAAAAAGCCCCAACTGGTGGCCCACTTCGTGCGCCAACGTCTCGCCCATCATGTCGGTGAGCACGTTCTCAAAGTTGTCGTCCAGGTGCGAGTCCACCGACACGAGCACGCCCGAACCCGCGGTGCCCGACACGCCGTTCGGCCCCGGAATGCCCGCCGCGATGCCCAGCGTGCCCTCCTCCAGAAAGTCCTGAATGAAGAACACCGTGATCGCCGCTGGGTCGCCGTCGGAGAACCGCGCGCGCAGGGCGTTCGGTGCCGCGCCCTCAGCCTCGAAGAACACGTCGTCCGAGGGCAGCGACCAGTACGTGATGTCGCCCAGCGATAGCCCGCCGCCGCCGCGATACACCGCGTCCATGCGGTCGAGCGCGCTCGCGAGCTCCGCGTCTGTAATGTCGGTATCGCCCACCACGATCACGTCGAGGCCAATCTTGGCCGGCCCGCCCGCGTCGCGACGGGTGACGATGTGCAGCGTGCCCGCTCCGCTGCCGGCGCCGAACGCCAGCGGGTCGATCGCCATGCAGCCCGGCATGGGGCGCGTGGACTCCGAGATCGGCAGCCCCACCGACGCCGCTTCGAGCGGCTCGTGGTACAGCGGCGCCAGCCCAAACTCGTCGTTCACGTCGATCAGCGCCTCACCGGCCATGTACAGCCCGCCGATGGCTGTCTCCGCGCCCGGATGGTCCACCGTGATCGACATCGACAGGATGTCGTCGGGGACCACGAAGTACAGGTAGTCATCCAGGTAGCCGTCGCCGCGGTCGATCTCCCACTGCAGCGCGAACTCCTGCGCGACCGTCTGTCCGGCCTGGCCGAGCACGACCGCGTTGGGCGGACACTCGGAGGCGGGCGGGAGCACGTCGTCGCCGCAGGCTCCGGAGAGCCCAGCGAGGCCAGCAACACCGGCTGCCAGCAATCCCCGAGAGACGAGAACCCGCGCCGCGCGCCCTGCCAAAATGGTGGTTGTTCGGTTCACGGTCCGTCCTGCGGGGTGGGAGTCTGGAGCTGTTCGATTCGCGCGTTCGCGCGGCGGAGTCCTACGCGGCGACCGGCTCAGCGTTGCCAGCCGAAGCCGCTTCACGGCGCTCGAGCAGGCCCTTGATCGTACCGCGCTGCCCCTGAGTACGCGAGCGCAGGAACGCGATCTTGTCCTCTTTGGTGGGCCAGCGGTTGTCGAGGTCGAGCATGTGGTCCGCGAAGTAGTTGTAGTCCTTCCGCATGAGCTTCCACCACACAAACAGGTAGTCCGGCACCTCGTAGAAGAGGATGGACTCTTGCTCGATCATCTTGGGCAGGAACTTCTCAAACGCGGCCGGCGTGGAGCACCAGTGACGGCCGGGCGAGATGTGGTGCACCAGGTGGTAGCCGGCGTTGTACGCGATGTGATTGAAGCGCGTGTTAATCAGGCAGGTGCTGTTGCGGTACGTGTTGTCGGGCTGCGTCGCGTCCACAAACGCGTGCTCCGTCCAGGTGCCGGCCATCATGAAGAAACGCATCATGAGGAACGGCATGAAGAACACCATGAGCGTGGCGGCCGGGTTCACGAAGAACAGCCCCACCATGGCGGCGTAGCAGAGCGTGTCGCCAATGAGCAGCAGCGCCAGGCCCTTCTTGTCGCGGCGCATCATCCACGACGCCATGTGGTAGTAGCCGAACAGGAAGAACCGCAGCCAGTAGTGGCCAAAGTGGAGGATGCTGTCGCGGCGGTACTCGGACGTGCCGGACAGGTCGTCGGCGCCGTTGTTCTCGGAGTGGTGCATGAACACGTGGTGCGCCTCGTAGGCGAACGGCGTCAGGCCCCAGAGCGGCGGGAACACGTGGGTGATGAGCTTGGACATGCCGCGCATGGGCTTCTTGAACAGCGGCCGGTGCGTGACCGCGTGCAGGCCGAGCATGATCGGGCCGGCGAAGCGCGCGTAGATGTACGTGAGGTAGAGAACGCCGAGGCCGAGCGCCCAGACCGGCGGCACAAAGAACAGCGCGATCGCGAACGGGAACACCTGCGTGAGCACGCGGAAGATCAAACGCGCGAAGATCACGTCCTGCGGGTTGATCAGGTACGGCAGCGCCATCTTGTCGACGAGTTTCTCCAGACCACGGGCCGGGGCGACTTCACGGGGGTCCGTGATCGAGGCAATGAGTGCTTCGGGTGTGGTCGGCAGAGTCGTGGCGGTCATCGTTCACAGGGGCAGCAGGATCGGCGGCGCGGGACGCGCGCGGTGGCACCCCTAGCGGTCCGGGCCCCTGTAGTCGAGTATGAATCGTGTTCTAACCGGTCGCTGCGCTGGTCACCCGCCGGTCGCTTTCCGCGTTCTTATGCCGACAATCGCACGATCGGCGCGGCCGGAAGCGCCAGCGCGCGCAATGTCGCGGCGCGCGCGGCCCGGAACGCCGCCGGCCCCCGGTCCAGATGGAACGGCGACAGCCGGGGCAGCCCATCGATGACGAGCGCCGTCAGTCCTTGGCGCCGTGGCGGCTGAAGCGCCTCCGAATTCGTCTTTCTCCACGGCGACTTAGACGACAAGTGGTGGTGCAGCACGCGCACGTCCGGCCCGACGCCCGCGAGGCCTGGACGATCGGCGATCCCGCCATCCAGCAAGCGCTCTCCGTCCAGCACGACCGGCTGGAGCAGTCCGGGAAAACAGCACGACGCATGCACGGCC
>CBDUJZ010000013.1:0-62635 GCA_965367675.1 uncultured Myxococcales bacterium | reverse complement strand
CCAGGATACTCGGCCAGGATCTTCACGTTAGGGTGACACAAGAAGTTGCGGCCCAACTGTTTGCTCTTCCGGCCCACGCGATGGCGATGCAGCAGCAACGGTGTTTGCACAGCGCCACAGGCGACGACGGTCGCGTTGGCGCGCACACGCACGGTGGGTCCTGCGCGGCGCGTGAGCGGGTCGATGGCGCGCCCGATGGCGCCCACACACTTGCCCTTTTCGATCCACAATTTGTGAATCCGGACCTCGGTCAAACAACGCGCGCCGGCCTGCATGGCGCGCGGCATATAGCTCACGAGCGTGGACTGCTTGGCGCCGGTCGGGCAGCCAAACACACAGTTGTTGGCGCCTACGCACGACTCTTGGTTGCGGCGGTTCACCACCACCTTCCACCCCATGCGCTTGGCCCCTTGCGCCATCAGGCGGTTGTCGTTCCCGACCGACGCCTCGTGCTGATGTTTGGCCGAAACGATGCTCTCGACCTTGGCGAAGTCGTCCTCCATGCCGCGGATACCGAGCTCGTCGGTTCCGGTGATGCGCTGCCAATCGTCGAGCACGTTGTCCGGCGCGCGATACGTCATGCCACCATTGAGGACGGTGGTGCCGCCCACGGTGCGTCCCTCGATGAACGGGATCGGCGCGCGGCCCAAGATCATCGTGGCGCCACCATCGCGGTACATACGAGGCACCGACTCGCCGGCGTGCGGCGTGAAACTCGAGGTCGGGTTGTACGAGCCCTCCTCCACAAACGTGACCTCGACGCCCTCTTGCGCCAGCTCCGCCCCGACCACCGCACCACCGGCGCCGGTGCCGATGACCAGCACATCCGTTCGAAACTCGGACTGACCGCTGTAATCTGCAAACCGTAGTAACGTCATAAGCTTAGGCCTCCAGACCGAGCACGGGGGGGATGATATCGCCGTCCACCAGAGGGGCGCCGGCCAGCAGGCGCGCGCGCGTCGCGATCCGCGATTTCATGAACGGGATCGGCGCGTAGTTGAGCGCTCTGTGGACCTCGTCCTGGTCAAAGTAGATCGACAACACGAGGCTGCGGGCCACCCCCGCCAGCTCGCGAATCGGTCCAAACTTGCTGTTCGCCAGCTTGTGAATCACCGCGCGCGCCTCGGTCGGCTCCATGCCTTGCAGCCGCCGCCGGCTCATGAACAACCACCGCGGCGCGTTGTCGATCAGCCGAAATGCGATCCGCAGCAGGTACGCGACCGGCAGCGGCATGTAGCGCATCAGTGTTCGGGTTTCGCGCTCCAGCCGGTCTTCCAGATCCGGCAGTTGCGGCGCCGGCGCGGGGGGGCACAGCACCCGAATCAGCCCGCGCAGCGCGCGGCGAGCAGGCTCGCCCATCGGAAACGGAGACGCGAGGATCCAGCCGTCGTTCGGGCGGCGCTCCAGCGCCGGCACGCCCTTTCCGAAGTCCGCGTAGCGCTCTGCGGGGGACATCCCCGCCGCGCCATCTGCCGCCATGTCCGCCGCCGACTCTCGCGTCGCGCGTGCACGCGCTTCCGACCGTTGGGACGGAATTGCGACGGACAAAGGTACTTCTAGAACAGACTCGGAGGCCATGCTTACTCGCTGGTCTTGGTGGTGGTTTTGTTGGCGGCGGGTTTCTTGTCGGCGGCTGGCGCAGCGGACTTCTCGCCCGCGGCGGCCAGCAACTCGGCGCTCAGTTTGCGGCTTCGCTGCTGCGCCTTCCGAACTTCGCGGCGACGCTTCCGCGCTTCCGCGTCCGTCTCAGCCGCGCTCGGCTCAAGGGACGCCATGCCCGACTGGATGACCCAACCGAGCACCGGCAGAATCTGCGCGTCGATCTTGGTGTAGTACGCGCGGTGGATCGCGATGGCCGCATCGATGTCGCGGCTCTGAATCGCCTCCCGGGTCGCCCGAACGTAGTCTGGGAAGCCGGCGTCCATGATCCACATGCCCGGAAAACGCTCCGTCAGGCTGCGGTTCATCTCGATGAGCGGGTTCGCGATCCAACGGGCGGGCAGCGAGTTCGCGGAGTCGATCAGCGCGTCCAGCCACGCGGCGTAGCCATCCGCCAACGCCACGCGATCCTGCTCCGACCACGCCACGATCAGCGTCTCAGCCAGCGCATCCAAACGCGCCAAATCTTCGGCTGTGGCCCGCGCGACCACGAACTCCATCGCGTACTCGAGAATCCGTGTTCGCGACGCGAGCAGATCTTCGACGCACCGAATCTTCTCGGTCGGCTCGGTGCCATGAACCAAAAACGGTTCGAGCAGCTCAAGCGTACCCGTGGTCCGGAAGTCCAACACCGTCACGCCCTGACCATGGCGGACCGACACCAAGTTCACCTGCTCCAGACGACGGATCGCCTCGCGGAGCGTGTTGCGGTTGGTGCCAAACGCCGTCGCCAGTTTGCGCTCGGGCGGAAGCCGCGTGCCAGGAGCCAACGCACCGCCTAGAATCTGACGGCGGAGCTCCAAGAAGAGATCCTCAGCGACTTTCGGTGATTTCTTCGTGGTTGCGGGCACGTTCAAATGCGGGCGAATCGGGTTGAGCTTTGAATTGGTTCAACCACGCTATATTGGTTCAACCAATTAAGCAAGCGCCCTGCAACACGTTACAGCGAGCCGCTCCACGCCTGTTCGCGCAACGCACTTCCCTCCGTTCGACCGGCCCGAGCCTGTTGCCCTGACCGGTCGCGCAGCCGCCGCTTCGCTAGGCGAGCAGCCCCATGACCGCGGTCACCTGCTCCACGCCGACGCGGAGCAAGAAGTTGCTGTTGCGGCCGTAGCTCTTGGCGCCCAGCACAAAGAACCCCGGCTCAGGATTCTTGAGCAGATCCGCGCCCGCCGCCGGCTGCGCGAGGCAGTCGCCACCCGCGTCCAACAGCGTCGCGGCCAGCTTCATCGGACCCTGGCTGGCGTAGCACTGGTGTACCTGCAGCTCCTCGAAGATCGCGTTGTTCGGCCGATAGCCCACGTTCGCGATGATCTGGTCGACGCGTTCCTCGCGGGTCTCGCCGTTCTCAAGCTCCAGGGTCACGAGCACGCGCTTTCCGTCCTCGCCGAGCTTCACAACGCTGGCGCCGATCACGACGTCGACCTTGTGCTCACCGGCGGCGACGGCGTTACCGAGCGCGGCGAGCGCGTCACGCTGCGGCAGCGAATCGTCCGCGATGCGCGCGTACGGAACGGCCGACGCAGGCGCCCATACGATCGAGGTCTTCGGCGACTCGTCCTGCACGGCGAGCAGGTCGCGCAAGGTGGTGGCGGCCGACATGCCGCTGCCCACGACGAGCGTGCGCCGATTGGCGAAGGTCTCTCGGTCTGAGTAGTCCAGGTCCGGGATGTAGCGGTGGATGCGCTCGTCGAGCTCCGCCTCACCGATGGCCGGTATGCCGCCGGCGCCCACAAAGTTGGGCAGGTCGAGCACGCCGGAGCAGTCGATGACCACGTCCGCGGTCACGTACTCGTCGCGCTCAGGTCCTTCGACCAAAACACGGAACGGGACGCCTTCGCGCGCGCCGTCGCCCACGTGATCACCCTTCCGAAAGTGTCCCCGGCCAATCGCCACCACGTCGGTCTCGAACAAGAAGCTGACCTTGGACGCCAAGTGCTGGTGCAGCGGCTCCAAGTACTGCTCGGCGAACTCGTTTCCGGTCGGGAAGACACTGGGATCAGGCGCCGCCGCACCGGCAGCCGACAACGCGCGCAGGCCCGCAGGGGACGTGTTCAGTGACCACGGGCTGAAGAACGTGACGTGCCCCCAAGACCGGACGCCATGCCCCACCTCGGGACCCGACTCGGCGACGGTTACTTGATGGCCGGCCTCGACCGCTTGCAGGGCTGCTTCGAGGCCAATGGGGCCGGCGCCGACGATGAAAATGTGCACGAGAATCTCGGAGTTGGATGCGAATGGAGTCACGCCCGAGCAGGATGTTCCCTCCTCGATCGCGATTCAATTTTCGTACCACACACTTCCGATATCGCCGAGCGCAGACACGCACCAAACAACCGACCGCGATCAGCTGCGGCCGAACTCTGCGCAAGCGGAACGGGCCGCTAACTCCGCGGTGCTGAAGGCGGCCTGGAACGAGAATCCGCCGATCGGACCGGCCAAATCGAGCGCCTCGCCAAACACGTACAGGCCGGGGAACCGCTTGACCTCCATCGTGCGGCGCTCCACCTCGCCCAGGTCCAATCCGCCCGACGTGACCTCCGCCTTCGCGAAGCCCAGAGACCCTGAGATCGGAATCGGGAGCCCCTTAAAGAGCGCCACCAACTTGTTGCGCGCGGCCTTGTTGATCTGGTTCGCGGCCGGGTTCGCCTCCGGCAAACCAGCGAGCGTCGCCACCGTCTCGATGATGCGGCGCGGCAGCGGAAGCAGGGTGCGGAGCTTCGGCGAGCCAGGCTGACCGGCGGCGTCCTTCAGCAGCGCGCGCAGCGCGTCCTGGGTCATCTCCGGCAACAGGTCCAAGCGGGCCTCGCGGGAGCCTCCACGCGTGACCTCCTCCGAAAGATCCATCGCCGCTGGCCCGGAGATGCCCTTGTGCGTGAACAACACCGGGCGCAGCCGACGGCGGGCGCCGATACACAGCTCTCCGTCCACCGCGATGCCGCTGAGTTCGTGCACCCAAGGCGCCGGACTCGTCAGCGGTACCAACGCCGGCACGGGGTCGACGAGCTTCAGGCCCAGCGACGAGAACCACGGGTAGGCGTCACCGGTGGTGCCCGACTTGGGGTAGCTCTTCCCCCCGGTGCAGATCAGCAGCTTGCGGCAGAGCACGCGGCCGCCGGGTACGTGAACGGCCCAACCGTCTTCGGTCTGTTCGACCCCGCTTACCGGTGTCTCCAGCCGGATCTTCGCGCCCGCCCGCAGCGCGTCATCGAGCAAGGCGTCGCGGACCTCGCGAGCCGAGTCCGACGCGGGGAAAACTTTGTCGAACTCCGGCTCCTCTTTGGTGCGTACACCCAAGGACTCGAAGTGGGCGCGGGCGGCCCGTGGCGGCAGCGCCTGGAACGCCGGCTTGATGAAGTTCTTGCCGGCGCCAAAATGCTTGGCCGCCTCGGACGGCCCGAGCATCGTGGTCAGATTGCACCGCGATCCCCCGCTGGAGAGGATTTTGGTGCCGGTGCGCCGCGTCTTCTCGAGCACGAGCGTAGAGACGCGTTGCTTGGCGCACGCCGCCGCGGCCCAGAGCCCGGCGGCACCGGCACCGACGATGCAAACTTCTGTGTTCTCGTCAGGCACGGTCTCGCTGTGGCTGCTGGGGAATCTGGCCGTGGTCGGCGCGCGCTATGCACTCAAGTCGAGCGCGCAGAAGCGCTAGTCGAGCTCGACGACCTTCTCGGACTGCGCCTTGCGGAACGCGTGGTACTTCTCGCGAATCTCGGGGTTCGTCGCGCCGAGCATCGAGGCGGCGAAGAGCGCGGCGTTCTTGGCGCCGGCCTTACCGATCGACATGCACGCGACGGGCACGCCGCCGGGCATCTGCGCGATGCTGTACAGGGAGTCGGCGCCTTCGAGGGCCCACGCCTTGCACGGCACACCGATGACGGGGCGGTACGTGAGTGCAGCGACGACACCGGGCAGGTGCGCAGCACCGCCGGCACCGGCGATGATCACCGGCACGTCACGCGCCTCGATCGACTCCAGCCAAGCGTGGAGTTGTTCGGGGTTGCGATGCGCACTGATGACCTTGGCCTCGTAGGGGATTCCAAGGTCGTCGAGCATGGCAGCTGCGTGCATCATGACGGGAGTCCAATCGGACTTGCTTCCCATGACGATGCCGACGAGCGGCGTGGCGGTATTCGAAGCGGCGTTTTCGACGGTACTGGCCATTTTCTATCCGAGGTGGGGTCTGTAAGGACCGCCTGGATAGAACCGGTTCGCCGAGGATGCAACACGGTTGGCATGGTTCGCTGCGGGTAGCGCGATCCGAGGAGCGCGCGGGGCAGCGGGACCATGCCGGTGCTGCAACTACATACGCTTCGAGTAGTATTCGATGACCAGCTGCACATCCATCGGGAAGGGCACGCTGGCGGCCGTCGGCTCGCCCTTAACGCGGGTCGTCAGCTTCTTGGCATCGAACTCGAGCCACTCGGGACGCGTAATCGAGATCTCTCCCAACGCCTCCTGGATGGTCTTGTTGCCAAGGCTCTTCTCGCGGGGACGAATGACGTCTCCGGTGCGAAGCTGGAACGACGCGATGTTCACGCGGCGACCATTGACGGTGATGTGGCCGTGGTTGACCAGCTGACGGGCAGCCGGAATCGTGGGCGCGTAGCCAGCACGGAAAACGGCGTTGTCGAGGCGTGCTTCCAACGAGATCAGGAGCGCGTCACCCGCGGCGATCTTGGAAGAACGGGCCTTGGCCACGTAGCGGCGCATTTGCTTCTCGCCCACGCCGTAGTTGAAGCGAAGCTTCTGCTTCTCCTTCAGCTGGCGACCGAAGTCCGAAACCTTACGGCGACGGTTTTGACCGTGCTGACCGGGGGGGTACGGCCGACGCTCGATCGACTTACGGGAAAGGCCCGGGAGGTCGACTCCCAGTGCACGCATGACCTTGACGCGGGGTCCATTGAATCGCGACATGTATTGCTCGAGATGCGCCCGTGCGGGCGGTACGTTGTACAGGCGGCGGAAATACGCCGAGAACGAAAGGGAGCGTCGCTTAACAGAGTCACAGGGCCCTTGCAAAGCTTAAACACCCGCTTGCACGATCCTTCGCCCCACCCCAAGCTAGCGCCGACCCCAACCTACACCCCGATTTTCATGGCCAATACGCCCTCCAACATGGTCCCGCTCGGCACACCCGCCCCCGCGTTCGACCTGCCCAACCCCGCCACCCGCGGAACCTTCTCCAACGTCCAGGCCGCCGGCAGACCCATGCTCGTCATGTTTATCTGCAACCACTGCCCCTTCGTGGTCCACGTCATGCCGGTCCTCGACGAGCTCGAAGCCGAGTACGCCGACCGCGTGCAGTTCGTCGCCATCAACTCCAACTCCGTGATCTCGCACCCCCAGGACGGCCCGGCCAACATGGCGGCCCTCGTGCAAGAGCGCGGCTGGCAGTTCCCGTTCCTCTTCGACGAGTCCCAAGAGGTCGCCCGGGCCTACCAAGCCGCCTGCACGCCGGACTTCTTCCTGTACGACGCCGACCACAAGCTCACGTACCGCGGCCAACTCGACGACACGCGCCCCAGCGGCGGCGATGGACCCGATGCCCACGGCGCCGACCTGCGGGCCGCCCTAGACGCCCTCCTGGCCGGACAGCCGCCCGTGGATCCCCAACTGCCGAGCATCGGCTGCAACATCAAGTGGAACGCGTGACCGAAGGCGCGACACGACGCGCGGCCGCGTTGGGCACGTCACTGTGCCTCACGCTGGCCGCTTGCGGCGGCTCGAACACCGGCGCGGACGCGTTCGTGCTCGGCCCCGACGATCCCGCCGCCATGCGCGCGCTCCTCGACAGCCCGCTCACCGCGCCGGCGCCGGACGGCACGTCGCCGGAGGGGCGCTGGGCCCAGCTCCAGATCACGACCGCGCGTAGCCGAGCGCCGATGATCGGCGAAGTCGTCACCACCAACCAACGCTTGGTGCTCTTGGACATCGCCGCGGCGACCGACGGCACGCTGTCCGTGGAAGGGACCGTCTGCGACATGGACATCTCGACGAGCACGAGCATGGCCGACACGGTGGTTCCCCCGGCGCTGATCACGGCCATGCCGGCGCTACGCTGGACCGGGAACCTCGTGGACGACACGCCGGTGTTCGAGCGCAGCTACGAGCTGCTCGGGCTGAGCGAGAGCGTATCGAGCCATGCCACCTCGGACGGCGTCGCCGTGGAGGACACCGCGCTCGATATCGAAGCGGCCGCCATCGATCCCGACGGCGACGGCAATCCCGGCGTGACAATTCAGGTGACCGGCATGGCCGGCGGTGAGATGTACTTCGGGCAGCGATCGTGGCGCGACATGGTGGTCGAGCGCTCGGACGGCCTCGTACTCGACGGCCACATCGTATGGGGCTCCGACCGGGTGCTGTACGGCGCAACGAGCCGTAGCCTGCGGAACGCGGACCCTGCCGTGCCGAGCGACGATCCGGCGGAGAACTGGTTCAGGAGCACGCGCGTGCGCGCGGACGCGAGTTGCGACGAAGTGCGGGAGGCGACGGAAGTGTTGTTCGGCCGATGACCGGCGCGATCGCCCCCGACGTGGCTCAGGCTTACGATGCGCTGCCGGACGCGCACCGACCCTACGCGCTACAACTGCGCACGTGGATCCTTGAAGAAGGCGCCAGCGTGGGCGCCGCTGGCGGTATCGAGGAGACGCTCAAGTGGGGTGAGCCAAGCTATCTGCCGGTGGCTCCGCGCGTGGGCACGACCGTCCGTGTAGGCGCGCACGACGGCGCGCACGTGGCGCTCTACGTGAGCTGCCAGACCACGCTCGTAGACAGCTATCGCGCGAGGTTCGGTGATGCGCTGGCGTACTCCAAGACCCGCGCGGTGCTGTTCCCGCTCGACGCGCCGTTGCCCGAGGACGCCGTTCGGACGTGCGTGCGGATGGCGCTGGAGTATCACGTGAACAAGCGCCGCGGCAGCGCGCGTTAGCGACGCGCGAATGCGGAACACCGGGACGGTTAAACGTGTCCTTCGACTGCGCTCAGGAAGGGTGGCGGTTGTCGACTGCGCTGAGGAGGGATGGCGGTTGTCGACTGCGTGCGGGAACGGTGGCGGTTGTCGACTGCGTGCGGGAACGGTGGCGGTTGTCGACTGCGCTCAGGAAGGGTGGCGGTTGTCGACTGCGCTCAGGAAGGGTGGCGGTTGTCGACTGCGCTCAGGTGCCCCGCCCCAATTCTCTAGGAGAGCGCCATCACAGCGTCGGTGAACACGTCGCCGCGGTGCTCGAAGCTCTTGAACATGTCGAAGCTGGAGCAGCCGGGGCTGAGCACGACCGCGTCGCCCGGGTTTGCCGCGGCGTCTGCCGCCTGGATGGCCGCCTCCATCGACTGGGCCACCTCGTAGCCCCACGTGCGGGCACCCATCTCGGCGCCGAACCGCTCGGCCAACGCGCCGATGATCACCACGTGGTGGGCGACGGCGTCGAGCGCCTCGAACATGGGAGCCAGCTCGAGCGCCTTGTCGACGCCGCCCACGATCGCGACCACGGGGCGGTCGAGCGAGCCCAGACCGGTGACGGCGGCGTGGATGTTCGTCGCCTTGGAGTCGTTCAGCCACAGCACGCCGTGGCGCTCGCGAACGGGCTCCAGCCGGTGTGGCAGGCCCCGGAAGGCTTCGAGTGTCTTGCCGACCAACGCCGGCTCGAGCCGCTTCGGGTTGGCGACGAGCTCCCGGACGCCGAGCAGCGCGGCGAGCGCATTCTTTCGGTTGTGCGAGCCCGGAACTTTGAGACGGTTGGCGGGCACGCGGTAGCGAAAGTCGCCGTTGGCCACGCACAGCGTAGGGCCGTCGGTTCCGTCGGAGGTCTGGTCGAGCCACGCGCGACGTTGCCACGGCCCGAACGCGTCTTCGGCCGCCGGTGCGTCGAGGGCGTACCCGTGCACGGCCACTCCGCGGGCTTGCAGGCCACCGCGCAGGGCCGGAAGTCGCGCGTCGTCAGCGAACAAGACGGCGTGATCGCCCGCGCCGAGGTGCTCGAAGATGTGACACTTGGCGGCCACGTAGGCGTCTTCGCCGCTGTAGTGGTCCAGGTGGTCGGGCGCGATGTTGGTAAGCAGCGCGATCCGCGGGTGCAGGCGGTGACCCTTCCAAAGCTGGAAGGCGCTCACCTCGGCCACGCAGACAGTCGGCGAGGTTCCAGCCTCCACGTGGTCGGCCAGAACGTCGCTGAGCGCAGTCCACGAGTTCCCGCCGAACAAGACTGTTTCGCCACCGGCGGTCGCGAGATCGCGCACCATCGCGGCGGTGGTCGACTTGCCGTCCGTGCCGCCCACGGTGAGGGTCGGGAGCGCAGCGCAGGCGATCGCGAGTTCCACCTCTGACCACAAGACAACGGCGCCCGACTCGACGGCCGCCCACAACGGCTCTAGCGCCGGGTTGTTACGGTTCTCCGGCCACTCGGGGTTCAGGCCCGGCGAGATGACCGCGGCGGTGGCGCCGGCAAAATCGTTTCCACCAAGCCGCAGCGTCACGTGAGCCCCAAACTCGCCCGAAGCAGCCGAGTTCGCGTCGCTCGCAATGACCGACTTCCCCAGTAATCCCAGCAACCTACACGCGGCCCGCCCGCTCGAACCCAGCCCGAGAACCGCAACAGTGTTGTGACCCTCAAGCGGGTCGGTCAATCGAAACATGGAGGCATCGGAGGCGGTAAGAGCGGAGAGAAGTTGCGATCAGAAACGCAAACTCGTGGAGTTGAATGTCACGAGTTCACCCCGATTAGAAACACAAGTTGGCGCAGTTGTCGGGGTTGTCGCGGAAGCGCACGCAGACCTCTCCGGACGACGCTTCGAACGCCTCTGTGAAGCCCTCGTCCGCGTACGTCCAGACGTCGTTGGCGGCGCCGCAGTCGGTCTTTCCACCGAACAATACCGCGTGGTCACAGGTCGCCGACCACACCATGGTGCCGTAGTTGCGGCGTTCGGGCAGCGCGGCGTCGATGGTGGTGAAGTCCGGCGGGAAATCACACACGCCGGTCTGCGGATTGGCGAACACGTCGCCGATCGACAGGTCTTGCCATGCGCGGGTGTCGGGGTCGAAGACCCAAGCGTCGTTCCGGTTGCCGAGCTGCTGGTCGTCGTGGCCGGCAAACATCAGGTAGTTGTCGGCGGTGGTGTCGTGCACGAGCGTAGCGCCGAAGCGTCCGTCCGGGCCGCCCACGTTGTTCTGCAGCTGCGACCACTCCAGCGTCGTCAGATCGAACGACCACACGTCGCTGAAGTACTCGATCGTTCCGCTGAACCCGAAGTCGTCGAACCCGCCGAACACCACGAGTTGGTCGCGCGACGCGTCGTAAACGGCCGACGCGCTAAGTCGTGGGTCGGGTCCCGCGCCATCAGCGAGCTCGGTCCACGCCTCGGTGGTCGGGTCGAAGGCCCACACGTCGTTCAGCGGCGCGATGTTCAGGCCGGTTTGCTCGGAGCCGCCGAACAGGAGCAAGCGTTCGCGGGTCGAGTCCCAGACTAGGCTGTGGTTGAGGCGCGCCGAGGGCGCTGCACCGGAGGTGGTGACCTCGGACCACTGCGACGTGGCGAAGTCGAAGCGCCAGAAATCGCCGAGCACGGTGTACGCGCCGGAGAGTTGCCCGTCGCCGCGCCAGCGTCCGCCGTGCAGCCAAGCAGCGCCGCCACCGCCGGTCATCGCCTGGCGGCCGCGCGCGGACGGGCCGGCGGCCTCGAGCGTTTGCCAGGTGCCGCACGCGTCGTCGTAAGTCCACGTGGTGTCGAGGTACTGCGACTCGACGGAGGAGCTGCAGCCGTCGGGCACGCCGGTGGTTCCACCGAACACGATCATGCGGGTGTTGGCGTCGTCGTACGCGGCGCCGTGCTCGGAGAGTCGCGGGGGTTGCACGGAGTCGTCCGCGGCAGCGCAACGTTCGGGAGACGGGTCGCACGGGCCTGCGCTGACGGCGTCGGCCTCGGCGCCCGTGTCTGCGGCGGTGTCCTCGGTACCCACGTCGGCCTGAGACGTATCCGCTTCGGCGGTGGTGTCAGAGTCGCCGCACGCGGCGAGCGACAGAGCCGCGAGCAGAGGTGTGCCGAGGAGGGCGGCGAAGAGCGAAGACGGTCGGGTGGGTACAGGCATCAGAGCTCGCAGCAGAGGACGCGCACAGAGGTGGAGTCACGGAGGGTGGTTCCGAGCCGATCTCGGACGGTGAGCGAGAGTTCGAGCGTTTGCCCGGACACATCGAAGGGGTCGATATCCGCGTTGAAGATCACCGCGACACCGCCGTAGCCATAGGCTTCGAGTTGGTCGAGTTCAACGCGCTCGGCCAGATTATCGCGGTAGTTGGCACCACCGAGGCGCTCGCCGTCGCGAGCGATGATGAACTCGATGGAGACATCTTCGGGGTCGAGTCCGGACGCGGCGAAACCGCCCCACACGTGAAAGCCGCCTTGAATGCCCTCAATGATGGGCACGGTGGCGACGCCGTCTGGCGGGAGGGGTTCGTAGCGCCGAGCGCCGGTGCCGATCTCGATCACCGGTGGTCCGAACGCGGGGTCGGCGGCGTCCGAGGCGTCGCCGACGTCGGGGTTGGTGTCGGCGGGGTTCGCGTCGTCGCTAGCGCCGCACGCGCAGAGGACGACCGTCGCAGCGAGGGCTGCGAGGGTCGTCCCCAGTCGGCGGCAAACGATCAACGGTGACGACCGCCCCACTGGAGCTGCGCCGACACCTGCTTGCGGTCCTTGCCGAACTTGATCGTCCAGCCGTTACGCTTGGCCAGGTGACGAAGCAGCACCGGGACACCGGGGTCTCCGAACGCGGCGGCGCGTTGCTCGGCGTCGGCATCGACGCCATACGCGTTACGCAGCAGCGTGCTCACGTTCACGGCCTTCTCGGCGTCATTGCTGGCGTCCGAGTCGTCCGAGTCGTCGGAGTCGTCGGCGTCGGAGTCGTCGGCGTCGGAGTCGTCGGCGTCCGAGTCGTCGGCGTCCGAGTCGTCCGACTCGTCCGAATCCGCATCGGTAGAAGCCGTCGGCGCCGCGCTCTCATCGTCCTCAAGACCGTCGTCGCCGGACTGCGAGCTGGCTTCGGCCGGAGCGTCATCGACCACAGCTTCAGCGTCGGACACTTCCTCGGACACGACGTCGTCGGTTGTAGGCTCAGCCTCGGGCGCGGGTGCGTCCGCCGATGCTACGGTCTCGGACTCGACATCCTCGGCCACCGCTTCCGGCGCCTTCTTCTTGGGCTCCGCCTTCGGCGGGCGCGGCAGCGGGACAGCCACGGAGCGGCGCTCCACTGTCGCCGAACCGTCGGTGCCATGCAGCGCCGCAGTGGCACGAAGCGCCTCTACGATGGCCGCGAAGTCGGCCGCGTCAGCCCACAGCGTCTCGCCGTCCATGAAGTCGGTGGTCAGCAGACGCCGGCCATCCTTGAGCGGGGACTCGGGGGTCGAGGAGAGCTGCGCGAACAGCTCGCCACGCAGGCGGTAGAACGCCGGGTTGTAGCGCCCCGCTACCGCGAGCAGCGCGGCTGACGCCGCGCTGCTTCCCGCTAGACGGCGCGCAGCCGCACTCCAGCGCTGGAACGCCGAGCCCAGCGCCTTGCCAAACTCTTCGCGCCGGCGCTCGTCCGGCCCAACCGCCGCCCGCGCCGGCTTCGCCGTCGCGGACTTCGCCTGTGCCGGATCCAACGCAGCGCCGTCCGCATCCGCCGACGGCTGCTCCTCCGGCTCCGCCGTAGCAGCAGCCTCCGCACCGTCCGCCGCCGCGTCGTCTTCCACCGCAGCCGTCTCGTCAACGGCCGAGGCCGAGTCATCGACCGCCGGCGCCTCTTCCACAACGCCGCCAGCGCGCGCCAACGACGTCAGCTGCGTCGCCAACGTCTCCGGGTCACCGCCGTCAGCGAGCACAGCGCCCACCGCGGCCGCCACCAACGCGTCCAGCGCATCCGCAGCGCCCGAACCCACGAGCTGAGCCCGAAGCTTGCGCACGCTGCCCTTCTTCTTCCCCGCGTCCTTCGCGATCTGCACCGCGCCGTCCAGCGTGCTCGGAAGCGTCAAGCCCATCAGCGCCACGCCGAGCGCAGAACCATCGCCCTGCACCGCCGAGAGCACCGGCCCGCGCATCTCCGCGCAGCCCGCCGCGTCCGCCACAGCGCCCACAAATCCGAGCAAACGGTCGTCGTTGGCCTCAAGACCCCAACGCGCCGCCTCCTCTGCCAACGCCGCCGCCGGTTCACGCAGGCCAGCGCCCGCGAGCACCCAGCCTTCCAACGCCGCGGCAAACCCGTCCAGCGTGTAGCGGTACGGCTTGTAGTTCGCGAACGCGCCCGCGTATCCGTCGCGCAGCACCTCGGTCATCTCGCCGTCGCCGTGCACCGAAACGAAGTGCGCCAACGCTACGCCAGCGTCGCGAAGCTCCGCGCCACTCGAGGCGCCGAACAACGCCGCAACCGCCGAGGCGTGCGTCGCCGCGTCCGCCGCCGGAACCGCGCGCAGCTGCTGCACCAACGCCTCCGGACGAGACGCCAACGCCGCCGCGATCGCGGCCTCATCACCACGGCTACGCAGCGCCCGAAGCGCCATGTCCAAGTGGTCGCTCGTGATGTGCTGAATCGCCACGCCCAACAGCGCGACCACGGCCGCGTTCGGGTCCGTCACAGCCGCCTTTCCATGCTCCGAGAACCACGCGTCGAACTCCGCGCTGCCCAACACGCGCGGGTACGCCCGCACGTCGAGCAGCCAGCGCACCGACTCCGTCTTCTCGGCCAGGTCCACCGCCTCGCGGGTCCACTGCACGCGCGCGCGCAGGCCCTGAACCGTCGTCTCCGAGCACAGCCGCGTGTGCAGCGTCGTAAAGACAGGCGCCGCGACCAACTCGCGAGCCCAACCGGCCGAGCGAACACCATCCAAGATGCGGTCAAACTGACCGATCGGGAAGCGGTCGTCAGTCGCCAGCTTCTCCAAGAACGCCACCGTCGCGTCGCGGTCCGAGACCGCCATCGCACCCGCCAACGCCTCGATCCACTCGCCGTCGAGCCACGTGCGATCCTCGGCCGCAAAGTACGCGTCCGCTGCCGCCGTCAGCCACGAAGACCAACCCGCAGCGTGCGCGCGATGCTCATCGGAGTGCATGCCCCAGCGACGCGCCAGCGCAAACACTTCCGTCTGCAGCTTCGGCGGCAACGCGTCCATATGCGCGCCAACGTCCTCGATGAACGCCTGGTACACATCCGGCAGCTTCCACGCGATCGACCGGCAGAACATGCGCCAGTACATAAAGTGACCGCGCACGCCGCCAGCGGCCTCGCCCGGACGAACCGGCGCGAGAAGCGCAAAGCCGTCCACCGCGTCGCCCTGCTCGGACCGCGTGATCAAGTACTCCGCCGCGCCGATGCCCACCTGCACCCGCAGGTACGTGGTCCGGTCGTGGCTCACCGACTCGTCGTACAGCGCCACCACTTCCGCGTCTTCCATGTCACGGAGCTGGCCGATCTGCGTGAGCGTCGGGTGGTCCAAACTCTTGAGCCCGTCCGACACAAATCCGCCCGTCGGGCCCGGCGTCGCCACCACGCGCGCGAACGCACGCGTCGACGTAATCGACGGAGAGTTCGTGATGAACACACCCGCCAACGCACGCTCCGGCACGCCGTCGTCGCGCAGCTCAGCGCCGCGGAAACTCCACGCGCTGAACACATAATCAAACCGGCCCACAAGGCTACGGCTCGCGTTCGGGAACCCGCGAATCTCGGTGTACGCCTGACGGAACGGGCGCAGGTGATCCCGACGCGGACGCGCCAAGTACCAACCGGACTCTGCGATCGCCATCGCGCGCAGCAGACGCTCAAACGACGTCTCATTCTGCGGCGTCGCCGACAGCTCACGCACCAAGTCGCGGTTCTCCGCCCGATCGAGCGGCAGACGCGGCAGCGGCGAATCCACGTGCTTCATCGCCTTCATCTGACGACCCGCCGTGCGAATCGCGCGGACCACGGCGTACAACGTACGCGCCGGCTGACGACCGGTGCGCTCGGCGCGAACGCCGAACAGACCCGACAACCAAGTCACCAACGTACCTAGCGCCGCCGGGCTCTGCATGGCCGACTTCTCGCTCAGGTTGCGCTCAAGCGCGTTCGCCAGCGACAACAAACTGGCCGGCTGACCGCCCGACTGACGCAGCGCGCGAGGCGAAATCCAAGTCTCCCACAGCGGCGCCACGATCGCAGCGACGTCCGGGAACAGCGGCTTCAGCACCGTCTCGATCGCGGCCGTCTTGTCCGCGTCGGACGCGCTCATCAGCGACACGCCGTACCGCTGAATACCGTGCCCACTCTCTACCAACATCGTGCGCGCGACGCGCGCGAAGAGGCCGGTGTCCTCGGTGTGCGTCGCCAGCCAAACCAGTGTGTCGCGCAGCGCGCTGCTGTCCGCAGTCACCGGCGTCGACGGCGTGGTCGCCACATTCAAACGGCCCTTCGAGACCGTCAGCTCAGGCTTGAAACGAGCGCACGCGACCTGATCCAGCCAAGGCGACAAAATGCCCGACTCGATCTCCGCCTGGCTCGAGCCGACGACCGCCTGAATCGGAAGCCACGGCGGGCCGTCCGGATCCGACGACGGGATCAGCATCGCGCACGTCACGCCAGGACGAACCTCCTTGCCCTGGAAGGGGTACGTCGCCGCGGGATCTTCCCACACCGCGTACACCACCGCCTCGTCCACGTTCACGCTCGGCGCCACCGGGCGCGCGCCAGACTCCGAACGCAGCATGATGCCGGCGTCAAAGAACATGAGCGGCTCAATCGCCTTCCAACTCGGCGGAACATCGGTCGAATACACTTCGGACGCGGCGATGCCGTTGCCCTCCGCGACCACATACTCGCAGACCGGCTTCAAGCGCGGCGCACGGGGAGCGCCCCCGCCGTCACGACCGCCGCCGCCGGCGCCACGACCACCATCGCGACCACCGCGACCGCGACCGCCGCCATCACGACCGCCGTCACGGCCTCCGCGGCCACCCGCGTCCCGGCCGCCGCCAGCACGACCACGGCCGCCATCTCGGCCACCACGGCCGCCGTCACGACCACCGCCGCCTGCGCGGGCCTCATCGCCACCGCGTCCACCACGTCCGCGACGATTACCGCCACCGTTGTTCGTTTTATTGCGATCTTCCGACATCTCGAGCTCCGCACAGTGCTTGGGGGCGCGCTGAATACCCTGCGCGCCCCCGCGGCTCAAGCGTAACCTCGCGAGATCGCACAGACATCGCCCCGCGCCCGCCACCCACGCCCATCTCGCGCCGCCGACCCGCCACGGCGCGGGAAATGACATCCAACTCTCGCGCCCGCCGACTTCCGACCGTATGCTTCCCAACCCAGCTCTCTAGAAACCCCCAACACGACCATGTCCAACGCCTTCGAAGCCACAGCCCGCGCGGCCGACGCCGTGCGCGAGCACACCGACCGCGTCCCCTCCATCGCGCTCATCCTCGGCTCCGGCCTCGGCGCGTTCGCGGACACGCTCGAGGACGCCGTCGCCATCCCGTACGCCCAAATCCCCGGATTCCACACCTCCACCGTCGTCGGCCACGCCGGCCAACTGGTGGTCGGACAGCGCTTCGGACTCGACATCGTCGCCATGCAGGGCCGCGTCCACGCCTACGAAGGCCTCGACGCCCGCCAAGTCGTGTTCCCGCTCCGCACCCTCTGGCAGCTCGGCGCGCGCACCCTCATCGTCACCAACGCCGCCGGCGGCGTGAACGCGAACTTCAACGCCGCCGACCTCATGCTCATCCGCGACCACCTCAACCTGACCGGCGACAGCCCGCTCATCGGCCCCAACGTGCCCGAGTTCGGCCCCCGCTTCCCCGACATGACCGAGGCCTACGACCGCGCACTCGGCGCCATCGCCATCGAAGAAGCCAAGCGCCTCAACATCCCTCTCCGCGAAGGCGTCTACGCCGGCCTACTCGGCCCGGCCTACGAGACCCCCGCCGAGGTCAAAATGATCCGCGCGCTCGGCGGAGACGCCGTCGGCATGAGCACGGTCCCCGAGGTCATCGCGGCCCGCCACATGAGCATGCGCGTGCTCGGCATCTCCTGCATCACCAACGTCGCCGCCGGGCTGGGCGACTCCCCCCTCGACCACAGCGAAGTCACCGACGTCGCCGCCCAAGTCCGCGACAGCTTCATCGCGCTCGTGGAGGGCATCCTTCGCCGGATCGCGGCATGAGCATCCCGCGCGAGCAGGAGCTCCTCGACGCCGCCAAACGCGCCTTCGACAACGCCTACGCCCCCTACTCCAACTTCCAGGTCGGCGCCGCACTGCTCGGCGAAAGCGGCGCGATCTACTGGGGCTGCAACGTCGAAAACGCCACCTACGGCGGCACGGTCTGCGCCGAACGCAACGCCATCGCCGACGCCGCCCGTAACGGCGAACGCAAGGTCGTGGCGTGCTTGGTCATCACCGACCACCACCGCGCAACTCCCCCGTGCGGAATCTGCCGCCAAGTCCTCCGCGAGTTCGCCCGCGACCTGCCCATCGTGAGCCACACCGTCGGCGGCCTCCGCGACGAATGGACGCTGGAAGCACTGTTGCCCGTTTCGTTTGGCCCCGAAGACCTACTCGGCGAATAGTGCCGCTTCCTGCTCCCCGCCCGCGAGAGCGGCTCCCTGTGCTCCCCGCTGCTCCCCGCCCGAAGGTAGCTAGCCCCGCCCGAGGGTAAGGTTGGAGGAGAGCGACGGAGGACGCTCCAACCTCATCGAATTCGGCGAAACTCGACGCTCAAACCGCCGAATCCGCCCCCGACCAAACCGCCCGGCGGCCCCACCACCTCAAACGCGCATACCCCAGACGCACCAATCCCCCGTCGCCAAAGCATCCGGCTCCCTTCCCCCGAGTTTTCTAGCCTGCGAACCGCCCCCTAGCCCACGGCCGCACCAGCAAACTCGCACATCCACCACGTGCCCACCGGAAACAGCACGTCCCGCTTGCCGTCCCGCCACGCAACAAGCGCGACGCGATAGCGATCCCGAAACGACCGCAGCGCGTGTATCGCCGCCATCCGGTCCGCCTTCAGCTTCGCCGCGATCGCCGGCCGAAGCTGAAACCACTCCTCGTACGAACTCGACCGCTGCCCAAGCGCAGCCCGCTTGCAGCGTTTGGCCCCGAGCACAGTACGGCCAGCGACCCGCCGCTCCTCACGATGCTGTCGCTCCCGCTCACGCAACTGCTCCTCAAACAGCTCCACGAATCCGTCACGGCCCAGGTGCGCAAAGTCATCCGGTACCTCAAATCGCAGCGAAGACGTCGCTGGCATCGACTCCCGAAAAAAGAAGCCCGGGCGCGTCGCCGTAAACGTCTTCCCAATATCGCGCGGGCACGTGACCACACCAGGATAGTCGGTGGCGCGCTGCACGAGCCCAGCAGCGGCGGGATTGGCGGCCGCGTACACCAACCGACTGAGCAGATCATGCGGCGCCTGCGGACGCACCAAGTTGTACCCGTCGCCGGACCACACCTTATCGTCGAGCCCCTGCAACGCATTCAACGCGCGCGCGAGCAGCGAGTGGAAATAGCACGTAAAGTCCGGCAGCCGACCGTCGCAGTCTTTGCCCTGCAGGTGAACGTGCGTCGCCATCACGACCACGCCATACAACGTGATCCGATGCCGCGCGGCAGCCAAGCCGAGCAGATACAAAAATAGGTTGTTGATCTCGCGGGTGGGCAACAGCCGGAACGAACGGCCGTGCGTGCGCAGCGTGATATCAAACGTCGTGTCGGCGGTGATCTGGCGGGGCGGCGTCATGCGTGAACTCGGACGAGGGAGCGAACCCCGCCGTGGTCGTCCGAACGCCGCACGCGTCGACTCAAAAAGTTCGCGCACAACCCGAACACAGCGTCCAAACCACCCATGCCGGTAGGGCTCCACGTCCGCCCAACCCGTGCTAAACTGCGCCGCAATGGAAACCACCAACGCCATCCTGTTCGCGACCGGCCTCCTGCTCATACTCGGCGTCGCCTCGAGCAAATTCTCGGCTCGGCTCGGCATGCCGGTGCTGGTGCTCTTCTTGGCCGTCGGCATGCTCGCCGGGTCAGAGGGCTTCGGCCGAATCGCGTTCGAAAACTACGCGCTCGCCAATCAAATCGGCAGCGTCGCGCTCGCGATCATCCTCTTCGACGGCGGCCTACGAACTTCGCTCGACTCCGTCCGAGCGGCGTGGCGGCCGGCCCTCTCACTGTCGACCGTCGGCGTCCTGCTCACGTCGGGTCTCACAGGTCTCGCAGCCGCATGGGTCCTCGGAATCCCGCTGCTCCACGGCCTGCTGCTCGGAGGCATCGTAGGCTCCACAGACGCCGCCGCGGTCTTCTCCGTCCTCCGCACCAGCGGCCTCGTGCTGCCCGAACGGCTCACGGCCGCCCTCGAAGTCGAGAGCGGCTCCAACGACCCGATGGCCATCTTCATCACGCTCGGCCTCGTCGGCATCATCACAGGAACGGCCGGCTCACCGAGCGCCCTGCTCATGCTGTTCGTGCTGCAATTCGGCGTCGGCGCGGTCGTCGGCGTCGGCGTCGGACGCGCCGCGGCGTGGACGGTCAACCGCATCAACCTCGACCACCCCGGCCTCTACCCCATCCTCGCGATGGCCTTCGGCCTGCTCGCGTTTGGCCTCGCAGCGGTACTCGGCGGCAGCGGCTTCCTGTCGGTCTACGTGGCCGGAATCGTGCTCGGAAACAGCCCCATCGTGTTCAAGCGCGGCATCTTCTTCTTCCACGACGCAGCGGCGTGGTTCGGGCAGATCGTCCTCTTCGTCATGCTCGGACTGCTGAGCTTCCCCAGCCGCCTGCTCGCGGTCGCCGGCGACGGCCTCCTCATCGCCCTCGTCCTCATCTTCGTCGCCCGCCCCTTGGCCGTGATGGTCTCCGCCCTCCCGTTCGGATTCCGCCTCCGCGAGCTCACGTTCTTGTCGTGGGTCGGCCTCAAAGGCGCGGTCCCAATCACCCTCGCCACGTTCCCGCTCATGGCCGGCGTCCCGGGCAGCGAGGTCCTGTTCGACGCGGTGTTCTTCGTCGTGCTCGTGTCAGCGATCCTCCAGGGCTCATCACTGCCCATCGCCGCCCGCTGGCTCAAACTCGGCCGCCCCGCGCCACCATCACCGCCGCTGTCCATCGAGATCAACGCGCTGCGCCACGTCGACGGCGAAATCGTCGACTACACCGTGGGACCGTCCGCGCGCGTGAACGGACACGCCCTGCGCGACCTCCCACTTCCCGAAGGCGTCGTCGTCACGCTCGTCGTCCGCGGCAACGAGGTGATCATGCCGCGCGGCGAGACCGACTTCCACGCCGGCGACCACGTGTTCATCGCCATGCGCGCCCACATCCAGCCCCTGATCGACGGCCTGTTCGACCAAAACGCGCACGCCCCCACCCTCTCGCCAGGCCTGACGCTCAGCTTCAACGCCAAAGCCACCATCGCCCAACTCCACCGCTTCTTCGACATCCCCGGTTGCACCGACTCCGACGTCCCCATCGGCGCACTGCTTCCCGCAAACAACGCCGCCGAAATCGCCCGACTCGGCCCCTTCAACGTCACACCCGGAACAGCCCCAAACTCCGTCGCCCTCACGTACGCGCCCGAGTTGAACGTCACGCCAACCACGCTCGGCGCATAATCCCGATTTCCAGAATCTTCCGCTGGACTCGGCTCTGGCGCGACGCTATTTAACTGAACATTCTTTCAGCACACTTCACACCAGCCGCCCGTAGCAGCACGCCATGACCACGCCTACGCCCATCCTCATCGAATTCGCCCAAGCGGAGCACCCGGTCCTCACCAGCTACTCGCCGTTCTGCGAGAAAGTGCACCGCGCGCTACGAATCGCTGGAATCTCGTACACCTCGCGGTTCATCCAGAACCCGAACGAACTCAAGAAGATCAACGCGCGTTTGCAGGCGCCCGTCCTCGAAGTTGGCGGCCAGTTCATCGCAGATTCGACCGAGATCATGCGCTGGATTGAGACGCAGCGGCCCGGCTCGCTGCTGCCCGAGGACCCGCGCATGGCAGCGGGTGCATGGCTCTGGGAAGAGATGGGTGACACCACGCTCAACGGCTTCCTTCTCGCGGCCCGCTGGGCGGACGAGGACAACTGGGCGCGCAGCAAACCCGTGCTTTTTAGGGGGCTGCCCGCGCCGCTCTCGCTCTTCGTCCCAGGACTCGTCCGCAAGGGCGTCCTCAAGGGGCTATGGGCCAAGGATTTCGGCCGCGGTGGCTGGCCCGAGTGTTGGGAACGGTTCGGACGTTTCCTCGACCAAATGGAGGCCAACACGCCAGTAGACGGCTTCTGGGTCGGAACCCCCAAGCCTTCTGTCGCCGACGTGGCGCTGTTCGCCCAGCTCCAAGGCATCCGCACCGACATGACGCCAGTGCAACGCGACATGGTCGAAGCGCGTCCCAAGTTGACCGCCTGGCTCGACCGCGTGCACGCCGCTTCAACGGCGACCTAGCGCGGAAGGCTAGCGCTGTGCCCTCACGCCGAGCCACAACACGGCGCACTTGGATCTTCTGCCCGCCTGCGCAGCCACAGCCCGCCCCAACAATGCCCACTCTGGGGGCCCTTGAAACACCACGAGTGGGAGCATAAGTCTCCGCTTCGGACTGGGTGTCAGGGGATCGGACGCCGTGTCAGTCAAGCACCCACACACCCGCCCAACCAGCGGTTCTGGGGCCTTCCACACAACGCCGCGATTCTTTACGCAGCGCCTCTCTTCGTCCATGCTTCCCCTCCCCGGCCCGGGGGCCGAATCGGACGAAACGAACCGCAAAATGAACCCCAAGGACATCCACAGAAAGTTCCGCGAGGCCCAGTTCGCGAACACCACCGAAGTCGAGCAGTTCATCGAGGCGATCGGTGCGCTCACGCGAGAAGACGCCGAGCAGCTCTTCGCGATGTTGCTCGACAAAAGGCTGTCCCAGGACCCCCGCATCCACAAGTTCCGCTGCGCCCTCTTCAAGCGCATGCTGCAGAGCACCGCCGCACTGCTCGGCGAGAACTTCGACATGCGCCACCTGTTTTCCCCCATGCTCCGGGCCGGAAAACTACCCGACGAAGACGTCCGAGCGCTCGTCCTCGACGTGCTCCCCCTCGTCAACAACGTCGGCGCGCACCGCGAGCTCATCCCGCTGTTCCGCTCCGCCGACGCTGGCGTCCGAGCGTTCGGCCTCGGAGTCACCCGGAAAGTCGGTGGAAAAACCGCCTTCGGAATGCTCACCGAGCTGTGCGGACAACCCGACTTCCTCGGCCGGATCGAGGCCATGAACGCCTGCGTAGCCATGGCTGGCTACCACGCGATCCCCGCCCTCCGCGGCGCGCTAGAAGCCGGCCTCAACGCCGAAAAACTGCACGCGCTCGCCGTCCTCGGTGACCCCGAAATCATCAACAAAAACCGAGGCGGCGCACTCGAAGCCATCGCCGTCGCGCTCACCGACAACCAAGAAGCCATCGCCATCGCTGGCGTCCAAGCGTTCGGCGCGATGGCCCAGGAAGACGAGTACTTCCACTACGTCGCGCCACGCCTCGACGCCCAATCGCTCAACACCGTCTGCGCCGTCATCAGCGCCTTCGGAAAGTTCCGGTCCGCCCGCGTCTTAGGCGTCCTCCGAGAGCAGCTGCTGCTCGGACCCAAGAAGATCCGCATGACCGTCCTCGAGACGCTCGAGGGAATCGGACACGAAGACGTCCTCCCCGTGGTCGCCGAGGCGCTCAACCACCGGCAAATCGAAGTCCGGCTGCGCGCCGCGAAGGTGCTCGAAAACCTCGCGCTCCGCGGCCAAGTTGAGGTCGCACGCACCATCGTCTGGCTGCTCCGCAGCACCGACGTCGACGTCAAACGCATCGCCGCCGACATCGCCAAACGCGTCGGAGACCCCGACGGCACACTCTGGCCCCAACTCTTCCGCTTCCTGCGAGACGAGGACTGGTGGGTCCGAGAACGCATCACCGACGCACTCATCGAACTCGCCGGACAACAGCTCACGCGACACGTCGTCGGACTGCTCGAAGACGAGTCCGCCGTCGTCCGGCGGTACGCCATCGAAATGCTCATGCGCGTCGAGGACCCCAACTCCCTGGGCGCCCTCGTACGAACCGTGCAAAACGACGACGACTGGTGGGTCCGAGAGCGCGCCGTACAAGCCATCGGCGTACTCGGCGACACCCGCGCGGTGCCCTATATCGTCGACTTCATGAACAAGATGCCCGAGCTCGACCTCGTGTGCATCGACACCCTCGGCGAGCTCGGCGACCCCACCGCCGCGCCACACATCGTCCAGTTCCTCGACCCCGACGACATCGACCTCACGCTCGCCGCGCTCAACTGCCTCGAAGCACTCGGCGACGGCAACCAGGTCGACGCGGTCATGCCCTTCACCGACCACGACACCCACAGCGTGCGAACCCGCGCCCGCGAGGTCGTTCGACGGTGGAACCTCGAGGCCCAGTTCACCGAATGGGACGGCGACGACTCCGGAAAGATGAGCACGCTCGACCGCTTGCTGTGGGCCACCGCCCGGGCCGGCGGAGACGACCTACTCCTCGGCTCCGACCGACGCCCCTACATCAAGCGCATGGGCGACGTCGCACCCCTCGTGAAGAACGTCTTCACCGACGAACAGCTCCGCGCACTGCTCTACCCCCACCTCTCCGAGAGCCAGATCGAATCGCTCGAAGGAGAGAAGCAAGACGTCGACTTCTCCTACGAGGTCAAAGCGGCCGGCCTGCGCTTCCGCGCCAACGTGCTGCAAGAGTACACCGGCATCGCCGCCGTGTTCCGAGTCGTCCGCAACATCATCCCCGCGTTCGAGGAGCTCGGCCTCCCCGAAATCGTCGGCTCGTTCGGCGACCTGCGCAACGGATTGGTGCTTGTCGGCGGACCGACCGGCTCCGGCAAGTCGACCACGCTCGCGGCGATCATCGACTACATCAACCGCACGTACCGCCACCACATCATCACCCTCGAGGACCCGATCGAGGTCGTGCACACGACCAAGAACTCGCTGGTAAACCAACGCGAACTCGGCACCCACTCGGCCGACTTCAGCACCGCGCTGCGCTCCACCCTGCGCGAAGACCCGGACGTCATCCTCATCGGTGAGATGCGAGACCAAGCGACCATCTCGTTCGCCATCTCGGCCGCCGAGACCGGTCACCTCGTGTTCGGCACCGTGCACACCACCAGCGCGGACACCAGCATCGACCGCATCATCAACGCGTTCCCGTCCGGTCAACAGCCCCAAGTACGGACCATCCTCGCGGGCAGCCTGCGCGCTGTCGTCTGCCAATACCTGGTCCCCAGAAAAGACGGCGAAGGCCGTGTCCCCGCCGTCGAAGTCATGCTCAACAACGACGCCGTCCAGAACCTCATCCGCAAGGGCAAGGCGTACCAAATCCCCAACGTCATCGCGACATCGCGCGAGACGGGTATGGTGTCGATGGACCACGACTTGGTCCGCCTGTACCGCGCAGGCATCATCAGCGCCGAAGAGGGCTACATGCGCGCGGTTAACAAGAAGGACTACGAGGCCGTGATCGCCGACGCGGACGGCGTCAGCCGCATCGCGCAAGCGACCGGCGGCCACGAGATCGCAAAGGAGGAAGGCTAGTGGCCCGTCTAGACAGCTTCCTGGAGTTGGTCACCGAACAGGGCGCCAGCGACCTCCACTTTTGCGCCGGCTCGGTCCCGACCATTCGACACGACGGCGACCTCGTGCAGCTCCCGTTTCGGCGACTCAGCGAGTCCGAAACCAAGCGCTTTCTGTTCGAGATCCTCACCGCCGAGCAAAAGGAGCGGTTCAACAACAAGTTGGACCTCGACTTTGTGTACGAGCTCGCCGGCGTCGGACGGTTCCGCGCCAACTTCTTCCGGCAAGCGCTCGGCCCCGCCGCCGTGTTCCGCATCATCCCCAACGAGATCCCATCGCTGGACTCGCTGAACATGCCGGCCTCGGTAAAAACGCTGTGCGAGTGGAAGAACGGCCTCGTGCTCGTCTCCGGACCCACCGGCGCCGGCAAGACAACCACGCTCGCCGCGATGGTCACCGAGATCGCCCACAAGCGGCGACGGCACATCATCACCATCGAAGACCCCATCGAGTTCATCCACCAACAGGGACGCAGCGTCATCACTCAGCGCCAGGTCGGCGTGCACGTGAACAGCTTCGCCGGCGCCCTGCGCTCCGCGCTGCGTGAGTCGCCCGACGTGGTCGTCGTCGGCGAGATGCGCGACCTGGAGACCATCCACTTGGCGCTCGCCGCCGCGGAAACCGGCGTGCTCGTCATCGGCACGCTGCACACCAACAGCGCCGCGTCGGCCATCAACCGAATCATCGACGCCACCCCCGAAGAGTCCCGCGAACAGGTGCGAAGCATCCTGTCGGTCCTCCTCCGCGGAGTGGTCGCACAGCACCTCGTCAAACGCGCCAACGGCGAAGGGCGCATCGCGGTCGTCGAAGTGCTGCTCCACAACTTCGCGATCGCCAACCTCATCCGCGAAGACAAGATCCACCAAATCGACGGACTTCTTCAGTCGACCGAGTCCGCCGGGACCGGTATGATGAGCCTGGACAGCTGCTTGCTGCGCTACCTCCGACAAGGCTTCCTCACCCTCGAGGACGCACTGCTCATCGCCAAAGATCCGGAGCACCTCTCGGAGATGGCCGCCAACCTCCCCGAAGACTTCTGACCGCTGTCTCCCGCGCGCCCCACTGAATGGATCAGACCGAACGCCAGCAGCGCTACGCGCAGGCCACTGAGCTCGAAGCTCAAGGTCGGATCAACGACGCGGTAGCCGCCTTCTTGGCCATCGACGCCATCGACGACGCCGCCCGGATTCTGATCGTCGAAAAACGATACGCCGAAGCCGCAAAAGCGCTCCTGCTCAGCCTCAACCTCCCGCCCGGCCCGCCGGAGACCTCGCTCCCGAACCTCAGCTCGCACGCCCGCCGACGCGCGCTCCACGCCGCCATCTGCTACGCCAAGACCGGACAGCTCGCCATCGCGGCCCGCATGTTCGTCGCGATGGGAGAGTTCGACCGCGCCATCGCGATGTACAAGCAGGCGGGCGACGAAGCGGCCGCAGCGACCCTCGAGCAAAAGAAGATCCGCGCAGCGCAACCTCGCGGCCTCGACGGCGCCGCGCGAAAACTGCAACCCGCCGACTACACCCCCGACGGCGGGCGCATGCTCGAGGCGGCCGGAGAGCCCGAACTCGCCCTCGAAGTCTACATCCGCATCAGCCTATTCGGCGAAGGCGCCCGCTTGGCGCAGGCCCTCGGCCGCACCGCACAAGCCGGCGGACTCTATCGCGACGCCGGTCGACCCTACGAAGCCGCGAGCTGCTTCCTCAAGGTCGGCGACCTCGAAGCCGCCCTCGATTGCCTGACCCGCGTGTCCCGCGACGATCCCCGCTATCACGAGGCCGCCATCCTCGCGATTCACGCCGCGCACCGCACCAATCATCTCGACTTCACGCTCGAGAACTTCCTCAGCACCTTCCTCTCCAAGGCGCCGCGCACCGAGCGCGAGTTCGAAGCGTTCTACCTGCTCGGCGACCTCTACGTGAACCACGATTTCACCCAAAACGCGCGCGAGGCGTTCGGGCAAATCGTCGACATCATGCCCGACTTCCGCGACGCCAAAGAGCGCCTGGCTGGCCTCTCCAAACGCCGACGCGGGGCCGCAGAAGCATACGAGAAAATCCTCGAAGACGACCTCGCCTTCCGCGGTGGCGCGCCCGCCCGACGGCGAAGCCGCGATCTCGGCGCCAACCAACTGCCCGAGCTCCCCGAGCTGCCCGACCTCCCCGCAGCGCCGAGCATGGACGTCAAGCCGCGACGGCGACGCCCAGCGTCGGAACCGCAGGCACCCGCACGCGCAGTACAACCCACGCCACAGTCCGGCGGCGCCGCCACCCAGTACATTCCGCCGAACGTGCTCCGCGAGCGCGCGGCGCGAAACCGGGCCGCACGCCAAGCGGCCAACGGCCCCGCCATCAGCGTGCCGCCCCAGCAAGGCTCCGTCGTCGCCGTCGGCAGCCACCTCGCCTCGCTGTCCGACTCCGCCGACATGCTCGCCATGTCCAGCGGCGACGCCGACTACGAGGTCTCACCGCTGCGCGACTCCGAGGTGTACCCCGAAGTCAGCACGGACACGCAGCCCTCCGAAGAGCCCAAGGCAAACGGCAAGCGCGGGCCGTCCAAGCCATTCTCCGGCTTCGAGACTGGGATGGTGCTCGCCGACCGCTACCGGCTCGAAAAGAAGATCGGCTCCGGTGGCATGGCCGTGGTCTATCAAGCCTTCGACCTCGAACTCGAGGAGCTCGTCGCCATCAAGCTGTTCACCCGCGAGATCTCCGACGAGAAGGCCGTCACGCGATTCAAACAAGAGCTCAGCCTGTCGCGCCGCCTGAGCCACCCCAACATCATCCGGCTCTACGATATCGGCTCGTGGAGCGGCTTCCGATTCATCTCGATGGAGCTGCTGGTCGGCAAGGACCTCAACAACCATCTCGGCTACCCCATGCCCCTCAAGATGGGCGTCGACTGGCTCACCCAGGCCGCCCTCGGGCTGCAGGCCGCGCACGACCAGGGCGTCATCCATCGCGACATCAAGCCGCACAATATCTTCGTCTGCGACGACGGGACCGTAAAGGTGATGGACTTCGGCATCGCGAAGCGGCAGAGCGCTCCGGGCGTCACCGTCGGCAACATGATCGCCGGAACGCCGGACTATATGTCCCCCGAACAGATCGCCGGCTTCTCCAGCGTGACCCACTCCACCGACATTTACGCGCTCGGTGTCGTGGCGTACCAAATGTTCACAGGCACCCTGCCCTTCACGCACAAGGAGCTCTTGCCGCTCCTGATGATGCACATCAATGACCCCGTCCCGCCGCCCACCGAGCGGCACGCGGAGATCCCCAAAGAGCTCGAGCGCATCATCATTCGCTTGCTGGCCAAGCGGCCCGAAGACCGGTTCGCAAGCTGCCGAGCACTCGCCGACGCCCTCACAGTCTTCATGGCCCGACTCTAGTCGACCACCTTCCGCGCCTCGCGCGAATCCGAAAAGTACCCCAACTATCCATGCCCAACGTTCTCATCGGGTGCGGCCCTTTCCCGCCCAAGCGTAAAGAAGCCCTCAAGCAGTTCTCCATCATCGAGCTCGCCGAAGCCATCATGGAGCCCATCCGGCACACCACCCTCCGGGCGTGGAATGCGGAGCGGCCCGAAGGCTTCAAGTACGTGCTCGGCGCATGGCGCTGGCTCACGTTGGAGCCGCTCGACGAAAAGAGCGCGCCGCCGCTCGACTTCCCCAAGCGCGACTTCGGCCTGTTCCGCGACACCCCGGCGAACCGCGCCGTGTGGGCCGAGATCCGTGGCCAAGCCGACGCCCTCAACGCCGACGGCGTGCTGTTCCGCTCGCCGGCCGCGTTCACGCCGTCCAAAACCAACATCGACAGCCTGCGGCATTTCCGAAAGGAGATCATCGGCGACGTGCCGTTCGAGCTCCTCTGGGAAGCACGAGGCATGTGGGTCGAAGACGAAATCCAAGCGCTCGCCGACGAGCTCGGATTCACCCTCGTCCGCGACCCCCACGCCGACACGCAGTTCCCGATGCCGTCCGAGAGCGGCTACTACGCGATCACCGCGCCGAGCGGCCACCTGCGCTTCAGCGAGGACGACCTGTTCGACCTCAGCGACTTCCTCGACGCACACCCCGCCGACGTGCGCGCCGTGTTCCGCGGTCCCGACCGCCAGCACAACGCGCACGCGCTGCTCAAACTCCGCCGTAAACTGGCCGGCGAGAGCGAGCCGGGCGACGACTAACACGCCCGTGTTCCACTCGGATGGAACTCTCCGACATTTGCGCTGTCTTCCCTTAGTGCACGCTGCGCCAAACAAGCGCACCGGCCGAGCCAGCCATGGGTGCCCCTAAAGGCCCCAAGAACGACGACGGGATGAGCGCCGACATCGAAGATGCCAAACTCCTAAGAAGACTCCAACGCAGGGACGAGCAAGCGTTCGCCCTCATGGTCCAACAGTACCAAGCGCGCGTTTTTGCGCTCGTGTACCGGATGCTCGGAGACCGCGCCGAGGCCGAAGACCTCGCACAAGAGGTCTTCGTCACCGTCTTCAAATCCATCGACGGATTCCGAGGGGACTCCAAGCTCTCCACCTGGATCTATCGCATCGCGTCGAACCACGCGAAGAACCGCCTCAAGTACCTGTCGCGGCGCCATCACAAGCGCACCAAGGACATCGACGACGTGCGCGAAACGGACTTCGCCGGCCCGCTCACCGCCAACCGAAACCGGCCCGACGAGGTCGCCCAAGGTCGGCAACTCGAACGCATCATCCAGCGCAGCCTCGCCGAACTCGAAGAGGACCACCGCATGGTGATAATCTTGCGCGACATCGATCAGCTTGCGTACGGCGACATCGCGGAGATCCTCGGCGTCGCGGAGGGCACGGTAAAATCGCGCCTGTTCAGAGGCCGAGCCGCGCTTAAAGTGCTGATCGAGGAAAAGACCAGCCGATGACCAACGCGAACCACAACCACGACCGCTTCACCGCGTATCTCGACGGCGCGCTGTCCGACGAAGAGACCGCCGCGTTCGAAGCCGAGTTGATCGACGATCCCGCGCTGGAAGCCGAGTTCGATGCGTTCTCCGAGTCGATGCTGGGCCTCGGTCAGCTACGCGACGCCAGCGCAGTGAACCTGTCGATCGACCTGACGGAAGGCGTCAAATCACGCATCCGACGACGATCGCGCGGGCGGTACTTTAGCCGGCACTCCGAGCAACGGCAGCGCACGCAGATCCACCTGTTTGTGCTGAGCGCGATCGCCCTGTTGCTCGGCGCAGCGGTGTTCGCCACGCCGAATGTGCTCAGCGCGCTGTTCGGCGAGCCGGCGTTTGTGCTGATGGACCCCGACACGACACCCGACCGCGGCGAGCAGCCGCCGGATACACAGTCGCCCGAAGCCGCCCCCGACAGCGATGCGCCAAACAGCGTGCCCACCGAAGGCTCAACGCCACCGGCGGATCCGCTGGAGCAGCCAGAAGCCCGCCAAGACGGCTTCACGCCGCCGCCGACGCCATCCGCCGAAGCGACCGCGCGCCAAGGGGTGTCCGACATGCCCGAGCGGGCGATGATCCAACGAGAATACGCGTACACCCTCATCAGCGAGCTCGACGCCGAGCCGCTCGGCGCGCGCCTCCGCGAACAATTCGGCCGCACCCGCGTTCGGGCCCAAGACGACGGGTCGATCTTGGTGAGCGTCGATCGCGGCGCGGTTCAGGAAACGTTGTTGAGAATCTCGGATCTCGGTGTGCTACACCGCGAACTTGTAGACATGGCCCCGAGCAGAGGCCCGGTAGATATCCGTTTTCGGACGGCACCGTAGAATCGGTTAGTCCGCGAAGCGGAACGAAGCGCACCCCGCGCATGACGCGCCTTCAGAGGCGCAGCGAAGGAGATACGATGAGCGACGCATTGAACAACCACCGCACGAACCTGCAGCGCAGGATGATGGGCAGCGCCGTGATCTTCGTCATCTTCATGATCGTCGCGTCCATCGCCGGCGTCCGCGGGACCACGTACCAGGACGACACCATGATGGTGCTGAGCGTGCTCATCATCGCCGCGTTCACGATTCTGCCGCGCTCAACCGCGCCGCGTGCATGGCCGACCGCCGCCACGCCCGAGGGCGAGGACCAACTCGAGATGATGCGCGACAGCCTCAAGGGCCTCGAGAACCGCGCCACGTACCAGCGGTTCTTCTACTTCGCGATCGCGCTGCTGCTCGTTGTCGCTCTGCCCCTCATGGGCATCTGATGACTGCGCCAGGCGAGCAGCTCCCGGAACGCACGACCCCACTCAGCGACGTCACCCGCGCGTGGATCGACCGGCTCGCCGCCGTCGAGTGCCCCGCGATCACGGCCCGGCGATCGCGACGAAGCAAGGCCCCCGGCACGCCCAGCGCTGGCGGCCGCGACCCCATCGTCTGGACCGAGGCGCTCGGCGCGAACGTGTGGGACGTCGAAGGCAACCGCTACGTGGACCTCTCCAGCGGCTTCGGCGTCGCCACGCTCGGCCACCGTCACCCGAAGGTCGTCGAAGCCATCCGCGCACAAGCCGGCGAGCTCATCCACGCCATGGGTGACCTCTTCCCCTCGCGCCAGAAGATCATCCTCGGCGAACGGCTCGTCGAGCGCACACCCGGCGACCTGCAGCACAGCATCCTGGGGGCCAACGGCGGTGACGCGGTCGAGGCCGCGATCAAGTCCGCGATGGTCGCCACCGGCCGCAGCCGCGTGCTCTCCTTCGCCGGCGGCTACCACGGAATGTCGCTCGGCGCGCTCGGCGTGTCCGGCTACCGCGACGCCTTCCGCGCTCCGTTCTCGCGCTTCGCCGGCGCCGTCGAAATGCGCCTCCCGTTCCCCAACCCGCACGACTCCGCCTTCGCTGGCACCCCCGACGAAGTCGGCGCCGCGAGCCTGCGATTCATCACCCACATGCTCGACAGCGACGTGGCGGGAACCGAGGACATCGCCGGCATTCTGGTCGAGCCGATCCAAGGCCGCGGCGGTATCATCGAGCCCCCCAAGGGCTGGCTCACCGCGCTCCGATCGTTCACACAAGAACGCGGTATCTGCCTGATATTTGACGAGATTTACACCGGCTGGGGGCGAACCGGCGAGTGGTTCGCGTGCAACCATGAAGGCGTCGTCCCAGACGTGATGTGCGTGGGCAAGGCGATGGGTGGCGGCGTCCCGATCAGCGCGTGCGTCGGCCGCCCGTGGGTCATGAACGCCTGGGGCGAGACCCAAGGCGAGGCGCTCCACACGGCCACCTTCCTGGGCAACCCGCTCAACTGCGCAGCCGCCATCGCGGCCATCGACACCATCGAATCCGAAGGGCTCGTCGCCCGCGCGGCGCACGTGGGAGCGCGGTTCCGCGAAGGGCTCTCCAGCCTCAGCGACCACCCCCGCGTCGACTCCATTCGCGGCCGTGGCGCCATGCTCGGCATCGCCCTCCTGACCCCCGACGGCGCGCCTTGGCCCGGCGGCGGCGTAGACGCCATGCACGGCATGCTCGAGCGCGGATTCATCACCTCGCCCAGCGGCGCGCTCGGCGATGTCATCGGCCTCTCGCCCCCGTTCGTCACCACCGACGAGCAGGTGGACGCCGCGGTGGACGCGCTCACGGACTGGGTCCAGCAGCTCGAACACTAGCGGCCGCGCGGCAGCGCACCGCAGTTGTGCGGCATCGCCGCTTGAACGCGCCGCGAGGCACGGTTAGCTATATCCGGCGTTCCCCCCTCGCGCCCAACCGCTCCAATGCGCCGACTCTTCTCCGCCGTCGCGGCCGCCACCCTCGCCGCCTGTGCCGCGGACACGGAGCCCGCACAGCAGCGGCCCATCGAGCCCACCATCGCTGCGAGCACCGCCCTCGTGCAACCGAACGCCGGCCAAACGCCGGGCGTGTCGGTCACCTACAGCCGCACCACCGAAGTCCTGCGCCAACAGCTCGCGGCCGCGGCCGCCAACGGCGCGCAAGGCGCAGACTCCGTCTTCGACGTCCGCGTACTGTTCCAACCCGACGTCGATGACACCACCGCGCTCGCCCTCGTGAGCGACGCCGGCGCGGCACCCATGGAGCAGTCCATGCGGTTCGGCCAGCTCATGCACGTCCGCGCGAACCGAGACGCCATCGCCCGGCTCGCGACCCACCCCCACGTGCACGTCGTCGACGCCATGGCGCCGGCGCAGGTCGTGCGGCTCGCCCCTTCGGAGCCCTACGCCAACCTGCCGCTCAACGCCGACTCCGTCGACACCTCGAACGCCGATCAGGTCGGCCCCGAAGGCACGCTCGGCTACGCGCTCACCGGCGACGGCGTGGTGCTCGGCGTCTTCGACGAAGGCCCGATCCGCATCTCGCACGTCGACTTCCAAGGCCGCGTTTCGTACCTCGACAACGCCGGCGACTACTCCAGCCACGCCACCCACGTGACCGGCACCATGGTCGGCGCCGGCGTCGGTCGCGGAGACGCCCGCGGGTTCGCGCCGGCCGCCCGCGCGCTCGGCTGGTCCTTCCAACAGGACACGATCACGCTCCTGGCCGAGGTCGGATTCCAGCTCACCGCGTCCAACCACAGCTACGGCTTCGACCTGGGCTGGGACCGCGACGACCGATGGGTCGGCGACGTCGGCTTCGGCAAGTACTCCATCGACGCGCGACGCAGCGACGAGGCCATTCACGCCTACGACATCATCTGGGTCAAAGCCGCCGGCAACGACCGCGGCGACGGCGAAGACCGCGCCACCGAAGACCGCCCCTCCGATTGCTCCACCGGCTTCGACTGCATCTCCGGCGGCTCCCTCGCCAAGAACATGATCACCGTCGCGGCGATCAACGACATTAACACCGACCCCACGCGCCCCGGCGTCGCCGTCGCCACCTCGTTCTCCAGCCGCGGCCCCGCCGACGACGGGCGCATCAAACCGGACATCGCCGCCAACGGCGCCAGCGTGCTGTCCACCGGCCACACCGGCGACGGCGAGTACGTGCGACTCTCCGGCACGAGCATGGCGTCACCCTCCGTGACCGGCGCCATCGCACTCATCGTCGAGCACTACCGCGACACCTTCGAGCGGGACCCCACCGCCGACGAGATGCGCGCGCTGCTGGTACACACCGCGCTGTGGAACGACGCGGTCGGCACCCCCAACGCCGCCACCGGCTGGGGCGTGCTCGACGTGCTCGCGGCCGTACAATTCCTGGACGCGCACGCCGACGCCCGGCGACTCACCGCCGACGTCTACGAAGGCGTGCCGCACGGGTTCACCATCACGCCCGCCGCCGGCGAAGCGGTCGCCATCACCGTCGCCTGGCTCGACCCCGCCGGCGACGTGAACATCCGCGGCGAGGACGACCGCACCCCCGCGCTCGTCAACGACCTGGACCTCCGCGCCACACAAGCCGCGCGCTCCTACTTCCCCTTCGCCCTCGACCCCGACGCCCCCGAAGAGGGCGCCAACACCGACGGCGCGAACCACGTCGACAACCTCGAGCGCATCGTCATCCCCGCCGAAGCGGTCACCGGCGCGCCGATCTCCGTGACGCTCGACCACACCGGCAGCGTGCGCAGCGGACGACAGGCCTACGTGCTGTTGGCCTCACACCCCGTGTCCCCCGCGCAGTCCTCGGGCTTGCTCGGCGCACAGCGTGTGGTCCGCGTACGCGCGCAGAACGACGTCGCGCCCATCGTCCTGCGCTTGCCGATCACCCTGCGCGAGGGCGCCAGCGCGAGCTACACCATCACGGCCGAGGACCCGCCGTCGTGGCTCACACTGAGCTCCGCGTCCGGCACACTCTCCAGCGCCGTCCCCGGCACCACGCCCAGCGTCACGATCGACGCCCGCGGACTGGCGCCGACCCTGCACACCGCCACGCTGCGCGTCGACAACACCACCACCGAAGGCGCGCGGCCGCTGTACATCACGCTCGTGGTCGACGTACGCGGCCTCGAGTTCCCGGTCGTCGACGCCGGTGACCCCATCCGCGTACCGTCCGGCGCGTTGGCCCGCCTGCGTGGCAACGGCTACGACCCCGGCGGCGACCCCGTCACCTTCAGCTGGGCACAAACCGCCGGGACCAGCGTCGAGCTCACCGACGCCACCGCATCGATGCCCCGCTTCGTGGCTCCAACCGTGACCACCGAGACCACCCTCCGCTTCGCGCTCACCGTCCGAAACGGCACGCTGGCCTCGGCACCGAACGCGACCGACGTGGTGGTCTTCCCGGTCGAAGGCGACGGCGAGCCAGCCAACAACCGATGCGAATCCGCCGAGCTCAGCCCCCTGCCCTACAACGGCGCGGGAACGCTCGACGCCGTCGGAGACGTCGACTTCGTGCGCGTCTCCCTCCTCGACGGCGAGTCCGTCACCGCGCGCACGTTCCGCCGCGGCGACGCGATGGACACGCTCATCGGCGCCGTCACACTGACCGGCGACGTGCTCAGCACAGACGACGACAGCGGCGCCGACCTCTACTCCGAGCTCACCTTCGTCGCCCCCGCAGACGGCGAATTTTGCATCGCGGTGAGCACCTACCCGGACACCGAATTCGACGGCGCACGCAGCCGCGGACTGGGCTCATACGGCATCACCATCGAGGCCGAACGCCCCAACGTCGCGCCCATCGCCCGCGCCGGAGACGCGCAGACGGTCAACGCCGGTGACGTCGTTCAACTCGACGGTCGCGCCTCGACCGACCCGGACGGATTCACGCTCGGCTACGCCTGGACCCAGACCAGCGGACCAACCGTAGAGCTGCTCCCGGCCGACAGCCCCGTCCCGCGCTTCGTCGCACCGTTCACGCTCACAGAGACCGCCGTCGTGGTGCTCGAACTCGACGTGTTCGACGCCGCCGGAGACCACGCCCAGGACACGGTCAGCATCACCGTGTTGCCGGCCGTCGTCACCGGCCCGATCGCCGACGCCGGACCGGACCGAACCGTCCCCGCAGGCGCCCGCGTACGCGTATCCGGACGCGCCGTTCCCACCGCTGGCGGCTCCCTCACGCTGGCGTGGACACAGCTCACCGGCGGCGCGCTCGACCTTGAAATCGACACAGACCTCGACGCCGTGCCAGCCGCCGCAGCGTTCACCTTCGACGCCCCCGCCGTCGACGCGCCGACCACGATTCGCTTCGAGCTCGCGGCGACCGAGGGGACCGAGAACACCGCAGACACGGTCGACATCACCGTCGTGCCCACGACCGGCCCGGACGAGCCGGAGAACAACCGCTGCGAGACCGCGCCGCTCATCGGCCGCTCCGCGCTGCTGCCCCTCGAAGAGACGCTAGCCGCCGAACTGGAGCCGCAACACGACGTGGACTTCTATCGCGTGGCGGTGCTCGAAGGCAGCACGCTCGACTTCGAGGTATCGCCGAACGGCGCGCGCATCGACACCACCATGGGCCTGTACCGGCGCATCGGCGACACCTGGGAGTTGCGGCTCACCGACGACGACAGCGGCGATGGCACCTACTCCAGAATCACCGGCGAGAGCAGCGACGACGGCGAGCTCTGCGTCGCGGTCTCGCACTTCCGTGATATCACCTTCGACGGCGCCGACGCCGACTCCGGAGGCTCGTACCTGCTGCGGTTTGGGGTCATCCCGCCGGAAGGCGCCAACACGCCGCCGGTGGCCGACGCCGGCGCCGACCGTGTCGCCCAACCCGGCGAGCTGCTGCTGCTCGACGCAACCGCCTCAACGGACCCCGAAGGCCAGCCGCTCGAATACCAATGGCGACTCGCCAGCGGCCCGGACACCCGCGAACGCATCGACATCTTCGACCCGCGCACCGCCGTCGCGCAGGCGATCGCCCCCGTCGCCCTCGACGTCGAAGGCGCGTTCATCTTCGAGGTCGAGGTCTCCGACGGCGTCAACGTGGACACCGCCACCGTGACCATCACCGTTCCGCCAAACGCCGCGCCCGTCATCGCTCCGCTCGACCGCATCGAGGTCAACGTCGGCGACGAGGTCACCTTCACGGTCAACGCGTCGGACCCCGACGACGAGGCGCTGATCCTCACCGCGGACGAGCTGCCCGACGGCGCCACGTTCGACGCCGAGACCGGCGCGTTCCAGTGGTCGGCGGACAGGAGCGGCTTCTTCACACCGCGCATCGAAGCGCGCGACCCGTTCGGCGCACGCGCCGAGCGCTTCGTGACCGTCATCGTCATCGACCGGTCCACCGAAAACCGCGCCCCTGTCGTGGCCCCCATCGAAGACATCTCGCGGCGCGAGGACACCGAGCCCGTCGACCTGCAATTCACCGTCACCGCCACCGACCCCGACGGTGACGACCTCTCGTACTTTTGGCAGCTCTCCGACCGCTCGTTCTTGGGCGCCACTCCGACCATCGACGTGTCATTCGCGTTCGGCGCGTACACCGTCGAGTGCTTCGTGTCGGACGGCGAAGCCACCTCGCGCGTGAGCTTCGACGTCTGGCTGGGCTCCACCGCCGAAGAGCCTCCGATCGCCGACGCTGGGCTCGACCAATCCCTCCGCGCGCGCGGCGTCGACGACGACGAAGTCCTGGTCGCGCTCGACGGACGCGGCAGCTTCGACCCGCTCGACCGCGGCGCGCTGACCTACGCGTGGGAACAAACCGAAGGACCGCCGGTGGAACTGTTCGGCGCGTCGGGCCCCGTGCCCACGTTCCAGCAACCGCCCGGCGAGGTCACGCTGCGCTTCGAGTTGCTCGTCTCCGTGCCGCTCGACGACGAGGATGGCGAGACCATCGCCTCAGACCCGGTCGACACGATCATCCGCCTCGCGGACGACGAGGTGAACACCCGACCGACCGCCGCCATCGACGGCCCGGAAGCGGCAAACGAAGGCGACGCGTTGCAGTTCGCCGCAAACACGAGCGACGCCGACGGCGACGTGCTCACCTACTATTGGTCCGCGACGACTGGCCAAGCCTCCATCGACGACGAGCGCGCCAGCATCACCGATATCGCGTTCGGCGCGCCGGACGTGGCTGCGGAGCAACCCGGCTGGGGACTGCTGCTGCTCGTGCACGACGGCTTCGCGTACTCGGTGCCAGCGACCTACGGCGTGGCTGTCGCGCGTCCGTCGGACAACACACCGCCAGCGCCGCAGGCGCGCCTGGTCGGCAGCCCGCGCCCTGGAAACCCTGTGCAGCTCGACGCCAGCGACTCCGAAGATCGCGACGGCGACCCCCTGCAGTTCGCGTGGACGCAGACCGAGGGCCCCACGCAAACGCTCGCGGCCACCGATCGCGCCGTCGTCGATCTCACACTCGAAGGCACCGCCGGCGACACGCTCACCTTCGAGGTCCGCGTCGATGACGGCACGGATGCGGCGACACAAACGCTGAGCTTCCTACTGCTCGCGCCGCTCAGCCCGCCCGACGTGGGTGCGGACGTTGGCACGCCCGACGCCGGCATCTCCGACGACGCGGGCACCGCCTCCCCCGGCGGGAACGCCGACGACGGCGGCTGCGCGGCCGCCCCAGCGAGCACCCCGAACGCGCTTTGGCTCGCCGTCGCAGCGCTCATGCTCGGCCGAACCCGGCGCCGGTCTGCCGCGTAGGCCCGACCAGCCACCCCGAACCGTGCCTCCGGCGAACGACAATCGAACGCCGTTCGCGGCGTCCCCCTTTTGCTTAACCGGCTGATCGGTCACAATCGCGCTCCCGTTGCTGCCGGAGTCCCCATGCGTATCCCATTCTTTGCGCTCATTTGCGCCATCCTCGCCAGTCCACTCGCCTATGGCGACGAGACGCCCACGATCCGCACGCTCTCCGCGGAGCAGATCACTGACCTGATGGATGGCGATACGTTCCGCGACCTGGAACCGGGCTCCCCGTTGCGCGCCGAAGTCATCGGCCTGATCGAAGCCCCGCTCGCCGAGCTCGCACCCATCTTGGTCGACTACCCGAACATTCCCCAGTGGGCGCCCGCGACGCGCGACATCGAGGTCGTCGGCTCCGAGGGCGAGTGCACCTTCATCGAAGGCACCACCGCCCTCCCCTGGCCGATCAGCGACCGCAACTGGCGCATGTGCTCGCGCAGCGCGTACGACACGATCGACGGCCAGGAGGCCTTCGTCTACCGCTTCAACTACGTGCACGGCACCGGCAACATCGACGAGTCCTTCGGATTCTGGGTCCTCTACACCCTGCCGGAGCACCCCGAGTGGACCTACGTCCGCTACGTCGTCAACGCCGACGCCGGCGTCGCGCTTCCGGGCGCCATCATCCGCTGGGTCACCCGCAGCGCCCTCCCGGACCTCATCGACGGCCTCCGCGACCGCCACGACGACCTGAACTAGCAAGCGCCGAAGACGCCTTGAACTAGCCAGCGCCGGAGCGTAAGGCGTTCGCGATGCATCCCCGCTTCGCCAACTTCGAACCGCTCTTCAACGCGTTCCACGACGCCGGATTCGCCCTCTTCATCGTAGGAGGCTGCGTCCGCGACACCGTGATGGGCGCAGAAATGGTCGGCGACGTCGACTTCGCGACCAGCGCGCCGCCCGACCAAACGACCAAGATCCTCACCGCCGCGGGCTTCCGCTGCTACCCCATCGGGGAGCGCTTCGGGACCATCACCGTGCTGGTCTCCGGCTTGACCGTCGAGATCACCACCTACCGCGTCGGCGAAGTCTACGAGCGCGGCTCGCGCCACCCCGTCGTCGAATTCGGCACCGATCTCAACGCCGACCTCGCGCGACGCGACCTGTCGATCAACGCCATGGCGATGGACGCGGACGGCAACATCGAAGACCCCTTCGACGGCCAACGCGCCATCCGCGAGCGCCTCCTCGAAGTGCCTGGCGGGGGCTTCGACAACACGATCTCGATCCTCCGCGACGACCCCCTACGGTTGCTGCGCGTAGCGCGCTTCGCGGCCCGATTCGCCTTCCTGCCCACGCCGGATACCACGGCCGCCGCACGCGTCACCGCGCCGTCGCTCCGCGATATCTCACGCGAGCGATGGAAGGCGGAGATGGATAAGCTGCTCGCCGCCGCCCACGCCGACGTGGGCCTGAGGTGGCTACACGAGGTCCAAGCGCTGCCCGTTATTCTGCCGTTCTGCGCAGACATCACCGACGCCGATATGGCCGCGATCGCCGACACGGTGCAGGCCGCGGCAGCCGACGTCCTCACCCGCTGGGCGCTACTCATCGTGCTCTCGACCGGGCACGTGGACCCGTTCGGCGCCGGCGCCGGCCTGCCCGACGCCCAAGCGCTCGCCGACGTGGTCCACGAGACGGCGGCAGCGTTTCGGTTCAGTCGGCGCGAGCGCAGCGCCCTGCTCGCGCGCACCACCGGGCTCATTCAGGCGGACGACCTCACGGCGCCCTGGTCTGACGCCGACCTGCGTCGCTTCTACGTGCACGCGCCTGACGACGCCTACGCGCGTATCGACATCGCCGCTGCCCTCGCCCGACACACGCCAGCGTTGGGTGAACACGTAGCCGGCCTGCGGGAGCAGCTCGACGCTTTGCTCGCCGACAGCGATCCCACGCCCCGGCTTCCTACCGGGTTTGGCGCCAAGCTCCGGCAGCAGTTCGCGCTGTCCGGCCCCGCGATCGGCGAGGCCATGGACGCGGTCAAGGACGCGATCCTGGAGGGCGACGTGCCCAACGACGACACGGTCGAGACCTACCTCGCGTACTTCGCGAGCAGGTAGCGGCGGAGCGGTCGCGGGGATCGTCGTCCGGTGATGTGGGCCGCTCCTCGTGCTGTTGCGCGTGGCGCGGCACGTGTCTCGCAGCGCCCAAAACGGACGAAGGCGCGCTGACCGAAGCCAGCGCGCCTTCTCCGGGTGGGTCTCTTTTAGCGACGACGACGGACGGCCACGAGGCCGAGCAGCATCATCAACGCCATGGGCGCGGTGCTACGGCCATCGGCGGCCGTGCAAGCGCTGGTCGCGCCGCCGCCGGAGATGAGCGCGTCAACGCACACACCGTTCGGGCACTCTTCGCAGCAACCGGTGGCGCCACAGAGGGAGCCTTCGCTGCAGTCGTCGGCGGTCGCGCACGGGTCGTTGCATCCTTCGACGCAGCAGCCGGCGTCGCAGAAGCCGGAACCGCAGTCGTTGTCCGCGACACACTCGGGGAGCTCCTCGGAGCAGGTCTCGTAGATGCAGCAACCCTCGTCGCAGGTCTTGCCGTCGCCGCAGTCCGAAGCCTCGGCGCACTCCGGAAGGGGGTTACCGGACGGGCACAGCAGCTCGGGCTCGCAGCAGCCGCCTTCGTTGCAGGTCTTGTTCTCGGGGCAGTCAGCATCCTCGGCGCACTCGGGCGAGGCCAGACCGGACAGGCAGATGTTCTCGCCGAAGCAGCAGCCGCCGTGGCAGACGCCCTCTTCGCAGTCGGCGTCGACGCTGCACGCCGGGTACTCTTCGCCGTTCGGGCAGTAGGTCGCCGGGAGGCAGCAGCCGTTGGCGGCGCAGGACGTTCCGTCGATGCAGTCGTCGTCGCTGCCGCACTCGGGCATCTCTTCGCCGTCCGGGCAGAGGAAGGTCGAGACGCAGCAGCCGCCGGCGCCACAGGTGAAGCCGTCGCCGCAGTCCATGTCCTCAGCGCACTCGGGACGCGTCAGGCCGGAGGGGCACAGCACGGGCGGCTCGCAGCAGCCACCGGCGCCGCAGGTGAAGTCGTCGGAGCAGTCGGCGTCGACCAAGCACTCGGGACGGTCCAGACCGGACGGGCAGAGCACGGGCGGCAAGCAGCAGCCACCGGAGCCGCAGAGCCAGTTCGGGCCGCAGTCCACGTCGTACTGGCACTCGGGGGTCGGCACGCCGGACGGGCAGACCTGCGGGGGCAAGCAGCAGCCGCCGTCACCACACGTGTAGTCGTCGGGGCAGTCGGTATCGAGCGAGCACTCGGGGCGCTCCAGGCCGGACTGGCAGATGTCGGGCGAGACGCAGCAGCCGCCGGTTCCGCAGACGAAGCCACCGGGGCACTCGTCGTCGGCCGTGCACTCTTCGCGAACTTCACCGGACGGGCACAGGATGGGCGGCACGCAGCAGCCACCGTCGCCACACACGAGGTCGCCAGCGCAGTCCACGTCCACGTTGCACTCAGGGCGGACAACGCCGGACGGGCACAGGATGGGCGAGGTGCAGCAACCGCCGGCGCCGCAGATGGAGTCGCCATCGCAGTCGGCGTCGAGCGCGCACTCGGGGCGAACGAGGCCGGACTGGCACAGGATGGGCGGCATGCAGCAACCACCGGCGCCGCAGATGAAGTCGCCTTCACAGTCGACATCGATCGCACACTCGGGACGCTCGAGGCCCGACGGGCACAGGATGACCGGCGGCTCGTGCGGGTTGCAGCAGGTCAGGTCGCCGAACGCGTCGCACGTGGCATCGGGGCCACACGAGCCGTCCTGCACGCAGGACGTGAGACCGAAGTCCTCACACTCGTCTTGCGGCGGCGTGCCGCAGCAGAACAGGTCGCCGAACGCGTCGCAGCTCGCGCCGTCCGCACACGTCGAACCTTCCGCGCAAGTCACCAAGCCGCGGTCCTCGCAGACCGGCGGAGGCGTGCCACAGCAGAACAGGTCGCCGAACGCGTCACAGCTCGAGCCGTCGCCGCACATCGAACCTTCCGCACACGTCACCTTGCCTTCGTCCTCACAGGTCGGGGGCGGAGGCGTGCCACAGCAGAACAGGTCGCCGAACGCGTCGCAGCTCGCGCCGTCCGCACACGTCGAACCTTCCGCGCAAGTCACCAAGCCGCGGTCCTCGCAGACCGGCGGAGGCGTGCCACAGCAGAACAGGTCGCCGAACGCGTCACAGCTCGAGCCGTCGCCGCACGTCGAACCCTCCGCGCAAGTCACCTTACCCTCGTCCTCACAAGTCGGCGGGTCCTCACCCGGAACGCAGCAGTCCAAGCCCGCGTAGATGCCGCACGTGAAGCCGTCGCCGCATACACCCGGGTCGTCTCCACAAGCGACCTGGCCGTACGTCTCACACGTCTCGGGCACCTTGCAGCAGCCCAAGATGCACGACTCGCCGCCGCCACACTCGCTCGTGTCCGTGCAGCCGGGGGCCACATCGTCCAAGCAACCGGGGATCGCCTGACAACAACCCGCGAAGTTGCAGTACGAGCCGAAGCCACAACCACCATCGTCGTCGCAGCTCAACGCCTCGCTGCAAACGTCCGTCGCAGCGCAAACCAGGTCACGACCGCAGAACTCACCCGCGTCGCATGTGATCGTCTCGCTGCAGGCAGCTCCGATCGCTGCCTCCGCGGCAGTTGGCGACAAAAGGAACAACGCGCAGAGCACACCTGCAAAGGCGGACACAGCACGAGAAAGCGAGAGCATTGACTTCATTTCCAGCGCGGGGCGGGAGGGGGAGAACTGATGTAGGTGTGCGGAGTATACCGTACCACATCGGCTACGAAAACGGTTATGTGCCACTTTTCTAATTTCCGCTGGCAATTTCATAAACCACCTAAACTAAAGGACTTTTCGCACCGACCACGCCCAAACACCGCAGCGAAGAACGCACTGAACGGTACAAAGATCAGTTTTTTCACGGTCTTTTCGCGTCCATTTCTTGCGCCCAGCCCAACTTGTGGATCGACCCTCTAGAGGTCCATCCACACCGATTTCTGGTTCACAAACGCCAGCATTCCCACCCGGGAAAGCTCTCGACCGTAACCCGACTCTCGCACACCTCCGAACGGAAGGCGAGAGTCGCTCTTCACTATCCCATTCACACTCACATGCCCCGACACGAGCGCACGCGTCCACGCCAAACCCGTCTCCACGTCCGACGTCCAAACCGACGCGCCCAGCCCAAATCGCGTGCCGTTCGCTAACGCCAATGCCGACTCCGGATCCTCCGCCCGAATCACCGCAGCGACCGGCCCAAACACCTCCTCGTCGAACGCCGCCATCCCCGGCTCTACCTCCGTCAGCAGCGTCGGCGTGTAGAACGCGCCCGCGCCCGCCATCATGTTCCCGCCCACCCGACAGCAAGCGCCCGCCGCGATGGAACGCGTCACTTGGTCGTGCACCGTGTCCCGCAGGTCCGCCCGAGCCATCGGCCCAATCTGCGTGCTCGCATCGAGCGGGTCGCCCACTTGTAGCGCCACGATCGCCTTCTCCAGCCCCTCCACAAACGCGTCATATACCGGCGCGCACACGATCATGCGCTTGGCCGAGATGCAGCTCTGGCCCGCGTTCAGAAACCGCCCGGACATCGCGCCAGCGACCGCCGCGTCAACATCCGCATCCGGCAACACCACGAACGCGTCTGAGCCGCCGAGCTCCAGCACGCTCGGCTTGAGCGCAGCCCCCGCCAGCGCGGCCACCGAACGCCCCGCGCCCACCGAACCCGTGAGCGTCACCGCGGCGATCCGGTCATCCCCGATCACCTCGCCAACCTCGTCCCGGTCCGCCACCAAGTTCTCAAACGCACCCGGCCCGAAGCCCGCCTCACCGAACAGCGCCGTCAGCAAACGGGCGCACCCCGGCACGTTCGACGCGTGCTTCAGAATGACCACGTTGCCCGCCATCAGCGCCGGCGCGGCCGCCCGCACCACCTGCCAGTACGGGAAGTTCCAGGGCATCACCGCCAGCAACACGCCGAGCGGGTCGAACTGCACCCAGCTGCGGCGCGCGTCGGTCTCCACCGGCTCCTGCGCTAAGAACTTCGGTCCATTGTCCGCGTAATAGCGGCACGCGCCGGCGCACTTCTCGACCTCAGCGATGGCCTCTCCGATCGGCTTGCCCATCTCGAGGCACATCTGCCGAGCGAGCGGCTCCTTGTCCCGATCGAACAAGGCCGCGAGCCGATGCAGGGCGTCCACACGCACGTCCAGAGCCGTCGCACTCCACCGCTCCGCCGCCGCCGCACTCCGCGTAAGCAGCGCTTCGACCTCGGCCGGCGTGTGTGACTCCAGGTGCTCCAGGACATCGCCCGTTGTTGGATTGATGACGTGCATGATCGCGCTCCTTGGTTGCCGCGTTAATAAGGTATGAGGATGTGCCATAGCCAAGGCGCTGCGGGCGCGATGTCAAGCGCACACAGCCCGCGCGGTGCACGGTTGTCTGCCGTGTCGGCGTGTGCCACGTTCCAAGCGGCGCGCCGACGGCCGCCAAGCTCGGGGACCGGCATCGGCCTCCATCATCAGCCGCCACCCGCGACACTCAGCCGCCGGTGGCCGTCCCCACGGAATTGCTGTGGAGCGCTCCCAACTTCTCGATGACATCCGCGTGCTCACCGCCCTGTTCAGTCGGGCCGAGGGCCACGAACGCCGGGTGGAAGAGGCCGACGAACGCGACGAGCACATCGACGTGCAGGTCACGCGGCTCGAGCACGTGGCCGTCAAGCTTGAGCGGCGACTGCTGGAGCTCGACGGGCTGTTCGAGGACCCCGTCGTGACCGAACGCGAGCGCGTCTCGCTTACCGGCAAGCTCGAGCGGTTGAACGTGAAGATGGCCGCGCTCCGACGCGCCGCGCTGCAGAACGACGTGCTCGACGCGACCGCTTACTCCGCGCGACCGCCGGCCGTGCCCGCGCGCCTGCGCCGCACACTATACGCGCTCGTCAAAGACATGCACTCCGACCCGACGGTGCCCCGGGCAGACATCCGGCCGTTCCAGAAGAACCTCGCGCACCTCGTTCGCTCTCGCCGCGACGCCCTCCACGTGATCGCGGGCCGCATCCGCAACGCACGCAACTACCTCACGTCGACCACCGACATCGCCGTGCGCATCGCTGCGACGGCGCAGTCGATGAGCGATGGGCCGTCGGAGACGCTCCCGTTCAGCGACGACCGCCACACCATCGCCAACCGCGTCAGCCTGGCCCAAGGCGCCATGCGGGAGGCCCAAGGCGGCCTCGTCGACCTCGCGCACGACTGGCCCGAGCTCACCCCGCTCGCCAAGCGGCCCGACTGGATGAAGCTGCCGTTTCGACAGCTCATCGACCTGATCACGCCGCCGGACGAAGCCCGCGCCGGCCACATCTCGTTTGCCGAGCGCGCCGAGGACGCCCGCCAAATGCTGGGCGCGCTGGCGCTGTGGCTCAACGAGCTCGAGAGCGCCGTAGAAGCCGCGCCGCCGCCGGACTGACGCCGCCCGCGACGCCCCCACCATCCAGGCCGCCGACACCAAGGCGTCACACGCTCCGGCGCGCTGGTATCGTCCTGGCCCCGTCGCTATACAGGCGCCACCGCAAGACCGACGCTCCCGCAACGCCACAGCCTGTCATGACGATCTCACGCCGCGACCTCCTCCGACGCACCGCCGTGCTCGGCCTCGTTCCCGCCGCCGCCCACCTCGCCGCCTGTGCGGACGATAGCGACAGCGGAACCGACACCGACATCGACGCGGGCACCGACGCCGAAGACGTCATCGAACTCCCCACCCTGCCGGAGTACGAATACACCGGCGAGCTCGGCCCCGAGAGCACCTTCTCCTACGGCGTCGCCAGCGGCGATCCCCACTCCGACGGCGTCATCCTCTGGACCCACGCCGAAGGCACCGACGACAGCCCGGTCGAGGTCTGGTGGGAGGTCTCGCTCGACGCCGAGTTCACGCAGCGCGTCCAAGTCGGCACGTTCCAGACCGACGCGGACCGCGACTTCACGGTCAAGCTCGAGGTCGACCAGCTCATGGCCGGCACCGTCTACTATTACCGCTTTAAGGCCCTCGGCCGTACGTCGTCCGTCGGACGCGCACGCACCGCTCCCGAAGGCGACATCGACCGCCTCCGGTTCGCCGTCGTGTCCTGCGCCAGCTACGCCCACGGCTACTTCCACGCCTACAGCCGCGTCGCCGAGCGCAACGACCTCGACTGCGTCATCCACCTGGGCGACTACATCTACGAGTACGGCACCGATCAGTACGGCAAAATCCGCCCGTACGAGCCGGCGCACGAAATCCTCACCCTCGAGGACTACCGCACCCGCTACCGCCACTACCGCAAGGACGCGGAGCTGCAGGAAGTGCACCGCCAGCACCCGTTTATCGTCGTGTGGGACGACCACGAGACCGCCGACAACTCCTGGAGTGGCGGCGCCGCGAACCACTCGCCCGACCTCGAAGGCTCGTGGGAAGACCGCAAGGCCGCCGCGATTCAGGCGTACAACGAGTGGCTGCCCATCCGCACCGACATCGATGACGAAGGCCGCATCTTCCGAACCTTCAAGTTCGGCAACCTCGTCGACCTGATCATGCTCGACACCCGCCTGTGGGGCCGTGACGAGCAAGTCGGCCGCAACGACGTCGAAGGCCACGCCGACCCCTCGCGCACCCTGCTCGGCTTGGACCAAGAGGCCTGGCTCAAAGAGAAGGTCACCGAGTCCACCGCCACCTGGAAGGTCATCGGCCAGCAGGTCATGCTCGCCGAGTGGCGCACCGCCGGCTCCGGCACCCAGCGCGGCGCCATCTTCAACCAAGACGGCTGGGACGGCTACTCCGCCACCCGCGACCGCTTCTTGGACGCCATCGAAGAGAACAGCATCGACAACATCGTCGTGCTCACCGGCGACGTGCACACCTCATGGGGCTACGACATCGCCCGCGAGCCGTACGACCCCGAGCAGTACAACCCCGAGACCGGCGAAGGCTCCATCGCCGTCGAGTTCGTCGTCCCCGGCGTCAGCTCGCCCGGCCTCGGCCAGATCGGCGACCTCGTGGGCGACACGCTCATCGCTGCCAACCCGCACATCAAGTACGCGGACCTGCAGCGACGCGGCTACATCATCTTGGACATCACGCCCGCGCACTGCGCCGCCGAGTGGTACCACATGGATGACGTCGAAGTGACCGAGACCGACGAGTCGTTCTCCATCGCGCTGGCGACCTACGAAGGCACCAACTGGCTCGTCGACCTCGGCGCGCCCACCAACCCGCCGACCGACGCGCCCGACCCGGCGCCGTAGCGCTAACCCTGCAGTGAGAACACCGCCGGCTCCACCGAGCCGGTGGCCCCGCCCTGAATCTGGTCGAGCAACGTGTCGACCATCGCGGCGTCTCGGAAGTCCACGTCCGTGGTGTCGATCGACAGCACCGGCGCCGCGTCATAGCGCGCGAACAGCTCGGTGTAGTGCCGGTCCAAGTCGGCCAGATACGCCGGGTCGATCGACTTCTCGTAGTCACGGCCGCGTGCCGCGATGCGCGACAGCAACACCTCGACCGGCGCGTGCAGATGCACCACCAAATCCGGCGTGGGCACCTGCCGACGCAGGATCTCGTACACTCGATCGAACAGCGTCAGTTCGGCGTCCGATAGCGTAATCGACGAGAACAGCCGGCACTTCTCGAACAGGTAGTCGCTCACCGAGAACTGCTGCAGCAGATCCTCCTGCGCGAACACCTCTTGCTGGTTGAACCGGCTCAACAGGAAGAACATCTCCGTGGGGAACGCGAAGCGCTCGCGGTCGCCGTAGAACTTCTCCAGGAACGGGTTCTCCTCGAACACCTCGAACACCGTCCGGGCGTTCAAGCGCGCGGCGAGCGCCTGTACCAACGTCGTCTTCCCGACGCCGATCACGCCCTCTACGACCACATATTTGGGCGCGTTCCGCTTCCGGACGGCCTGCTCTAGCGGAGTCTCCTTCAGTGCGCTCACGACTTCTTCTTCTTCCGCTTTCGAGTAGTGCGCGACTCCCGGAGCGAGCGCTCGTAGGGAATCGACTTGAGGCCCGCCTTCCGCGCCGCCTCGATGAACCGGTCCTGCGACCGCACCGCCGGCGCGTCTCCGACCGGCTGGATGCGCTGATAGCGCCCGTTGGACTGCATGCGCCAGCCCCGTGACGTATCTTCGAAACTTATCTGCATGATCTCGTCCAGCACGCGGGCTTTCAGCTCCGGCGCCTCGATCGGGAACATGTGCTCAATGCGCCGGAACAGGTTCCGCGGCATCCAGTCCGCCGACGACACGTACACCAGGTCCGCGCCGCCGTGACGGAAGTGGAAGATGCGCGGGTGCTCCAAGAAGCGGTCCACCACCGACACCACGTCGATGTTCTCCGACACCCCCTTGAGCCCCGGCTTGAGGCAGCAGATACCGCGCACGCACAGCCGAATCTTCACGCCCGCGCACGACGCCCGATACAGCGCCCGGATGATGCTCGGCTCGACCAACGAGTTCACCTTCACCTGGATGAACCCGTCGCCGGACTTCTCGTGAAAGCGAATCTCGTCGTCGATCAGCTCCAAGAACCGGCCGATCATCTCGAACGGGCTCACAAACAGCTTGTTGAACTGCGGCCGCGCGATCTCACCGTCCAAAATCGCGTGGATGGTCCCCGCGTTGTAGCCGGTCAGCACGTTGAACAGCTGCGACACGTCCTCGCCGATCTCCGGGCTCGACGTCAGGAACCCCACGTCGGTGTACACGCGCGCCGTGGCCGAGTTGTAGTTGCCGGTCGACAGGTGCGAGTAGCGACGCGTTACCGCGCCCTCGCGACGCACCACCAAGGCCGCCTTACAGTGCGTCTTGAGCCCGATAATGCCGTACACCACGTGCACGCCAGCGGCCTCGAGCTCGCGCGCCCAACGGATGTTGTTTCCCTCGTCAAAACGGGCCTTTAGCTCGACCACCGCCGTCACAGACTTGCCCTCCTCGGCCGCCTGCTTGAGCGCCTCGATGATCACCGAGTCGCCCGACGTCCGGTACAGCGTCATCTTGATGGCCAGCACGCGCTTGTCGTACGCGGCCTCGCGCAGAAGCTCCGACACCGTCGAGAACGACTCGTACGGGTGGTGCAGCAGCACGTCCTTCTCGCGCAGGATGCCGAAGATGCTCTTCGAATCGCCCATGCACGGCGACAGGCGCGGGTTGAACGGCGGGTCGCGCAGGTGATCGTAACCCGGCACCTTATACAGCGAGCGCAGCGTCGCGATGTCGAACGGCCCCGGGATCGAGAAAATCTCGCGGTCCGAGATCTGAATGCCGTGCTTCAGGTTCTCGAGCATCACATCGGGAATGTCCTTGTGCACCGTGAGCCGCACCGCCCGCCGAAACGTGCGCGTCATCAGCTCGCGCTCCACGTCGCTCAGCAGGTCCTCGACCTCGGGCTCGCGCAGGTCCAAGTCCGCGTCGCGCGTGAGTCGGAACTGCCAGCTGCCGGTCACCTCCAGGCCGCGGAACAGCTCGCCGACGAAGTGCTCCACCAGGTCCGCCAGCAGCACAAAACAATCCGTCGCGCCGGCCACCGGGATCAGCGTCTCCAGCACCTCCGGAATCTCGACGATCGCGTACTCGCTCGCCCCGCCCTCCACGTAATCCTCGCGCCGCGCGAACGTGACCACAACGTTGTGCGACAGGTTCGGCAGGTTCGGGAACGGGTGGCTCGGGTCGACCGTCTTGGGCGTGAGCACCGGGAACACCGACTCGCGGAAATGCAGCGCCAAACGCTTCTGCTCCGCCTCGCCCAGCTCGTCGAACGACAGCAACCGAATACCCGCCGCCGCCAGCCCGGGCAGAATGTCGCCGTTCAGCACCTCGTACAGCTCGTTGATCTGCTCGTGCATCATCTCCGAGATCGCCTGCAGCTGCGCCGTCGGACTCATCCGGTCCGGCCCGCGCTTCTCCACGTCCAGCGCCTCGATATCGAGCAGGCTCGCCACCCGAATCATCGCGAACTCATCCAGGTTGCCCGCGAAGTACGTCAAGAACCGCAGACGCTCCAGCAGCGGCGTATCCTCGCGGCTCGCGCCCGCCAGCACGCGGGCGTTGTACGACAGCCAACTCAGCTCACGGTTGATGAACAGCCGCGAGTCCATAAAACGATTCTTCGGAGTGGTCGGAATGAGGCTCATGAGCGCACCTGGGTAGACGGGTCCATGCCCTCATATCGCGCCCCAGCGTCCGCGACCACCGATACTCAGATCCGCTTCATCCAAAGCGGGCGAAGCACCATTGCCCTTGCCCGTCCGATGACCGAAGCACGTGATCCCTTCCCCCGCCCGCAGCTCGATGACCGATCTCCTCCTAGAAGGCCTCCGCGAACACTTCGGATTCGACGACTTCCAACCCGGCCAACGCCAAGTGGTGGAGTCGGTGATGGCCGGCCGGCCCACGGTCGCGATCATGCCCACCGGCGCCGGCAAGAGCCTGTGCTACCAGCTGCCGGCCGTGCTCAGCAAAGGCACCACCCTCGTGGTCTCGCCGCTGATCGCGCTCATGAAGGACCAAGTCGACGCGCTCACCGAGCGAGGAATCCGCGCCGAGCTGCTCAACTCCACGCAGTCCTTTGACGAGCAGCGCGAGGTCATGCGGGCAGCCGTCGAAGGCGAGCTCAAGCTGCTGTACATCGCGCCCGAGCGCTTCAGCAACGAGTGGTTCCGCAACCAGATGGCCGACGTCGACATCGGCCTGCTCGCCATCGACGAAGCGCACTGTATCTCCCGATGGGGACACGACTTTCGGCCCGACTACCGACGGCTCAAAGACGCCGTCGACATGCTCAAGCCCCGCAACCTGCTGGCGTGCACCGCCACCGCGACGCCCGAAGTCCGCGATGACATCGGCGCCTCGCTCCAGCTCACCGATCCCGCCGTCTTCGTCTCCGGCTTCCTGCGCGACAACCTCTTTATCGACATCCGGTTCTGCGGCGGTGACCGCGCCAAAGAGCAGCTGCTGCTCGACTTCATGACCCACGGGCCGGCCGCCGGCCAAGGCGCGACCGTCGTCTACGCCTCCACGCGAAAGCGCGTCAAAGCGCTCACCGACCTGCTGTCCAAGCACCTCGATGTGCCCGTCGTCGGCTACCACGCCGGCATGCCGAACGAGCAGCGCGATGCCGCCCAAGAGGCCTTCATGACCGGCGCCGCGCAGGTCGTCGTCGCCACCAACGCCTTCGGAATGGGCATCGACCGCTCCGACGTCCGCGCCGTCGTACACGCCGGAATGCCGCGCACCGTCGAAGGCTACTACCAGGAGATCGGGCGCGCCGGACGTGACGGACAGCCGAGCTGGTGCCTGATGCTCTACAACGCCAACGACAGCCGCGTGCACGAGTTCCTGATCGGCCAAAGCGACAGCCCCGAGCACCGCTCGCTCGAGCTCGGAAAGCTCGAAGCCATGCGCCGCTACATTCACGGCGCTGCCTGCCGCCACCACGCCCTGCTCTCGTACTTCGGAGAACGCACGCCGCCGGTCTGCCCCGGCTGCTCACGCTGCGTCCCTGCGCCCCGCTATCGCCCGCCGGGCGTGCCCGCGAACGACGAAGACACCGACCTGATCCGCAAAGCCCTCGCCGGCGTCGCACGCGCCAAAGGCCGCTTCGGCTCCAAGAAGATCGCCGCCATGCTCGCCGGCTCCCGCGCCAAAGAGATCCTCGCCAGCCCCCTCGGCTCCCTCAGCACGCACGGCATCCTCGGCGGACTCGGCGGCGCCGGATGCGAGGCCCTGCTCCAGCTGCTGGTCGACGAGCAGCTCTGCATGATCGTCGGCGACACCTACCCCCTGCTGGCCATCAGCCCCGGCGGGACCGAGGTGATGCTCGGCCGCGAGCCGTGCGAGTTCGGCCTGCCCAGCGAGCTCCGCACTGGCAAGGTCGCCGGCACCACGCGCGCGCGCTCCAAAAAGTCGCGGTCACCCCGCGTCACCGACACGCCGCCGGACAACGTGGACCAGTGCGTGCTCACGGCACTCCAAGCCTGGCGCCGCGAGCAGGCGGGCACCAAGCCCGCGTACACCGTGTTCACCAACCGCACCCTGTTCGCCATCGCCGCCGCGCCGCCGTCCAACGAGGCCGACTTCTTGGCGATCCCCGGACTCGGCCCCAACCGCTGGGAGCGCTTCGGACCGGCCCTCATCGAGGCCGTGGACCAAGCCCAGCGCGGCTAGCCACGCGGTGGCGGTCAGCCCAACCGCGAGCGCGCGACCGTGTTCAGCCAGTAGTCTTCGAGGGTGCGCAACAGCGTGATCAGCTCCACAACACCGAGCGGTTTCACGATAAAGGAGTTCGCGCCCAGCCGGATGCACTCGGCGATTTCTTCGGGACGCTCAGATCCCGACATCACGACAACCGGCAGCAGGTCGAAGGCCGGATTTTCCCGCAGCGCGCGCAAGGCCTGTTTGCCGTTCACGCCGGGCAAATTGAGGTCGAGCAGGACCAGATACGGAGGCGCCGCGACGGGGCCTCGGCCGGGCTCTGGGAGCAGCGCCCGAAGGGTATCGAGCAGCGCCTGCCCTTCTCGCACGACACGCAGTTCGCTCTGTATTTCCGCCTCTTCCGCCGCGGTTTGCAGTAGCAGCGCGGCCGCGCGATCGTCCTCTGCGACGAGGATATATGGGCGGTCACCGAGGGCTGACACAGCGGGGCTCCGGAGCTGAGAAACAAGCGCGCGCATCCTCGCGCGTTTGCGGCAGATTATCCAGCGCTAGCGTATGGAAGATGCCTACATCGACGGTGGTACCGCATGCGAAAAACCGCGAACTTCGCCTAAAAATCAAGCACTTGCGGTGTCCTCACGCACCCGAATGAGGCACCCCGTTCATTGACACCCCAGCGCTCGCTCCGCTAGGATGAGCTTTGGCCCCAGAGGACGCGTCGCGTCCCCCAACTCCACGGGCCTGTTTGCAGACTCGGGAGCGGTTGCGAATGGCGAAGATCATCGGCATCGATTTAGGAACCTCGAATTCATGCGTAGCCGTTTTAGAGGGCGGCCAGCCCCTGGTGCTACCCAGCGCCGAGGGGTCTCGAACCACACCTTCCGTCGTCGCGTTTCCCGAGTCCGGAGAGCGGCTCGTCGGGCAGCAGGCCAAGCGCCAAGCGGTCGTCAACCCCAAGCGCACCGTCTTCGGCGTCAAGCGCCTGATCGGACGCCGCTATCGCTCCCAAGAGGTCGCCAGTCTCGCCGAGCGACTCCCGTTCGGCGTCACCGAGAACCTCAACGGTGACGTCTGGGTCGACATCGACGGCGCCCAGTACTCCCCGCAAGAGGTCTCCGCCGCGATCCTCGCCAAGATGAAGTCCAGCGCCGAGGACTACTTCAACGAGGAGATCCACGAGGCCGTCATCACCGTGCCCGCGTACTTTGACGACGCGCAGCGACAGGCCACCAAAGACGCCGGACGCATCGCCGGCCTCGAAGTCCGCCGCATCATCAACGAGCCCACCGCCGCCGCGCTCGCGTACGGCATGCGCCAAAAAGCCCGCGCCAACCTCGCCGTGTTCGACCTCGGCGGAGGCACCTTCGACATCTCCATCGTACGCGTCGAAAACGACGTGTTCGAGGTCCTCGCCACAGGCGGAGACAACGGACTCGGCGGAGACGACTTCGACCGCTGCGTCCTCGAACGCCTCATCGACGCGTTCCACGAAGAGCACGGCATCGACCTCTCCGGCGAGGCCGTCGCCATCCAGCGACTCCGCGAAGCCGCCGAGACCGCCAAGTGCGAGCTCTCGACCCTCGCCGAGACCAACATCAACCTCCCGTTCCTCGCCGTCGACGCCTCGGGCCCCAAGCACCTCAACTTCACGCTCACCCGCGCTGAACTCGACGAGCTCTGCAGCCCCCTCGTCTTCCGCCTCGAAGCGCCCTGCCGCGTCGCCCTCGACGACGCCGGCCTCACACACGCAGACATCGACGAAGTCCTGCTCGTCGGCGGCATGACCCGCATGCCCGCCGTCCAAGAGTGCGTCGAGAACTTCTTCAAACGCGCCCCCCGAAAGGGCGTGAACCCCGACGAAGTCGTCGCCTGCGGCGCCGCTATCCAAAGCGGGATCCTCGGCGGCGAGCTCCGCGAGGTCATCCTCATGGACGTCACGCCGCTCGCGCTCGGCATCCGCGTCGTCGACGACCGAATGTCCACCGTCATCCCCAAAAACACGCCCATCCCGCTCCAGAAGACCAAGGTCTTCACCACGACGGAGGACGACCAAGAGCTCGTCACCATCTCCATCGTTCAGGGGCAGCACGAGAAGGCGTCCAAGAACCGCAGCCTCGGGCGCTTCCACCTCGGCGGGCTCCCCAAGCTCCCCGCCGGAAAAGCCCGCGTCGAAGTACAGTTCTCCATCGACTCCGACGGCATGGTCAACGTGTCCGCCAAGGACCTCGAGTCCCATCAGGCCGCCTCCATCGTCATCACCGACCACGGCGGACTCAGCGACGAAGAGCTGCAACGCGCCACCTCGCGCGTCGACCACAAGGTCATCGCGAAATGACCGACGCAACTCACCGCCTTGTCCACATCGCAGTCGCCGACGATGACGTCGTGGACCGCCGCACGGTGCGACGCGCGCTGCAGAAGGCAGGCCTCGCCAATCAGGTCACCGAGGTCAACGACGGAGAGCAGCTGCTCGCGCTCATGCAGCAACGCGCCCCGTTCCAGGACGCGCCGAGGCCCGACCTCGTGCTGCTCGACCTGAACATGCCCAACCTCGACGGACGCGCCGTCCTCGCCAAAATCGCGGACGATCCCGACATCGCCCACATCCCGGTCGTCGTGCTCACCGTCTCCGAGCTCACCGAGGACATCCGCAAGTCCTACCTGCACGGCGCCATCTCGTTCATCACCAAACCGGTGACGTTCGATGAGCTCCGCCGCGTCATCGACGCGCTAGACGGCTACTCCATGGCCGTCGTCCACCAAGCCTAGCAACCTCCCGGCGAGCCTAGCACCACCTCCCGGTGCGCTCGTTTTGAGGACTGCCACCGCAGCTGCATGCGCGCGGCGATGACGTCTGCACGTCCAAAAACGCCCGACGCCGCAGCAAATGCCACGGCGTCGAGGGTTTCGGATTAGTCCACGGGCTTGGGGAAGCACCACTTGACTACCCTTATTGTTATTCAAGACTGGTGCCAGAGTTGCCAAAGCGCCGATCCAACATCAGATTTGCGTTTAATATCAAACACTTGCAACACAAACCCTGTTTACACCGTCAGCTTAGGACGCGACGCAGCAATCCAAACCATGACATTGGTGTCACGGTTCTACCCCTCCTGCGTGATTTCTGAGCCTCCGCGCGGCCGCGCGAACGCTAGAACGGAGAGAAGTCGGGCAGGCGCTTCTCGAAGAACGCGCTGAACGCTTCGTTCGCTTCCGGAGAGCCGAGGCAGGTCACAAACGTGGCGCCCTCGTCCTGCAGCACCGACTCCAGCTGACGGCGGATCGGCTCGCGCAGCAGACGCTTGGCCGCGCGTACAGCCGCCGGCGGTTTGGCGGTCAGCTTGTTCGCCGCGTTGCGCGCGTCCAACAGCGCCTCACCGGGCGCCGACACGACCGTCACGAGCCCGATCGACTCCGCTTTGGCCACGTCGAACTTGTTCTCGAGCAAGAAGATCTCGCTCGCCTTCTGCAGCCCCGCGAGCTGCGGCAGCAGCAGCGACGAGCCCGCCTCGGGCGTCAACGCCAGGTCCACAAAAGGCAGCACAAAGCGCGCGTTCTTGGCCGCGTACACCAAGTCGCAGTGCATCAGCATGGTCGTCCCGATACCCACGGCGACGCCCTCGACGGCCGCCACCACGGGCTTCTCCGCGAACGCCAAGCCACGGATCACCCGCCACACCGGGCTGTCCCCGCTGCTCGGCGGGTTGTGCATGAAGTCCGACAGGTCGTTGCCCGCCGTAAACGCGTTGCCAGTGCCGGTCAGCACGATCACGCGCACGTCCGGGTCCTGCTCCGCCTCGGCCAACGCCGCCGCGAACTGCTCGTACATCTCGTTCGTGAACGCGTTCTTCTTCGCCGGGCGTGCGAACGTGATCTGCGCGATGCGCTGGGTGACTTGATACTCGACGTGACCGGCGTCCGACATGTGACTCGGGGAAGTGGTGGCACGGGCGGATGCGCAACTGCACCGCGCCCGACAATTCACGCTCATAGCGCACACCGGCCTCCGCTGCGAGCGCAGTTGTCTCGTACCCCCGTCAGCGCTCCCGTGAACAAAAACGCCAGCCGCGGTGAATAGCCCCACCCGCCCGACGTCCAACGGGAGTTGGACACCTCAGCGCCGCCCACACGGCAACGCGCGGCCCCTCTCCTCCGCCCTCGCTCATGCCCCACCCCAACCCCCGCGCCGGACGCTCCGCGCTCGTCAGCGCCCTCGTCGCTGCACTCGTCGCGATCGCCGTCCCCACCACCGCCGGCGACCTCGGCGACTTCCGCGAGTCCGTCGACCGAGACAACGCGCCGCGCCAATCCGAACGCTCCAACCCGCCCCGCTCCAGCCGCAATCACAGCGGCCAGCACATGCACCAGCACAACAGCGGTAGCGGAGCGGGCAGCGAGATCGCAGGCGCCATCTTCAGCGCGGTCTTCGGCGGACACCTGCCGCAGGACCGCTTTAGCTGGGGCGACACCCCCTACGCCCAGCGCCGGAACGTGCCCAACCCCAAGCTGAGCTCCGCTGACATGGACCTCTCGCTGGCCGCGTTCAACCCGCGACCGGGCCACTTCCGCGCCCGCACCGAGGCGTCCGTGCTCGCCGACGGCTCCGCCATCGGACTCGGCCTCTTCGCGCTCGTCGAGTCGACCCACACGCCCGGCTTGGCCGTCTCACACCACCAATTCATGGACTTCAGCGACAGCGACCGCCTCGGCGTGACCGCCGTGACCCTCGAGCCGCGCTTCATCACCGCCCCCCGCGGCGTGTGGTCATGGAACCTCGGCCCGGTCGTATACGGCGCCGAAGGCGGAGTCGTTAACGCGGGACTCCAGCTCGGCACAGGCGTCCACCTCACCCCCATGGATCCGCTGTCGTTTGAAGGCCGACTCGCCGTCCACATCATGTCCGGACTCGCCGTCGCCGACGTGAACCTCATCGCCGGCGTGGAGTTCATGGACGGAATTTTCGCCACGGTAGGGTATCGTGGCCTCGTCGGCCCCCTCTTTACGCTGCATTCAGCGACCGTCGGAATCCAATTCGACTTCGGATTCGGAGGGCCGCGTCGACCTCAATCCCTCTCCATCGCCAACAGATGACAGCAAAGGACGCGACCTTTCAGGACCACTTCTCGGGCCACGCCCGCGAGTACGCCGCACACCGGCCAGGTTACCCGCCCGCGCTGTTCGAGCGCCTCGCAGCCATCACGCCGTCGCGCGGATGCGCCATCGATATGGCCACCGGAAACGGACAGGCGGCGCGCCAGCTCGCCAGGCACTTCGATCACGTCATCGCCCTCGACGCGAGCTCCGAGCAGATCGCGCACGCAGCGCCGAACCCCAAGATCACCTACGGGTGCGCACCCGCCGAGGCCACCGGGCTCGACGACGACAGCGCCGACCTGATCACCGTCGCGCAAGCGCTACACTGGTTCGACCATCCGCGGTTCTTCGCCGAAGCGGCCCGCGTAGCCAAGCCCGGCGCCGTGTTCGCCGCCTGGACCTACGGCCTGTTCACGGTCGACGAAGAGGTCGACGCCATCGTCCGCGAATTCTACGAGGACCAAATCGGGCCCTATTGGCCTGCCGAGCGCCGCCATGTCGACGCCGGCTACACGACCATCGCGGTCCCCGGAACGCCCATCCCGTTCGAGGCGCCGCCCATGGTCCTCGAGTGGACCGTCGACGCCCTGCTCGCATACCTCGGCACGTGGTCGGCATCCAAAGCCTACGCCGATGCCACCGGCGAGGATCCGGTCGATCAGATCGAGATGGCGATGCGGGTCTCGTGGGGTGAAGACGCCCGCCCCGTCGAGTGGCCCGTCGCCAGCGTAGTAACGAAGCTTCCATAGCTGAAACCGAATCGAGGACGCGCCAAACGGCGGCCGCAACGCGGACCGTGACCCGCGGCGGCGAGCACCGAAAACGCCTCTCCAATTGACCACGCTTCGACGAAGCAAGGCACCCCGCAAACGTGGGTCTGCGGGCCAAGACGCAGCGCTAACAGACCCATCTGGGACGCTGCGACCAATCCACCCTTCTGAGTGAGCCTGCCCTGAGCGCAGCCGCAGGGAGGGACAGTTGCAACCGCCAGCGTCCTAAACGACGCGATCGGACGGCACCATCGGTCGATGGCATGCCAATCGCGTCGAATTGTCAGCGCCTAGTCGGCCGTACGCGCCAGCCGGAAGCCCACCAGCGGGCTGCTGGTCCCCGCCAGCTCCAGCACTTGGCTCGCGGCCCGCGTCTCACCGCCGTCGTCCGAATACGCCCCACCGCGAACCACCTGACTGCCGCGCGGCGGCTCGCCGACGGGGTCGACCGAGTCGCGGGTCGGCGTGGCACCAAACACCCACTCGCCCACGTTGCCGAGCATGTCGTAAAGACCCCAGTCGTTGGGCATCCGACCGCGGCGATCGTGCGGGCGGCCTTCCGCGTTGCCGCAGTACCAGGCGATCGAGTTCAAGACCGACTCCGAGCACCGACCCCACCGCAGGTTGCCGTTGTAGGTCGCCGTCGTCGTGCCCGCGCGCGCCGCGAACTCCCACTCCGCCTCGGTGGGCAGACGATAGCCTTGGCATTCGTAAGGGGTGCCGCTCGGAGCGGTCACCGTAGCGCCACACGGGACCCGGCCGTCACAGAACGCAACCTCGTAGCACGGCCGATAGCCGTGAAGCTCACTCAGCGCGTTCGCGTACTGCAACGCCTCCCAATACGTCACGTTCTGCACCGGACACTCGCCGCCGCACGACGCGTGCCCAGCGGGAACCGAACCCATCACGGCAGCCCACGCGCTACGCGTCACCTCGCTATTCTGCATCCAGAAGTCATTCGTGAGCTCGACCTCGCGTTGCGGCTCGCCCAGCGCCGGACTCCCGACCTCGAACGCCGGTGAACCGAACGTGAACGTGTCCGCATCGAGATGCACAAAGTCAGCCGACGGCGCGCAACTCAGGTCGACGCCGTCACACTGCCATTGGCAAGCCGTACCAAGCCGACACGCGCACGCGCTACCCACGACCTCATCCGAATCCACGCAACCACCACACACATTCGTCGAGAACGTCGGCTCGTCATCGTTACAGTCCGTGCCACCACACTCGATTGCCTGCACACCGTCCTCGTCGCGATCGCACGCCGTGCCACTAAACACCTTGTGCGCCACCGCGATCGACGCCGACGCCGACTCCGCAATCACCTCCAGCGCGAATGTACCCGCAGGACGCTCCGCGGCGTCCCAAACCCACGTCCACGGCGGCCCCGTCAACTCGGCCACCTCCAACTCGTCGACCACGAACCGGACGCTGTCGATCGGGGCGTCATCACGCGGCGACGCCCGAACCATGTGAACCCCCGCCATCGACGCATTGTCGGTCAGTGGACGGCAAACCTCATCGGCAGTGCACAACGCAACACCAAGCTCGATCGGGTGGTCCACCATCACGTCGACGCGGTCGCTGTTCCCGTCCGTGTCACCGTCGAGCCCCACCCGCGCTTCGATCGTCACCTCGCCCTCCACATACTCCGGAGTCCACGCCAGGAAGAACGTCTCGGTGCCCGTCTCGTCGAGCGTCACCGTGCGCACGCCGAGCACTTCAGCCCCCACGCGCACGCCCACGGACACCTCACCAGGATCGCCGGTCACACGGCCCTCGATCAACGTTGGTCCGGCCACCACCGCGTCCGCGACCGGCTCCAGGATCGTCACCGTCGGGCCCTCGAGACACAGGTCCGGGCTCTGCACACGAACCGCGATCCCGGTGGCCATCGCCTGCTCACGCGAGTCGAACGCCTCCGCCGTCAACACGACCACGCCCTCCTCCGCCAACGACGACGACCAGCGCACCGTCCACGGCTCCTCCGTGAGGCTCGCCACGAACAGCCCGCCCGCGATGATGTCCACGCGCGACACCTCGACATCGTCGAACGCGCTCAACTCAATATTCACGTCACCGCACACGTCCTCGCCATCGCGAGGCGTCAGGAACGATACCGACGGCGGGCAATCCTCGGCAGCACAAACGCCATACGTCACCGTCCGACTCGCCCGGCCCTCGTTCCCCGCTGCATCCAACGCCACAGCCTCCAGCCGGTGCACGGACGGCTCGGGCAATACCTCCCACTGCCACGCCCACGGAGGCGCCTCCAGCGTCCCCAGTGACTCACCATTCACGCTCAACGTCACGCTCGCAACGCCCACATTGTCCGAGACCGAGAGCGTCACGGTCGTCTCCCCCGAGAGCGTCAACCCGTCCACATCCGGCGACAGAAAATCCACGTTCGGAGACTGCTCGTCCACCGGCGTATCCGTGCCGACATCGTCCGTGTCCTCCCCTCCGTCCTCAGCCGTATCAAACGGAACATCTCCGCCAACATCAGCATCGACGTCAGCGGCGTCACCCGTGTCGAACGACACGTCACCGGCCACGTCCGTGCTCACATCCGTGCCGCCGCCGTCCGACCCCGTGTCCGACGCCGCATCCGCCTGCGTGGACTCAAGCTCCACGGTGCGAAAACAACCCGGAGCCGCACAAAGCAGCACCAAACACGCGAACACGGACACATAACTTCCACGAAGCTCAAACATCGCAACACCGACAGAGAAATGCGGCCAAGGCCGGCACGCAACCCACGCAGCCTACCAAAATTGCGACCGTGGGAACACACCGAGAACGTCAGCACACCCCAGCCAACGCGACCCGACAACCCGCGCCCAGGAACCTGCAAACGGGCGCCGAGTCTCGTCCGCTGCCCCACCACGCGACGCGGCACGCCGAACACTCACGCCAGCCCGCGCGCCCGCACGGCCGCACACCAAGCCAGACTTCCGTCCACCGGCAAACCCCGATACCGTCACACTCCTCCAACCTCCCCCATTCCGTGTTCATGACCCCCAACGCACTCCGCTTGGCCGGCACGCTCGCCGTGGTCTCACTCTCCGTCTGGGCCTGCCCCGAACCCGAACCGAACCCCTGCGCGTCCGACGCCTTCGGGTGCGACAACGACGACCCAGGCACCCTCGTGTTCGACGACGCTTGCACCCTCACCGGCGACCTCGACATCGAAGTCGGGTGGGGCCTTGACCGCTTCCGCGTCCTCGAGAGCAACGGCCCAGAGGTCTACTTCGGCAACCAGGGCGGCAGCCACGTGTTCCTCGCCGCTCGGTTCCACAACGGCGACCTCATCGACCACCCGAACCTCGAGGTCCGGTTCCAACTCTACCACGTGCTCCCGCTCGAGAGCTGCGCCGAAGAACTCGACTGGGCGCGCAACAACAACGCCGGCACACTCCCCGACGCCCTGCGCGACGACCCCGACGCCGGCCCAGAACCCGCGCTCCCCTTGTTCGTCGTCAGCGGCGATATCAACGCCGAGCTGCTCGCGCCCATCGGACCGTCACGCTGCATTCGCCCCGTCGACGACCGCACGCTGCTCATCAGCGACGACGACGACATCGACGTCCGCGAAGACGGCTCAGCCGATGTGCACAGCCTGTTCACTCCGCTGCCCTACGTAGAGAGCCTCGCGACCATGGGCGTGCTGGTCACCGCCACCGACCCGTGCCGGCGCACCGGCGCGGCCACCGCATCGTTCGTCAGCCCCTAGTCGCCTGCAGCGGCCACCGAAGGAGCC
>CBDUJZ010000012.1:0-64043 GCA_965367675.1 uncultured Myxococcales bacterium | reverse complement strand
GATCGACTCGGACGTGATCGCCGTGCGTTCGACGTTCACGGCCGGCAACGGCGGCGCTGGTGGCGCTGGTGGGGCTGGTGGCCCGGCCGGTCCTGGTGGCGCGGGTGGTTTGGGCGGAGGTACGGCATGTTCAGGCGGGGTGGGTAGCGCCGGCGGCAGCGGCGGCGGCGGCGCCGGGGGTCCGAGCTACGGCGCGGTCTCCGTCAACTCGACCATCGAGAGCACCGAGAGCGCGTTCTTCTTCGCTGTCGGCGGACAAGGCGGCGTCGCCCCCAACCCGGGCGAGCGCGGACCCCGCGGCGAAATCCGCAACTTCGACTAGCGACCCGCCAGCACAACCCCCTAGCCCTCGCGAAGCCGACGCCATAGCGTCCGGGAACCTCGCGGCCACGCCGTTGTCTGTACCCTCCGTACCCCGACGACGTGTCCGCCATGCCCGCAATCGATGTGATGTCCTCCCGCCAGTTGCCTCCTCCCACGTGGACCCCGTCCGGCAACCGCGGGTTTCACGTTGACCTTCGCCGGGCCATCATCCCCGCGTCGCTCGGCATCCTCGTGGTGCTCGCGTTTGTGGTGCACGTCAAACCGTGGATCCTGGTCCTCGCGTCGCTCGTGGTCCCGTTGTTCTACGCGGGCTCCGCTTGGTACGTGCACCGGAACCTCAAGCCGTTCGAGGCCGCCTTCAACGGCATGCTCACGCGCGGCGACACCGACGGCCTCTGGCGCCTCTACCGGGACGCGCGCGGCCTGCGACTGCTCGCGCCCGCCTGGGTCATGCACTCCAAGCTCGGCCTCATCTTGAGCCTCCGCGGAGAGCACAAAGCGGCCAACGGCATCCTCGAAGAAGCGTACGAGCTGTCCCCCAAGGTGCGACGCGCCGACCTGCTCGGCCCCCTCGCCCGAACCAAATACCAGCTCGGCGACTTCGAGGCCCTGCAGGCCCTGGCCAGCCAGTGGCGAGCGCGCTCCCTGTTCCCCGGTGCCGCCAACCTCTACTTGGCCGCCGCGTACGTCGAAGACCCACGCGAAGACTCGTCGCAGGCCATCGAGCTACTCGATGAGATTCGCGGCGGGCTCGGCACCGAAGAGACCGAGTTGGCCGAGAAGCTTCGCGCCCGAATCGGCTAGCGGCGCGCCCCACGGAGTTGGCGTCGGGCTACCACCACGATGCGCCATCTCAACCGGCTACTCCAGGAGCCACGACACGCCCGCCACCTGCTCCCGCGAGCGGGCGTCGATATAGGCTTCTAGGTGCCTCAACCCGTTCGACGCTTCCGCTGCGTCAAGCCTCAAGTGGCCCACCGACACCGGGTGCTCAGCCCACGTCGGGTCGAGCGTCGACCAGCGGCCATCCCAATACTCCACCCACGCGTGCCACGTCGGACGCGCGCCCTGGATCGCGACGCCTCCAGCGACCCGCGCGCGTACGCCCTGCTCACGGAGCAGCTCCGCGGTAAGGTCGGCGATCTCGGTACAGTCTCCCGTACCACGCGCCCAGGTTTGTGCGGTGGACGAGCCTCCGACCACGCGCTCCTGACGCACGCGGCCTCGCACTGTCCGGGCGACGTCGGCGGCGATGTCCCGCGCCCATCGGTCACCGATACGCTCCGACTTGGCCGGCGCATCGCGCAGTACCACGACCCCGATACCGCCGGCGCGAGCCTCTGCGCGCTGCATGCCGCCGTCCAAGGCGAGCTCCAGCGTGCCGGGCACCCACCAGGTCGCGCGCGGGCCGCTGGAATCAAACGCCGACCAATCGGCTCCATGCAGGCCTGGCACCGGCACGCCCGGGACAGACGCGCTCGGGACAGACGCGCTCGGGACAGACGCGCTCGGAACCGGTGCCGTGGACGGCGTCGCCGGCTCTTGGGCTGAGCGTGTGCCTGCGGGCTGACAAGCACCGACGAGCAGCGTCAACCCGACGGCAGCGTACGCGCCGACCCGCCGCCCCGTGTTCACGGCAGGCGATAGAGCCGTTTGGCATTCTCGTTGGTGAGCTCCGAGACCTCTGCCAGCGTCATACCGAGCGTGTCGGCGACAGCCTCGGCCACGTGCATGACGTAGGCAGGCTCATTGCGGCGACCGCGGTGCGGCCGCGGCGTGAGGTACGGACTGTCGGTCTCGACGACGATTCGGTCCCGCGGGGTCTTCCGCAGCACGTCGCGCACTTCCTCCGCGTTCTTGAAGCTCACGATGCCGGTGAACCCCAGGTAAAACCCGTGGTCGAGCGCGCACTCCGCGAGTTCCCAGGAGCTCGTGAAGCAGTGCACCACACCGCCGACCTCGTCCACGCGGGTATCGCCGAGGATCTCCATGCAGTCGGCGTCCGACTCACGGTTGTGAATCACAATGGGCTTGCCCACACGCCGGGCCACTTCGATGAAGTCGCGGAAAACCTGCTGCTGCACGTCACGCGGGGAGTAGTCGTAGTGGTAGTCGAGGCCGATCTCGCCGACTGCGACCACGCGCTCGTGGGCCGCGATACGCTCGATCTCGGCGAGCACCTCGGGGGTCACTTCGCTGGCATGATGCGGGTGATAGCCGACGGTGGCCCACACGTTCGGGTAGGTTTCCGCGAGCGCGACGGCTTCGTTACACACTTCGAGCGCGCCGGCCGAACCGATGGTCACGAGCGTATCGACGCCCGCTTCGACCGCTCTGGCGATCACGTCAGGCATCTCTTCGCCGTAGGTTTTCGCCTGCAGGTGGCAGTGGGTATCGATCACGGTCATTTGGACTCCTCTCGGGCAGCTTCTTGCAGGGCCGACTGCGCGGCGTGGGCCACGCGCGGGTCCGGACTCTCGCTCAAGCGAAGGAGTTCGGTCTTTAGGCGGGGGTCGGGTAGCAGATGCGAGGCGGCTTCGCACGCGGCGATAAGACGCTCCGGCTCCGGGAAGCCAAGCGCTTCATGCACCCACTCGCGCACCTCGGCCCGGTCGCTGCGCCAAAGCTCGGCGATGACGAACGGCCCGACGCGGTCGTCGGCGATCACCCCGCGCAACGCCTGCATGTCTTGCTCCGAGCCACTGCGCGCGAGCTCCGCCCACGCCACCCCGCGCACATCAGCGCGCCAGCTGCGCGCGAACTCGCGCAGACGCGACAGCGCTTCCGGGTCGCCCATGATGGCGGCGGCACCGGCAGCCCGCGCGGATACGTGCTGCCCGGACAACCATCGCCGGTAAATGCGGCGCAGCTTGGGAAACAGGCTGGCGTCGCCGCATCGTTCGACCGTCTCGAGCAGGTGATACGCGTAGGGCCCCGAGCGCGGGAGCATCGACACCAAATCCGGTCCCGCGGTCATGTCGCCCTGCTCCATGCGGAGCACCAACGCGTGCAGCCGATCCGAGCCGCGAACGGCCTGCGCCAGCGCGAGCTCTTCAGGCGTGAGCGGGCGCTCCTCGGCCACGCACAGCAGCGCGCGGAAGGCCACTTCACGGTCCTTGTGCCGCACCAGCGACTCGGCCGCTTTCGCCCTGCCCTTCACGCCGCCGGCGGTCAGGGCACGCAGCGCTTGGAACAGCGCATCAGGGTCCGCGGACGGATGCCCGCTGAGGAGTTCCAGCACCCGCTGCGCGCTGAACGGCGCACCGGGAAACCGGTTCTGCGCTTCAGCGAAGAGCGCCAGAACCCGCCACCAAAGCGGGTCGGGAAAGCGCACAAATTCCACGTTCAGAATCGCCGCGAGCTTGGACTCCGGCACGAGCGCAAGCATTTCGCTGGCGCGACCGCGCGTGTACGCGGAGTTGGAGTTGAGCAGCTCGCGCGCTTCGGCGATCGCACCGGTCTCTCCAGCCCGACACCGACGTTCGAGCTGTTCCTCGCTAGGTGGAGCGCTCATTCAGCCGCGCCGCCGCCGCTGTTGCTGCCGCCGCTGTTGCTGCCGCCGCTGTTGCCGCCGCCGCTGTTGCCACCGCCGCTGCCGCCGCCGCCGCTGTTGCCGCCGCCGCTGTTGCCGCCGCCGCTGTTGCCGCCGCTATTGTTCTCACCACCGCCACCGCCACCACCGCCGCCGCCGCGACGTCCACGACCGCCGCGTCGGCGCTTGCGCTTGGGAGCATCTGTGGCGGGCGCGCCGTCGGCTGCCTTCGGCGGCTGGTTCTCGGCGCTGGCGGGCTTGGGCTTTCTGCTCGAGTCCTTCTTTTTACCACCGGAGCGCGAGCGCGAGTTCCGGGAGCCGCCGCTGTTGCCGCCGCCGTCCGGGCGCTTGTTTCGGCGACGCTTTCCGACCGAGCCGGGCGCCTCTACGGCGGCGGTCTCGGAGATCTCGGCTTTGCTCTCCGTGTCGTCCCAAATGTAGTCCTCGGACAGCACCGTCGCAGCTTGGCGCGACATCTTGCCGGTGGAATCGCCGCGACGACGTTTGCGCGCGTTCAAGATCGCGGCCTCGCGTGACGGACCGCCGGCGTCAAGTTCGTCCTGCGTCAACGGCCGGTCCACGACAGTGACATCGCGGACGTGGAACCACTCCATTCCGGCTCCGGCGAGCCGCACAAACACCTTCCGGTTGATCACATCCACGTCGAGCACCGTGCCCGCGCCCTGGGCGGTGTACACGCCGTTCCGCTTGCGCGGCGCGAAGCGTTTCATCTCCTTGTACGCCGAGACTTCGTACACGAGGCAGCACTTGAGGCGGCCGCACATGCCGGTCACCCGGTGGGGGTGCAGGCTAATGCCCTGGTCCTTGGCGTGCCGGATGCTCACGGACGCGAACTGCGTGAGGAACGTGGAGCAGCACAGGGTCTGGCCGCACGGCCCGAGGCCACCGATGACGCCGGCGCCCTCGCGCACGCTGATCGGCCGCAGTTCGACCCGGCCGTTGATGGCCGACGCCAGCTCGCGGGCCAGCTTGCGAACATCAACGCGGTCTTCGCTGGCGTAGTAGATGACCGTTTTTCCGCCGCCGAGCGGCACGAACGCCTGAATGATCTTCACGGGCGTGCGCAGGCGACGGAGCACGCGAACGGTGGCGCGCATCGCCGTATCGCCAGCGGTGTTCCGACGCGTCCAAGCGGCCATATCGTCCGCTGTCGCGACCCGCAGCACGCGCGACGTACTCGCGGCGGCGATCACGCGACGTTCCACCTGCGTTTGCACCTTCGCGACAGCGTCCCCGTCGAGCGTTTTGACCACAACATGGTCGCCGGCGTTTACCTGCAGCGCGCCCACGTCCACGACATGGTGCTGACGGGAACCGGCGAGCTGAACGCGCACGGTGGCGGCCAGCACGCGCGTGCCACCGAACGGGGATCGCGGCACTGCGCTGGTCGGCGTGGTTCCGGGGATTCGGGCAGTCTCAATCGTCATCTTAGTTCCATGTTCACGCGGGTACGCGCTTCGCAAGGGGCGTCTCAGGTGCGTCTGCCAGCGTGAGCAAGAGTGTCTCCGCGACCAGGCGCGGGTTCACGTTGCCGCGCAGCATCGCTTCAGCTTCGTCAATCCGCTCGGCGGCCCCTAAGAGCTCGCCGATCGATTGCCCAGACGAATACGTTTCAATGCTCGTGCGCAGGTCAGCGTTCACGAATCGCGTCGCCGACGCGCCGGCCTTTGCGAGCAACGCGTCGCGGACCAGGCTTCGGAAGACACCGAGTACATCGGGCAGGTTGCCGTTCTTTCCGCCCAGCTCGGAGGCCCACTCCAGGAGCGCGCCCGAGCTCGCGGTGCGCACGCCCGACAGGCGTTCGGCGATCTCAGCGCGGGCGGCCCAAACGTCGGATTCCAGCGCATGAAGCGCATTGCCAACGCTGCCACCAGACAACCGCCCGACCACCTCCGCCTGGTGAATCGAGACGCCGCGCTCGGCGAGCAGCGCTGCCACATCGAGCGCTGGCAATGCAGCAAAGCGGAGCGGCTGGCACCGCGACACGACCGTGGTGAGCAGCTTCTGCGCGTTGGAGCTCACGAGCACGAACATCGTGTCCCCGCGCGGCTCTTCCAGTGTCTTGAGCAGCGCGTTGGCCGCCTCTTCGCGCAAAGTGTCGGCGTCTTCGACGATCACCACGCGGCGGGCGGCCTCGTAGGGACGAAACCGCGTCATCGCATGAAGCGCGCGCACTTGGTCGATCTTAATAAAGCGTCCATCCGGGACCACGACCGAAAAGTCGGGGTGCGAGCCGGAGGCAAACTTCTTGCAGCTCACGCACGTGCCGCACGCGTCGAGCGTCGCGCCGTCTCCCACGGGGCTCAGGCAGTTGACCAGCGCCGCAAACGCCTGCGCTGCGAGGCGCTTTCCGACCCCATCCGGGCCGGAGAACAGGTAGGCGTGGTGTACGCGCTCGCTCGCGACGGATCGGCGCAGCACGGACAGCGTCCGTTGGTGTCCCCGAATGTCTGCGAAGCGAACGAGCGTCATCGGCGGCGGCGGCGGAACAACAGGAAGCCGAACCACAGACCAGCGACCGGGCCGCCAGCGGCGGAACAGGAGAACTTACGCGTCTCGGTCACCTCGGGCGCGACCGACGCGTCCGGCATCACGACCGCGACCGTCGTGTCGCCGAGCACATCCAAGCGCTCCAACGTGACCGGCCGCCCTGCCTCCGAGGTGACCCGCAACTCGTAGATGCCCGCGGGCAGTGCCTCGAACGCGAACGCGCCGGCGTCATCGGTCGTTGCGGTCCGTGGAACCGTGATTCGCGCGCCGGACACCGCCAACGACGCCCCAGCGCTCGCAACGCCCGTAGAGTCGACGACGGTGCCGCCGAGCGTCACATCCGCTGCCGGATACAAGGTCGCGCTGGTCTGCGCGGCGAAGTCGACGGCGATGCTGTCGGACCACGCGTCGAACCCGTCGGCGGACACCATGATCTCGTACGTGCCGGGGTCGACCTCGAAGCGCGCCGGCCCACGATTGGTGACCGTGACGGTCTCGACCGCCGGGACCTCATCGCCGGCACCGACGACGTCGACTTGGATGAGCACATCGTCGAGCCCGCGGTGCGCCACGTTGACGTCGACGCGCAACTCCACGGCCTGCGCAGAGCTAGCGGCGAAGAGAGCGCTCACCAGCGCGAAGGAGACGGCGAACTGACGCGAAAACTTGGACATGTTCGGACGGGCAAGAGGGCCGCGCACGCGGGTGGTTACGCGGTACGGGCGGGGTTCGTTCAGGCCGTTGGTGTGTAACACAGCGCCCCGCTCGCAGGTAGCCGCCTAGCGGAAGAACGCCACGAAAACTGTGGCGCTACCGCGGCGTACCCGCAGCCGCACGAGCTCCGCCGGTGCCAACGCCGAAGTCGCCGTCTCGAACTGCGATGTCGACACCACAGGCGCGTCGCCCACCTGCACGATCACGTCGTTCAAACGGAGGCCAGCGCGGGCGGCGGAGCCTCCCTCATCCAGCTGCACCACCACCACGCCGGTGCCATCGGGCACGCCGAGATCCGACGCCACATCCGGCGTCACGTTGCCCACGCGAATGCCAAACGCCTCGCCGGTGGGCCCCTGCACGCTCACGGACGCCGATCCGCCCTCGGTGCCGGGCAACCGCCCCATGGTGACGGTCAGCGCCTCCTCCGAGCCATCGCGCCACAACACCACGTCCATCACGCGGCCGACTCCGGCGGTCGCGGCGAGCCACGGTAGCTCGCGGTACTCGCCGATGTCGGACTCGCCAAAGTGTGAGATCACATCGCCCGGCTCCAGGCCCGCGTCCGCCGCCGGACTGCCAGCGACGACCTCCAGCACGTAAGCGCCCTGCCGCCCGACGAGCCCCAGCGCGTCGGCCACATCCTGCGGCACTTCGCCGGTGCGTACGCCGAGCCACGAGCGCTCCACGGAGCCGGTCTGCAGCTGCGGAAGCAGCGCCTTGACCATGTCGATGGGGATCGCAAAACCGATGCCGTTGGCGGCCACATTCACTGCGCTGTTCACGCCGATCACGTGCCCATTCATGTCGAGCAGCGGCCCACCCGAGTTGCCGGGATTGATGCTCGCGTCGGTCTGAATGAAATCCTCGTACAGTTGGCGACCTTCGGGGCGAATGCCGCGCCGGCCGAGCGCGGAGACGATGCCCGCGGTGACGCTGTATTCCAGGCCCAGCGGGTTGCCGATCGCGACCACCCAGTCGCCCACCTCAAGGTGGCTGGAGTCGCCGAGCCGAGCGATCGGCAGCGGGTGCGTCGACGTGACTTTGACGAGCGCGATGTCCGTGCGCGGATCGGTCCCGACGACGGTCGCCGGCAGCTCCGTGCCGTCATGCAACACCACGGTGATCAGACGCGCGTCTTCCACCACGTGGTGGTTCGTCACGATCCAGCCGTCCTCGTGGATGATAAAGCCGCTGCCCTCGCCATGCGTCTCGCCCAGCCCCGGCAGGGTCTGCCCGCCGACGGCGACGGTCACGCGCAGGTACACAACGGACGGCGAGACGTCCGCGGCGAGCTCGCGGAAGGCGCCAAACGTGAGCGGGGAATCCGGGCCAAAGCGGCCCTCGCCGCCGTCGGTCCACAACCGCTCGTCCTGTGCAAACGCCGCCGGCGCGACGAGCTGGGGGACAAGGCAAATCGCTGCGAGGAGCAGGCGAATGCCGAGCGGCAGAGCGGGTCGTGCGCACCCGCGAATCTCAGGGGTCAAGGTCATGAAGTCGAGGGCTGGGTGGGGCTGACGGGCGCACGAGTGCTGGCCGAGACGGTGGCGCGCGTCGCATCGAATGTTCGCTGGACGCGTGCCCAAGGACGCACGCGCGACTTGCGGCGCGCGCCGGCCACCCTCAGAGTGCACATCCGAATTGTAATTGTCGATGCCCGGAGTGTTCGCGTGAAACCAGCCGACCAAGAACGTTCTCAGTACATGGCCCTCCTGCTGCGCTTGGGCGCGCGGATGGACGAGGGGCGCTACCGCCGCGTGTACTGTAACCGCGACCTCAACATGGCGAAGACCAAGTGGATCGGCTTCGACATGGACTACACGCTCGCGGTGTATCAGCAGGACGCGTTCGACACGCTCTGCCACAAGCTCACGCTCCAGCGGCTGGTCGATCGTTTTATGTACCCCGCCGAGGTGACGGCGATTGAGTACGACCCGCAGTTTGCGATTCGCGGCCTCACCGTGGACCGCGAGCTGGGCAACATCCTCAAAATCGACGCCCACGGTCATGTCGAGAAGGGCTGGCACGGATTCGAGCGCATGCCCGACCTCGACGTCGACGCGTATCGCAAGGACCCGCCCGCGCTGTCGTCGGAGCGGTACATCATCCTCGACACCCTGTTCGAGGTCCCGGAAGCATACGTGTTCGCCGCGCTGGTCGACTTCATGGAGTCGCGCGGCCAGGTGCCCGACTTCACGCGCGTCGCGTCCGAGGTGCGTGAGGCGATCGACTCCATCCACGCCGACGGCACGCTCAAGGCGCAGGTGACCGCCGACCTGCCTACGTTCTTCAAGCTGGACCGACGGCTGGGCGCGGTGCTGCACCGCTTCCGCTCTGCCGGCAAGAAGCTGTTCCTGATGACGAACTCCTTCTTCCAGTACACCGAAGCGGTCATGTCATTCCTGCTCGCGGACGGGCCGGCCGACTACCAAAACTGGCGGGGCTACTTCGATGTGATCATCACCGGCGCCAAGAAGCCGGACTTCTTCGGCCAGGGGCGCCCGTTCTTCATCCTCGACGACACCGGCGAGGTGACCGGCGAGGAGCACGAGACCCTGAGACGCGGCACCGTGTACCAGCACGGAAACCTAAAGCAGCTGGAGGCGTTCATCGGCGCCAGCGCAGACGAGATTCTGTACGTCGGCGACCACATCTATGGCGATATCCTGGTCAGCAAGCGGGACTCGCGCTGGCGCACGGTCATGATCATCCCCGAGTTGGAACACGAACTGCGGCACCTCGACTCTGTCCGCGCCCTGGTCCACACCTGGAACACCCTTGAGGAGGAGCTCGCCGTCGTGCGCGACGCGCTGCTGTTCGAGACCGAGCTCAAGCACGCGCTGGAGCACGCCGACGAGCCCGACTCCACATTCGACTCATGGAGCGCCGAAGAGAAAGCCGAGTGGGCGCAAGCGGCCGAAGCGATGGTCAAAAACAGCGACCGTCTCGCGCGCCGAGCGCGTGAACTCGTGGGCCAAATCCGCGCGCTGTCACGCCAGGTCGACGACTCGTTCCACCCCAGCTGGGGCCCGCTGATGAAGGCCGGAAACGAGCACAGCATCCTCGGCAGTCAGGTCGAACGCTACGCGGACTTGTACACCTCTCGCGTCACCAACTTCTTGGCCTACTCGCCCGTGCAGTACCACCGGTCGCCGCGCGACTTCCTGCCCCACGAAATCGACGCAGGTTAGGCCGCCGTCTCCAAACAACCCTTCCCACACGCTCCTCCCGGATACCCGCATGAAACTCGACGATCCCCGCATCAAAACGCTCAAGCTCGACACCTTGGCCATCCACGCCGGCCAGGTCCCCGACCCGACGACCGGCGCGATCATGACGCCGATCTACCAGACGTCGACGTTCGTGCAGTCGAGCCCCGGCGTCCACCAAGGCTGGGAGTATTCGCGCAGTCACAACCCCACGCGGCGTGCGCTCGGCGATTGCGTCGCAGCCCTCGAAGGCGGCCGCTTCGGCAGCGTGTTTGCGTCCGGCTGCGCGGCGACCACCACCATCATCCAGACGCTCAACGCCGGTGACCACGTCATCGCGTGCGACGACCTGTACGGCGGCACCTACCGCCTGTTCACCAAGGTCATGGCGCGCCACGGCATCGAGTTCACCTTTGTGGACTTGAGCAGCAACCCGAACGCCGTCGACGAACACGTTCGGCCCAACACCAAGCTGCTGTGGATCGAGTCGCCGACCAACCCGCTGCTCAAGCTCGTCGACATCCGCACAGCCGCGGCGCGCGCCAAGGCACACGGCATCCGCGTGGTCGTCGACAACACGTTCATGACCCCCGTGTTCCAGAAGCCGCTGTCGCTCGGCGCCGACGTGGTCGTGCACTCCATGACCAAGTACCTGAACGGCCATAGCGACGTGGTCGCGGGCGTCGTCGTCACCGACGATCCGGAGTTCGACGCCCAGATTAAGTTCATCCAGAACTCCTGCGGCGCGGTGCTCGGACCCATGGATTCCTTCCTCGTCATGCGCGGCCTCAAGACACTCGGCGTTCGCATGCGCCAGCACCAGCGCGCCGCTGAACGCGTGGCCGAGTACCTGCACAACCACCCGAAAATCGAGCGCGTGGTCTACCCCGGTCACTCCAGCCACCCACAGTTCGAGCTCGCGCAGCAGCAAATGTCCGGCGGCGGCGGCATGATCACCTGCTTCCTCGCCGGCGGTCTCGAAGCGTCGCGGCGGTTCCTCGAGAGCACGCAGCTCTTCGCGCTGGCGGAGTCGCTGGGCGGCGTCGAATCGCTCATCGAGCACCCGGCGATCATGACCCACGCGTCCGTGCCGGTCGACGTGCGCGCCACGCTCGGAATCACCGATGGCCTCGTGCGGTTGTCTGTGGGCATCGAGGACGAAGACGACCTGCTCGCGGACTTGGAGCAAGCGTTGGCGAAGGCCTAAACGCGGTCCGCGAATGCCGCGCCTAGTCGGCGTTCGCAGGACCACACTGGGCGTCTACATCGCGACGGCTCGGGCTCGATTCCCGGGTCGGCGCGATGCCCCAGAGCAGCAGTCCCAGCGCGAACATCGCCATCGCGAACACCTGGGACGTGGAGAGCAGCAGCGGCGTCCCCTCGGGCAGTCGCAGCAGCTCCGTGATCCCTGCGTTCGTCCAGCCCACATACAAACCGCGAACGCTATCCCCTCGGAATATTTCGAGAATCCCGCGAGCGACCGCGTACACCATCAGCCAAGTCGCGGCCGTCCTGCCCACACGGAGCCGCGGTCGAACCCAGCGCAAGCCCGCGAACAACGTCAGCTCGACGGCCACCTCGTACAGCTGCACCGGGTGCACCAGCGCGGGTTCCTCCACGCCGCTGTGGCCATCCCAAGCGCCGAGACCGTGGGGCAGCGGAACACCGAGCGGAAACTCCACGCCACAGTCCGCGCCATAGCAGCAGCCGGCGGCGACGCATCCGAGTCGACCGATCGCGTGGCCCAGCGCGAGGTACGGGACCACAAAGTCCGCGGCGGCCCGAAAGGACACCTTACGCCGAACGCACCACACGACGCCGCCGATCAGCGCGCCGGCCACGCCACCGTAGAACACCAGCCCACCGCGCCAGATCGCGAACAGGCTGAGGCACTCCTGCATGTCGCCGTCGAAGCACACGCCACCCTCTGCACGCAGCGTGTTGAACCACGCCAGCAACCGCGCGCCGGCCAGCCCGGTGACGATGATCCAGAAGCCGAGGTCGAGGCAATCGTCGCGGGAGATGGCCGCGGGCGTGTGGCGTAGGTCGCGCCGCGCCAGCAAGAGCGGCAGCCCGAACCCCAGCGCCATCGCAACGCCGTAGGTGGGCACCATGAGCCCCCGCTCGCCGAACGTGAGGTGCCCAGACCACGCGCGAACGAGCGCCATCGCCCCGCCCAGGCACAGGCCTGCGGTCAGAAACCACGCCAGCGGGTTCTGCGCGGCCGTGCGGCTCGAACGGCGCTCCGACACCCCGAGCGCGACGCCCATCGCGACGACCAACGCCCAAAAGACCCGCTCGAACCCTAGCCCTTGGTGGGGGTATCCGAGCAGGTCGTGGAGCCAAGGCGCCATGGCCTAGGCGGCGGCCTCAGCCAACGCCTCTTCGCCCTCTTCGTCCTCGTTCGCAGCCGGCGCCGTCGGGTCACCGTTGAACAGGATCTCGATGATCATGAGGCCAACACCGACGCTGATCCACACGTCCGCCACGTTAAATGTTGGCCAATGGTGCTCTTCGCCGCCCCAGGTCAGATACCAGTCCACGAAGTCGACCACGTAGCCATACCGGGCTCGGTCCACAAAGTTGCCGATGGCGCCGCCTACGATGAACGACAGCGCGAACATGAGCACCTTCTGGTCCGACCGAACATTGCGGAAGATTCGGAGGACCACGAAGACCGCGATCAGCGATACGATCAGGAAGAACGGCCGCACGAACTTCTCGTTCTGCTGCGACAGGAAGCCCCAGGCTGCGCCAAAGTTCTGCACGTAGACGTGGCTCCAGAACCCTTCGACGATGACCACCTCGCGGTAGTTGATCTGCACCGTCTGGCCGGTCGCGACCATGCTCTGACCGCCGAGCGGCTCCTGACGCACACCGTCTTCGGAGCGGTAGATGCCCTGCAGCTCTGGCGGCGACGTGGCGGAGGTCCCTTCGCCGAACTCGCGGTCGATCCAGTCGTTGAGGGTCATGCCGTCATCGGCGTCGACAACCTCCCGCTCAAGTGGGTGGTCCCAGCGACTCGTCACCGAGGCGAGGTTGTTCTCGGCGATGTTCTTGGTCCAGAGGTCCAGGAACACCGACACGAGGACGATGGTGGCAAAGACGGCGTACTTGTTCATGCGGTCAGCTCGATCACGGTCGCACAGCGTCCGCAGAGTTCAGGATGGGCCGAGTGGCTTCCGACGCTCGAACGGTAGTTCCAGCAGCGGGGACATTTGGAGAGCGTGGACGGTTCCACGCCAACGTCAACGCCAGAAGCGTCCGTCGATGTTCCCGCTACGACCGAAACACTCGAGACGATGGCGAGTTGGGCGAGTTCTTCAGCCAGCCCAGACCAGTGGTCAACCGCGTCAGCGGCCACCGTGAGGGTCACCTCGGCCTCTTGCGACGAGCCGATCTGACCGTCGACTTTTTCACCCTTCTTCCGGGGCCGACGCGCCTCGATGAGTCCCGAGATACGGCTGCGCAGCTCCAGACGGGCGTCCATGTCGTCGTCGGCCGCGGCCTCGAACGGTACGGTGGACGGGAAGTCAGCGAGGAACACATTGTCGGGTGCGCCGGGCAGGTGCTTCATGAAGCCCCACGCCTCGTCGGACGTGAACGACAGCACCGGCGCCATGGCGATGACCACGCAGTGAAGCGCGTTGTACAGCACGGCCTGGGACGCGCGGCGGGCCGGGTCGTCCTCACCGTCGCAGTACAGCTTGTCCTTGAGCACGTCCGCGTACACGGCGCTCAGCGTCTCGTTGCAGAACTCGAACAGCGTGTGGAACGCCGTGTGGAACTCGTACGCGTCGTAGGCCGCGCGCATGCGCTCCACAAACGCGTTCGTCTTGTCGAGCATCCAGCGGTCGAGCGCATCCAGCTCCACTGAGGCGAGCGGGAACGCGGCGGGGTCGAAGCCTTCGACGTTGCCGAGCAGGAAGCGCACGGTGTTGCGAATCTTGCGGTACGAGCCGGACGTCTGCTTGAGCAGCGCCGGCGTGAGCGCGATGTCGGCGCGGTAGTCGACCGTCGCGACGAGCAGCCGCACAATCTCGGCGCCGTGCTGCGCGAGCATGGCGTCAAGCGGCTCAAAACTCGGGCTCGACTTGGAGTATTTGTGCCCCTTGTCGTCGACCACAAAGCCGTGGGTGAGCACGGTCTTGTAAGGCGCGCAGCCCTGCGAGCCCACCGACGCGAGCAGCGACGTGTGGAACCAGCCGCGGTGCTGGTCGGAGCCTTCCAGATACAGATCCGCCACCGGCGCCAGGCCTTCACGGTCGCGCAGGACCGCAGCCCAGGACACGCCGGAGTCGAACCAAACGTCGAGGATGTCCTGCACCTTCTCGAACTTGTCCGGCGCGGCGCCGCAGTGCGGACAGGTGAAGCCGTCGGGCACCAACGCCGGCGACTCTTCGGCGAACCACACGTCGGAACCCTGCGTCTTGCAGAGCTCCGCCACGTGGTACGCGACCTCGTGCGACACGATGTGCTTGTTGCAGCCACCGCACTCGAACGCCGGAATCGGAACACCCCATGCGCGCTGGCGCGAGATGCACCAGTCGGGACGCACTTCGAGCATGGCCCGGATGCGATTCTCGCCCCAGTGCGGAACCCACGTGGTCTTGGCGATCTCGGCGAGCGCCTTCTCGCGCAGCCCGTCGTGGTCCACGTTGATGAACCACTGCGCGGTGGCGCGGAAGATGAGCGGCTTCTTGGTGCGCCAGCAGTGCGGGTAGCGGTCCACGTGGTACGTCTCGCCCGCCTTGTTGAGCAGGCGGCCGGTGTCCTCGAGGTGCTGCGCGATGGTCGGGTTGGCCTTGAACACGTGCTTGTTGACGAGCGTGGTCGCGAACTCGCCCATGCCCTCCAGCTCGTTGGTGTACTTGCCGTATTGGTTCACCGGCGCGAGCACGCCGAGGTCGAACTTCTTGCCGGTCTCAAAGTCGTCCGCGCCGTGTCCGGGGGCGGTGTGGACCAGGCCGGTACCCTGCTCCAGCGTGACGTAGTCCGCCGGCACGAGCAGCGAGTCACGGTCGATAAACGGGTGGCGTGCGACCGGGCGCAGCGGCGCGTCCGCGGTGCCGACCAGCTCGGCGCCCTTGAACGACTTGAGCACCGGCAGGTCTTCGAGACCGCACTTGGAGAACACCTCTTCTTTGAGGCCGTTCGCCAGGATCAGCGCTTCGCCGTCGTTGAGCGCCAGCACCTCGTAATCCAACTCCGGGTGCAGCGCGATCGCGAGGTTCGACGGAAGCGTCCACGGCGTGGTCGTCCAGATCACGGCGTCGAGGCTGCGGCCACCGGCGGCGTCGCTGAGCCACGCGGGCGGCGTCGGCAACGCGAAGCGCACGTAAACGCTCGGCGCGGTGTACGGCGCGTACTCCACCTCGGCGTCCGCCAGCGCGGTCACAGCGGCCCACGACCAGTGCACCGGCTTGAGACCATTGTAGACGTAACCGCCCTCCATGAAGCGGCCGATCTCCTTCAAGATCGACGCCTCGTAGTTGAAGTTCATCGTCTTGTAGGGGCGCTCCCACTCGGCGAGCACCAGCAGCCGCTTGAACTCATCGCGCTGAATGGCGACCCACTTGTCCGCGTACTCCCGGCAGCGCTGCCGGAACTCGACCGTGGACATGTCGCGCTTGGCCTTGCCGACCTCCGAGTCGACTTTGTGCTCGATCGGCAGCCCGTGGCAGTCCCAGCCGGGGATGTTCATCGCGCGGAAGCCGGCCAAGTGGCGGTACTTGACGACGATGTCCTTCAGAATCTTGTTGAGCGCGTGCCCGTGGTGGATGTTCCCGTTCGCGTACGGCGGACCGTCGTGAAAAGCGAACGACGGGGCGTCCGCGCGCGCGTCCAGCATGCGGTGGTACAGGCGCTGCTCATCCCACCGAGCAAGGGTCTCGGGCTCACGCGCCGTAAGGCCAGCGCGCATCGGGAATTCGGTCTGCGGAAGGAGGATGGTCTCCTTCCAATCTGTGGTCGTTTCGGACATGATTCAGCTTCTGGAACGCAGGAGTGCGGGACGGCGCACCGTAGCAATGCGCCGCAGGGTGTCAACCGCTCGGCCTCCGCGACCGGCAGAGCCGCCCACTCGGAGTGTCCTGCCTCGACGCGATTCGACTCGGCAGCTTTCTCTTCACCCGTTACGTGAGACCCCGTGAGCCAATCCAACCCCTTCGCGACTCCCATGGGTCATCGACGCGCGGTAGCGATCGTCTCCGGCACCGTTTGGCTGGTGTGGTTGGTGCTCATGATCACGGGCAACCGCTGGGCGCTGTTCGCCGAGGGCTGGTTCATGTCGGTGACGATGGCGTTCGGAAGCTTCATCGCCGGAGCCACTAGCGAGGGCGGCGGCGCGGTCGCCTTCCCGGTCATGACCCTCGTCTTCCACATCGAGCCGCACGTCGCCCGCGACTTCTCGCTCATGATTCAGTCCATCGGCATGACCGCCGCGGGGCTCACGATCGCGCTCACCCGAACGCCCGTCGTTTGGCGTGTGGTCGCCCCGGCCTCCGTCGCCGGCGGGCTCGGCATGATCGTCGGACTCAACGAGGTCGCTCCGCTCATCCCGCCCGCCATCGCCAAGCTGCTGTTCACCAGCCTCTGGCTCGCGTTCGGCGTCACGTTACTCCTGTTCAACCGCAACAAAGGCCGAGCCGCGCTCACCGACGTCCCCGCAGACGTGCCGTGGTCGCCCATGCTGCTGCTCGCCGCCTTCCTCGGCGGCATCGTCGCGTCGATCACAGGCAGCGGCCTCGACATCTGCGTCTTCTCACTGCTCGTGCTGCGATACCGAGTCAGCGAAACGGTCGCGACGCCGACCTCGGTCGTACTCATGGGCATCAACGCGCTCATCGGCGCCATTTGGGCAGGCCAAACCCGCGGATTGGCGCCCGACGCATGGACCTGGTGGTGGTGCTGTGTCCCCGTCTGCGCCATCGGCGCCCCCTTCGGCGCGTGGTTCATCAGCTCGCGGACGCGGCGCTTTGTCGCAAGCGTGCTCTTGGTGTCGATCGCAGTGCAATACGTCGCTAGCCTCGTGATTCTCCCGATGACACCGGGACGCTACCTCTTTAGCGCCGCCATCTTCACCGGTGGCGTGCTGCTCTTCGGCGCCGTCTCGTGGCTCGGCGGGCCCCCCAAACCCGCTGATGCAGCACCCCAAGCCGACCGCTGATGCAGCACCCCAAGCCGACCGCTTCTTCCAACCTCAATCGTCCAACATGTCCATGCAACTTCGCACGATCCTGAGCATCGCCCTCGCCGCATGCATCCCGCTCGCGGCCTCCTGTGGCCCCGATGACGATGCCCAGCCCGAGTGGGCCGCCGTGCTCCAAGCGCCGGGCGCCGCGCTGCTGTCCGTCCACGGAACCACTGCCTCCGACGTCTGGGCCGTGGGCGCCGACAACGGCGACGGACCGCTCGCCGTGCACTGGGACGGACGCGCCTGGCACACGCTCGACACGTCCGGCATCCGCGCCGACCTCTGGTGGGTCCACGCGACCGACGGCGGAGACGTGTTCGCTGCCGGCAGCGACGCCACGATTCTGCGCATCGCCGACGACGGTATCAGCCGTATGACCACGCCCGGCCTCGGTGCCGACACGGTCTTCGGGCTGTGGGCCGCAGCGCCGAACGACATGTACGCCGTCGGCTCTCGAGCGGCGCGAAACGGCTTCATCTGGCACTACGACGGGACCGCCTGGACCTCACTCCTGCTGCCCACCGACATCCCCGTCGACGAGTCCAGCGACATCCCCGGATTGTTCAAGGTGTGGGGCGCAAGCGCGGACGACGTGTGGGCGGTCGGCGGCGGCGGTTTGGTACTCCGCGGCAACGCCCAAGACGGCTTCGAGCGGGTCGAAGCCCCCACCCTGGAGCGCCTGTTCACCGTCCACGCGGCCCACGACGAGGTCGTGATGGTCGGCGGCAGCGCCAGCGGGGTCGCGCTCTACGCACAGGACGACGCCCCAGACCCAACGCAGGACGGCGCGCTCACCGCCGACGCGATCGCCGCGCCGCTGCTACAAGGCGCGTGGATCGACGACGGCGGCACCGCATGGGCCGTCGGGCTCGCCGGCGCCGTGTTCGCCCGAAACGACGACCAGTGGACCCAAGTCGACACCGACCTCACGCTCGATGTGCAGTCGCTGCACGCCGTGTGGACCGACCCCAGCGGGGACGTGTGGGCCGTGGGCGGAAACGTGCTCACCTCCGACCTGAACGCCGGCGTGGTCGTGCGCTACAGCGACGGCTTGGACCCCGCAAACGCCGTCGTCGTCGAGGCCTCCACCGCCAACGTGATCACCGCGTGCCCCGACGCTCAGGTGGACCCCGTCCCCGACGGCTCGGTCGCTCGACGCTGGAACGAACAGCTGCTGCAGTCCATTCGCCGCGACGTGCCCCGACCGACCGTGCACGCCCGCAACCTGTACCACGTGTCCGTGGCCATGTGGGACGCCTGGGCGGCCTTCGATGACGTCGCGGTCGGCCACACAACCAACGCCATTGCGACCGCCGACGACGTGGACGCCGCCCGGGACGAAGCGATCTCGTACGCCGCCTATCGCGTGCTCAGCCACCGCTATGTATCCGCCGTCGGCGGCGACGTCTCGCAAGACTGCTACGACCGCTTCATGGACGTGCTCGGCTACGACCCCGCGAACACCACCGTGACCGGAGACTCGCCCGCCGCGCTCGGAAACCGCATCGGAAACGCCGTCATCGACGCGTTCGCAGACGACGGCGCGAACGAGCAGAACGACTACGCCGACCCCGACGACTGGGTGCCCGACACCCCGCGCCTCGTGGTCGACGCGCCCGGCACCCGCGCACAAACGCCCACCACGTGGCAGCAGCTCGTGATCGCCGAGGCCGAGACCCAGAACGGCATCCCCGAAGGCTCCGGCGTGCGCGAGGTCGTGGGCGCACACTGGGGCGCGGTCACCCCGTTCGCGCTCGTCCGCCCGCTCCCGAACACGCCCTACTTGGACATCGGCGAGCCCCCCACCACCCTGGACGACCGACTGGTCAACGCCGCCGTCGACGTCATCCGCAAGACCTCCGAGCTCGACATCCACGACGGCGTCACCGTCGACATCTCGCCCGCCAGCTACGGCGACAACCCGCTCGGCGCCGACACCGGCGACGGCTACGACCAGAACCCCGTGACCGGCGCGCCCTACGCGCCTGAACCTGTACTCCGCGGTGACTTCACACGCGCGCTGGCCGAGTTTTGGGCAGATGGCCCCACCAGCGAGACGCCGCCCGGCCATTGGAACACGCTGGCGAACGACGTGGCGCTGCACCCCGACTTCGAGCGCCGGCTGTTTGGCGAAGGCGAGCCGCTGGAGCCCCTGTCGTGGGACGTGCACATGTACCTAGCGCTCAACGGCGCCGTCCACGACGCGGCCATCGCCGCCTGGGAGCTCAAGCGCACCTACGCGTCGTCGCGCCCGATCACGCTGATCCGCTACATGGGCGGCAAGGGGCAGCGGACCAATGAGAACGGCGTCTCGTACCACCCCGAGGGCCTGCCCCTGGTCGACGACCTGATCGAGGTCATCACGCCCGAATCCATCGCCCCCGGCGAGCGGCACGCGCACTTGGCGCGCTACGTCGGCGAGATCGCGGTGCGATCGTGGCGCGGCGAGCCTGGCGATCGCGTGAACGAGCTCGGCGACATCGGCTGGATTCGGGCCGTGGAGTGGACACCTTACCAACGCCGCAACTTCGTGACGCCGGCCTTCCCGGGGTACATCTCGGGGCACAGCACGTTCTCTCGCGCGGCGGCCGAGGTGCTCACGCAGCTCACGGGAGACGCGTTTTTCCCGGGAGGCATGGGTGGTTACACGCTCGCCCCCGGGTTCTTGGTGTTCGAGTCGGGCCCGTCGACGGCGGTCAACCTGCAGTGGGCGCGTTACTACGACGCAGCCGATCAGGCGGGCCAATCGCGACTCTGGGGCGGCATCCACGTGGTGCACGACGACTACGACGGCAGGCGCGTGGGCGACCGGGTAGGCAACGCGGCGGTCGACATGGCGGCGGCGTACTTTTCGGGCGGCGCTCCGTAGGTCGTCGGCGCCACCCCCGCCGGCGCATCGGCGCTGCCAGTGTGCGCCGTTCGCCCCAACAGATCGCGGATTGACGCAGTGCGGCGCTACTGCTAGCGCGTTCGGTCCGAATTGCGTCCCGCGACCGCCACCCTCAAGCAAACCGCATGTATTTCCAGGACCTCATCCTGACGCTACAGCAGTACTGGGCCGAACGCGGCTGCATCATCCAGCAGCCGTACGACATCGAGAAGGGGGCGGGCACGTTCAACCCTGCCACGTTCCTCCGCTCGCTCGGCCCGGAGCCCTATAACGTCGCGTACGTGGAGCCTTGTCGGCGCCCGGACGACGGCCGGTACGGTGAGAACCCGAACCGCTGGGGCGCGTACTATCAGTTCCAGGTGCTGCTCAAGCCGAGCCCCATGGACGTGCAAGATCTCTACCTGGGCAGCCTCAAGGCGCTCGGCGTGGACCCGCTCAAGCACGACATCCGCTTCGTCGAAGACAACTGGGAAGCCCCCTCGCAGGGCGCCTGGGGAATCGGCTGGGAAGTGTGGATGGACGGCATGGAGATCACCCAGTTCACGTACTTCCAGCAGGTGGGCGGCGTCACGCTAGACCCCATCCCGGCGGAGATCACGTATGGCCTCGAGCGCATCTGCATGTACCTGCAGAACGTGGAGGCCTTCACCGACCTGATGTGGACCAAGGGCGTCAGCTACGCGGACGTGCACCTGCAGGCCGAGATCGAGTCGAGCCACTACAACTTCGACGAGGCCGACACCGACCTGCTCTTCCGTCACTTCGACGAGTACGAAGCGGAAGGCGTGCGGCTGCTCAAGAAGGGGCTGATCCTGCCCGGCTACGACTGCGCGATGAAGTGCTCACACGCCTTCAACGTACTCGACGCGCGCGGCGCCATCAGCGTCACCGAGCGCCAAAACTACATCCTGCGGGTGCGAGCGATGGCCATGACCGCCGCCAACGCGCAGGTCATCAAGCGAAAAGAGATGGGCTACCCCATGCTCAAGGACGAGGCGCTCCGCGAGCGCTTCCTCCCGACCCCCGAGGCAGACGCATGATCCGCAAGTCCAAAGGCATCAACTTTGCGCAGATTGGCTCCAAAGCCAAAGCGACCGCCCGCCCTCAGCCCTCCATCGGCGCCGCCGTCCGCACAGGCGGTCTGGTCCTTACGCCGGGCGTCTCCGTGACCGGCATCAAGCCGCTCCGCACCCTGAACTAATCATGGTTCTACTCTTCGAGATCGGTACTGAGGAGCTCCCGCCGGGCGACATCGACAACGCGCTCGCCGCGCTTGTCCAGCACGTGCAAGACGGCTGCGCCACCGCGCGCCTGCGCATCGGAAACGTGCGCACCTACGCCACCCCTCGACGGCTCGCGCTGATCGTCGAAGGCGTCGGCGCCGAGGCGGAGACCATCGAAGAGACCATCACCGGTCCCGCCGCGCGCATCGCGTTCGACGCGGACGGCAACCCCACCAAGGCTGCGCTCGGCTTCGCCCGCGGCAAGGGGCTCGACCCCGCCAGCCTCATCCGCGTGGAGACCGACAAAGGCGAGTACGTCGCCGCTGTGGTCCGCCGTGAAGGGGAGCCCGCCAGCGTGGTCATCGCGCGCATCCTGAACAGCGCGTTCGGCGCGATCCCGTGGAAAAAAGCCATGCGCTGGGGCTGGTCGCCCGTCACGTTCGGCCGCCCGATCCACTGGATCGTCGCCATGCTCGACTCCCGCGTCCTCGACGTGTCGTTCGCCGACATCGACGCCGGAAACACCACGCGTGGCCACCGCTTCCTCGCGCCCGAGCCCGTCTCGCTGCCCACCGCGTCACAGTACGTTGAAGTGCTCCGCGGCCAGAAGGTGCTCGCCGACCCGGCCGAGCGTCGCGCGGTCATCGAGGAAGGCATCGCGGCGCTCGCCGAAGAGGCCGGACTCATCGCCGTCCCCGACTCCGAGCTCGTCGACGAGGTCGTGCAGCTCGTGGAGTGGCCGGTTCCGCTCATCGGTCGGTTCCCCGAGGCCCTGCTCGAGGTGCCCCGCGAAGTGCTCATCGAGTCGATGCGCAGCCACCAGCGCTACTTCGCCACCGAAGACGCCACCGGCGCGCTCGCCAACGGATTCGTGTTCATCTCGAACATGGTGGTGCCCGACCCCGACGTGGTCGTGAAGGGCAACCTGCGCGTGCTCATCGCGCGCCTGGAGGACGCCAAGTTCTTCTACCGCGAAGACCGTAAATCCCGCCTCGACGCACGCCTGGATGGCCTCAAAACCGTCCGCTACATCGACGGGCTCGGCTCCATCCGCGACCGCAGCGACCGCTTGGCCACCTTGGCCACGAGCGTCGCCGAGATCCTGTACCCCGGCGACGCCACGATCGCCGCGAACGCCACCCGTGCAGCGCTGCTCAGCAAGGCCGACCTCGTCACCGGCATGGTCGGCGAGTTCCCGTCGCTGCAAGGCACCATGGGCCGCTACTACGCCACGTTCGACGGCGAGCACGCCGACGTCGCCGAGGCCATCGAAGCCCACTACGCGCCGCGCGGCGCGTGGGACGCTCCCGCCGAGGCGCCCACCAGCATCGTGGTCGCGCTCGCTGAGAAACTCGACGCCATCGCCGGCTGCTTCGCGCTCGGCCTCGTGCCCACCGGCAGCGCCGACCCGTACGGTCTCCGCCGCGCCGCGCTCGGCGTGCTGCGCACCTGCATCGACCGCGGACTACGACTGCCGCTGCGCGACGTGCTCTCGGCCGCCGTCGGCGCCCTCCCGGACCCCGAGTCCGTAGGCTCAACCAAGAAGCACCGCCCCGAAGCCGAGGTCATCGGCGAAGCGGTCGGATTCGTGGAAGGCCGCCTCAAGGCCCTGCTCGCCGCCGACTACCCCACCGACATCGCCGACGCCGTCGTCGCGGTGATCGGCGACGAGATCGCCAGCGCGCCCGAGCGTGCCCGCGTGCTCGACCGCATGCGACGCGAAGCGGACTTCATGCCGCTCGCCGCCGCGTTCAAGCGCACGGTCAACATCGTCAACAAGGCGATCGCGGAGGACGGCAGCCTCATCGGACTGCTCGAGGCGCCCGCCCCGGACGTCGCGCTGTTCGAAGCGCCGCAGGAGCACACGCTCTGGTCCGCGGTCGAGACCGCCACCGTCAAGGTACAAGCCGCCCTCCAGGCCGGCGAGTTCGAGACGGTCGGGACGGAGCTGATCGCGCTCAAGAGCCCCATCGACGGGTTCTTCGACGACGGCCCGATGGTCAACGCCGACGACCCCGCCGTGCGTGCCAACCGCCTCACCCTACTCGCTAACATTCGCGCGCTGTTCCTGCAGTTTGCGGACATCGCGCGTATCCAAGCCGACGCCAGATGAGCGAGCCGCGGCGCGTCTACTTCTTCGGCGACGGCAAGGCGGACGGCGACAGCTCGATGACCGCCCTGCTCGGCGGCAAAGGCGCGAACTTGGCCGAGATGACCCGGCTCGGGATTCCCGTCCCCGCCGGCTTCACCATCACCACCGAAGCCTGCCTCGACTATGAGGCCGGTGACGGCACGCTCGGCGCGCCCCTCATCGCGAACATCCACGACGCGCTGCGGGCCCTCGAGGCTTCCGCTGGTGCGCGGTTCGGCGACGCCGCGGACCCCCTGCTCGTGTCCGTCCGCTCCGGCGCACGCCAGTCGATGCCCGGCATGATGGACACCGTCCTGAACGTGGGCCTGAACGACGACACCGTGGTCGGCCTCGCCAAGCAGACCGACGACGCGCGCTTCGCGTACGACTCCTACCGCCGCTTCATCCAAATGTTCGGCGCGGTCGTGCTCGGTGTGAACCACTTCTATTTTGAAGAGGAGCTCATCGCCATCAAGGCCAAAGCCGGCGTCCGCAATGACGACCAGCTCTCGGCAGACGCGCTGCACGACCTTGTGGCGGCGTACAAGCGCACCATCGCCCAGCGCAGCCGCGGCATCGACTTCCCGCAGGCGCCCGAGGCGCAGCTGCACGCCGCCGTGAGCGCGGTGTTCGCGTCGTGGCACAACGACCGCGCTTACGCGTACCGCAACAAGCACGGAATCCCGCACAACTGGGGCACCGCCGTCAGCGTGCAGGCGATGGTGTTCGGCAATCGCGGCGACACCAGCGCGACCGGCGTCATGTTCACCCGCAACCCGTCCACCGGCGAGCCCGCGCACTTTGGCGAGTACCTGCTCAACGCTCAGGGCGAAGACGTGGTCGCCGGCATCCGCACGCCGAACCGCATCGTAGACCCCAAGGGCGGCCCGGGGCTTCGCGACGCCCTCCCCGAGGCGTTCGACGCGCTGACCGACATCGCGAACCGCCTGGAGACACACTACCGCGAGATCCAGGACGTCGAGTTCACGATCGAGCGCGGCCAAGTGTGGATCCTGCAGACGCGGGCCGCCAAGCTGAGCGCCGCTGCGTCCGTCCGCGCCGCCGTCGACATGGCCCGCGCGAACATCATCACCGAAGACGAGGCGCTGCTCCGCGTGAGCACCGGCGCCATCGAAGAGCTGCTGCACCCGCAGCTCGACCCCAACGCGCCGCGCACCGTCATCGCCACCGGATTGGCCGCTAGCCCCGGCGCCGCCACCGGCGAGATCGTGCTCAGCACCGAAGACGCCATCGCCGCCGCACAGGCCGGCCGAGACGCCATCTTGGTGCGCGCCGAGACCACCCCCGAAGACATCCGCGGCATGCTCGCGGCCGTGGGCATTCTGACCGCACACGGTGGCGTGACGAGCCACGCAGCGGTGGTCGCGCGACAGGTCGGCAAGTGCTGCGTCGCCGGCTGCGCCAGCGTCCAGCCCGACGTCGAGCGCGGCGTGGTTACCATCGGCGGCCGCGAATACGCCGCCGGCGCGATCATCACCCTCGACGGAGCGCGCGGTCAGGTCATCGAAGGCGAGGTGCCCAGCATCCCCGCCGCCCCCACCGCCGAGTTTGAGACGCTGCTGCAATGGGCCGACGCCCGCCGCCGGATCGGCGTGCGCACCAACGTCGACAACGGTACCGACGCGGCGCTCGCCCGGCGGCTCGGCGCCGAGGGCATCGGCCTCGTACGCACCGAGCACATGTTCTTCGCCGAAGAGCGCATCAGCGCCATGCAGGAGACCATCCTGGCGGACGACGGACCTTCGCGCCGCACCGCCCTGGCCCGCCTGCGTCCGTTCCAGCGCCGCGACTTCGAAGACCTGCTCGAGGCGATGGACGGCCTGCCGGTCATGATCCGGCTGCTCGATCCGCCGCTGCACGAGTTCCTGCCCAAGCGCGCGAGCGACATCCACCACATCGCCGAGTCGATGGGCAAAACGCCCGACCAGGTACGCGTGTTGGTGTCCCACCTGTACGAAACCAACCCCATGCTCGGCCACCGCGGCTGCCGGCTCGGCATCACGCGTCCGGAGATCTACGCGATGCAGTGCCGCGCGATCTTCGACGCGACGCTAGCGCTGCACGCCCGCGGACTGCAGCCGCAACCACAGATCATGATCCCGCTCGTGTCGCTGGCCACCGAACTCGAGGCTGTGCGCCGCACGATCGACCAAGTGCGCGCCGAGTACGACGATCGCGATGGCGTCCTCGCCGCGATCCCGATCGGCACCATGATCGAGCTCCCGCGCGCTTGCGCAGCCGCTGGCGAACTCGCGCTGCATGCGGACTTCTTCAGCTTCGGAACCAACGACCTCACCCAGACGGTCTTCGGTTTCTCACGGGACGACACCTCCATGTTCCTACCCGGCTATCTCGACGCGGGCCTGCTCAAGGACGACCCGTTTGTGGTGCTCGACACCGAAGGTGTTGGCCACTTCATCCGCCTCGCCTGCGCGAGAGCTCGCGCGGTCAAGCCAGAGATCTCCATCGGGATCTGCGGTGAGCACGGCGGCGAGCCCCGCAGCGTCGCTTGGATTCAGCGCGGATCGGTAGACTACGTGTCGTGCAGCCCGTTCCGCGTTCCAGTCGCCAGATTGGCAGCAGCGCAAGCGGCGGTGAGGTCTTGAACCCTCGACGCCGATCGCAACGACTGATAGCAGGTCGCGCCATGCGAGTTCTTGCCGTCATCTGCGCCGTTAGTGCGCTTCTTTGCGCCTGCTCCGAGTTCAAAGGCTTCCGAGCCCCGAACGACGAGCTGTATTTCCCCGTCGGCGTCGCGCTGCACCCGAACGGACGATTTGCGTATGTCGCAAACTCGAACTTCGACGCGCAGTTTCGACCGGACATCGGCGGAACCGTCAGCGTCGTCGATCTGACGACGATGCAGGTGATCCCCGAAGCGACGCTTGAGATCGGCAGCTTCGCCGGTGATCTCGTGCTCAACCAAGGGCGCGACGGCGCTTCCGACCCCGACCGCCTGTACATCGCCGTCCGCGGCGACAACTCCGTGGTCGCGCTCGCGGTCTCCGAGGACGGCAGCAGCATCACGTGCCCCCGCTCGCCGGGCGCCGAAGACGCGCTCGACTGCCGCATTGAAGACGTCGCTGAGGACCCCTTCACGCTCACCATGCTGCCCCGCCCCGGCGACGCGCGCGAGGGCATCGACCTGTTCGCGGTCGCCGGTATCGACGGCTACGTGTCGTACGTTGCGCTCGACACGTTCGCGGTCGAAGACGCCGCCATCGAGACCGTCCCGGTCGTGAGCGGCGCCAGCGCCATCGCCTACTTCGCCAACACCGACGAGGTCTGGGTCGCCGGCCGCTTCTCGCGCCGCATTCGCGGACTCACCGCGGTGCTCGCGCCGAGCCCCTCGCCGAGCCAACAGACCAACGGCGAAGTGCTGGAAGTCTACGTGAGCACCGAGGCCTTCGTGCCGAGCACCAACGACATCACCGAAGTGCGCGACATCGCGTTCTCGGCCGATGGCGAGCGCGCGTATATCTCCACGAACACCCCCAGCGCGTTCATCGTGCTCGACATGACGCAGGACTCCGAGGGCGACGCCCACGCACGCGTCATGGACCGATTCGACGCCGACGGCGCGCCGGCCCAGTTTGCGCTGATCGAGGAGAACGGCCGCGAAGTGATCTACGCAGCGCTCGCGTCGGCCGAGGGCATCGGCGTGTACGACGCCGCGACCGGCACGCTGCTCGACACCATCACCATGGACGGCGTCGCATACGGCCTCGCGTTCGACCCGGCCACGCTGCTGCTGTACGCCACCATCTTCGACGTCCACAGGCTCGTCGCCATCGACGTCGACCCCGCGTCAGCCACGTTCCGCACGGTCGTAGGACGGACGCCATGAACACCTCACTGTTGCGAACCTTCTCCGCGATGCTCGGCGCGACCCTCCTGGTCGGCGGCTGTACCAAGCCGCGCCAGGCTGTGCCGAACACGCTCGACTCGCCCCGCGACGTGACCATGGTCCGCTGGTGCGAGACCGTCACCGACGCCACCACGCTCACCGTCGAGCGATACGACGAAGACACCTGCGAAGGCGGCGAGACGGCCTACGCGGTCGTCGCGAACGCCGGTAACCAGTTCGTGCACGTCGTCCGCGTCGACGCCGTAGAACTGTCATACCGCGACTACGACCGCAGCGTGCCGGGCAACACCGGCATCATCGTCCCCGAAGGCCCCACGGCCGTGCAGACCCTCGCGCACCCCACCATGGTGTTCGTGGCCTCCACCACCGACCCCGCCATCAGCGTCGTCGAGCTCCGCTCCGGCACCCGCGTCCCGCTCACCATCGACGGTGAAGACGCCGGCAACAAGCTGCCCCTCGCCGAGCCGCTCGATATCGTGCAAGCGTTCGACGACGAAGGAACCTCCGTCGTCGTCGCCACGCAGCCACTCTCCGGCCGCTTGGTCTCGTGGACCGTCGACGCCCAATGCGACGACAGCGCCGCGGCCTGGACCACCGGCTGCGAAGCCAGCGCAACGCTCACGCCCGGCCCGAGCTTCACGCTCCCCGGCGTCGCGTTCGACTTGGCGCTCAGCCCCACCGGCCGCGCCTACGTGTCCTTCCGCGATGACGCGCGCGTCCTCGTCGTAGGCATCGCCGGCCAAGCCCTGGCCGACGAGTGCGGCGGCACGCCCTGCATCATCAGCGCGCTCCCGGCCGGCCCCTCCTGCTCCGACGGACTCGACGACGACGGCGATGGCCTCATCGACGCCGCTGACCCCCAGTGTTTCAGCGCGAACGACAGCGAATTCGGCCAAGAGCTGCGCGCCGCCCCCGGCTCACTCGACCCGACGGACGGCCAGCTCAGCGCTTGCACCGACGGCATCGACAACGACGGAAACGGCTTCGCCGACGCCGATGACCCGGGCTGCCGAGACGCCTCCGACCGCGTCGAAGGCGCCGGATACGACGGCGCGTCCACGCTCGAAGCGCTCACCACGCTAGGCATCCTCGTGCCCAGCCAAGACGGTGTCGCCGCCCCCCTGCTCACCCCCGACGTCCCCCGCTGCTCCGACGGCATCGACAACGACGGCGACGGCGCGACCGACTGGCCCGAAGACACCGACTGCTACGGCCCGAACGCCAACTCCGAGTTCCCGCCCGCCGTCCCGATCATCGCCGCCCTCGCGCTGACCGAAGAGGACGACCTCCTCGTCGCCGTCGACCGGCGTGCCAATCAAGTGCTCGTCTACGACACCGAGCGACTCGAGCTACTGCGCGAGATCAACGACCTCGACGCGATCCACAACTCCGACGGAATCCCGCTGCTCAGCTCGTTCCTCGGCCCGATCGTCACCGACACCACAACCTTCGCCACCGCGTTGCCCAACGTCATCGCCGGCGCCGACGTGATCCAGGTCGCCCAGCGACGCGCGCACATCGGCACCACGTCCGGATACGCCGACACCGTCATCCTCGACCAGTCGTGGACCGCGTGGAGCGGCGTGCCGAACGCCGAAGGCTCCGAGCTGCTGCAAGGGCCCCTCGTCGACCTCATCTTCGAGCCCATCGACCTCGACTCCGGCAAAGCGACGCTCGGCCGCGTAGACTGCGACATCCCGCTCACGCTGGAAGACTTCGTCACGAGCCCGGCGCGCTGCGAAGAGACGACCCTGCCGCAACCCCGACCGATCGCGACCGTCCTCGACGCCTGCGATACTCCGGTCGCCGTCGGCAGCGGCGCGTACTACGAGAACAACACCGGGCACTACGCGGCCTTCCCGCAGACTTCCCGCGTGGGCGTCGACCTGCTCGACCGTGACGACTGCAGCGAGTCCACCGGCGTCACCGTCCCCGAGGCCACCGACGCGCTTGAGACCAACAGCGTCTCCGACGACTTCGCCACGTCCAGCGGAAGCTGGAGCTTCACATTCGAGGGCGAGATCGCCGGAACCGAGCGAACCGACGGTATCGTCGTCGAAGGCGCGGGTGCTGCGCGCGGGTGGATCGCCTTCGCCGGCGCCGACCCTTGCGCCGCCTCGCCGACCGGCCTGTGCAGCTCCGGCCTTGTGGACGCGGACGAGTGCCCCGAGCTGGCCGACCTCTGCTTGGCCGGAAGCGCATCCGTCTGCCAACGCGATCTGGACATCTGCGGCATCTGCCCCTCAGCGTGCCGAGGCGCCGCCGACATGTGCGCCACAGGGCTGCTCCCCGGCGACATCGTCGTCGTTGAGCGCATCGACCTCGACGAAACCGCCGAAGACGACTGCGCCGCGTTCGGCCAGGTCACCCGCCAAGAGGACGTCGTCGGGCTCCAGCGACTCGAGTACGTTGTGTGCGCCGTGACCGAAGGTGCCCTGGAGATCGCCACGTTCGCCGACGGATGCGGAAGCCCGGTCACCGCGCCTTACCCGGCCATCGACCGACTGCCGCCGACCGAGTGCGGCGTTCCGCTTGAGCTCTCCGTCGTATCCAACGGCTGGGTCGTTCAGCGCGAATCGCTCGTCGGACCGTCGCCGTACCAAGCCATCGACGGCATGTGTGTGTTCGACGCCAACGGCGCCGCCCAGCTCATGCGCGCAACCCCCGACGTCCGCTTCGAATCCGAGCTCGGCATCGCCTTCGAGGTCGCCGCTGCCGACGAGCCGCAGACCTTCAACGGCGCGCCCATCTTCCCGCGCGGCTTCGCGATCAACTTCGACGTCGAGCGAAACTTCTCGTACCGCACCACGCGCGAGAGTCAGCTGCTGCTCGGTCCCGCCACCTCCGCCATCGCCGTCGGGGACACCGACCGCGGCCGGCGGATCGTCTTCGTCGACGAGTCCCAGAGCTTCCTTTGGATGTACAACGCCAGCACCTACGACGAAGCGGACGCGCCGCTTCCGTAGCCTTCGCGCTCCTCGTGGGCGCGGCGACCAGCACAGGCTGTGACCCCACGCCCGTCTCCTCCGACGCCCCTGCGGAGACCGACGAAACGCAATTGGTCGCGCCCATGCCGCCCCTGCGCTTCGCCGACTCCAGCGACGAACAGATCGCCATGCGCCAAGCTGCGATCGACGCGCTCGAAGCAGGCGACGAAGACGTCGCGCTCACCGCGTTGCTCGCGCTCGTACGCTCGGACCCGCCCAGCGAAGTGCGCGCCATCGGCGGCCTGTTGCTCGCCCAACTCTACCACCGCCGGGACGAGATCGACCGCTCGCTCGAGGTACTCGAAGACCTGCGCAGGACCGCGCCACCGAGCGCCGAGTTCTCCTTCGTATATGGCACCACGCTCGTGGACGCCGACCGGCCGGCCGATGCCGCCATCGCCCTCCTCCGCGCCACGCGCCTCGACCCGGAGTACGTGCGGGCCTACCCCACGCTGGCAGCGCTGCAAGCGTCGCTCGGCCAAGAGGACGAGGCCCGCGGAACCCTACTCTCTCTCGAGCGCCAGTTCGTACGCTTCGCGCGTGAGTTAGAGACCGGTCCGCCGTTGGAGCGCAAACTTCAGATTCTTCGCCGTCTGCGCGTCGGCTACCCCCACGCAGATGCCGCCCGCGCCGCTGCGATCGGCCTCACCGACGCCCACGAAGAGGTCGTCAACGACGCGCTGCGCACCCTCGAACGCGTCGGAACCGTCGACGTCGACGCGGCGCTGGAGCGGCTCGCAGAGTCCGAGTCCCCGCTCGCCGAGCGGGCCGCCGAGGTCCGCCGGTCGATCGCGACCCGAGGTAACTAGAAGGCGCGGCCGGACCGCTCGAAGGCGCGGCCGGACCGCTAGAGCGACTTCGGCAGCTTGATCGTGAACGTGGTGCCGAGGCCCACGCGGCTCTCGAACGAGATCTGCCCGCCGTGCTCGTCCACCAGCTTCTTGACCACGGCCAAGCCGAGTCCGCTGCCGCCCTCTTTGGTCGACGTCACAAACGCGTCAAAGACCTTGGATTGAATCTCCAACGGGATGCCACTGCCCGTGTCGGAGACGGTCAGAATCAGGTTCACGTCGTCCTGGTCGAACCGCAGAATGAACTTGCCGCCGGCGTCCATCGCCTCGCGCGCATTGCGGGCCAAGTTGAACACCACGCGCTTGAGCTTGCCGTCGTCGATTCGCACATCGCCGCGCCAACTGCTCGACACTTCGACCTCAACGCCGCGGCCGTCAAACTCGTGCGCCAGCTGCTCGCGGAGCTCCTCCACAAACATGGGGAGGTGCACAGTCCGCAGGTACACCGTGGTGTCGCCGCGGGCATACGCCAGCAGCTCGCCGGTCATCTCTTTGATGTGCTCAAACTGAGCTGCCACGCGCTTGGCGAGGTCCGCGCGCCGCACCGGATCGTCGGTCCGCGCCATGAGCTGCACGTAGCCGCTCACGATGGTCAGCGGCGTCCGAGTGTCGTGAATCACGCCGCTGAGCATCTGCCCGATCGCCGACAAACGCCCCTGCATCTCGGCCTGCTGACGGCGCAGCGAGCGCGCGACCGCCTCACTGATTTCGCTCGCCACCATGTCCATGAGCTTCAGGTCTTCGTCCGAATACGCGGGCGCCTCGAGCTCGTCCTGGTCGTCGGTGCGGCAGCGCTCCACCAGCTCAACACACCCGATGGTCTTGCCGCTCACCCGCAGCGGAACCGCCGCGATCGACATTACGGGCTCCGGACGCATCGCGGGCCGCCGTCCTGTGATTCCTGCGGCATCGCTGCGCCCGTTTTGCGCCATCCGCGACACCGACTCACCCGACTCGATCACGTGGTCGCGCACCGACGTGTTCCAGGTCCGATCCGCGTGAACGAACTCTTCGGACGTGGGGTCCCGGCGGAACACGTGCTCCACGATGCCAGTCCCCTCCACGAGCGAAATCGCGCAGCCGTATGACCGCACCATATTGCCGACCGCGCACGCGACCACGCCGAGCACATGGTCGAGGTCGGCGGCCTCCGACACCTGCCGGTGGATGTCGTAGAGCGCGTGAAAGCGCCGCGCACGCTCCTCCAGTTTACGCTGCGCCGTGCCGAGCTGCATGTTGCGGTCGACCATCTCCAGGTACAGTCGCCGGTTCTGGATGACGATCGCCGCGGTGTTGGTGATCGCCGAAAGCAGCTGCTCGTCATCGACCGTGAAGTAGCCCGACCGCTTGTTGAGCACCTGCACCACGCCCATCACGGCGTCGTCCTTGTCGCGCATCGGCTGGCAGATCACGCTGCTGGTCCGAAACCCTGTGCGCGTATCCGTTCGCGGATCGAAGCGGCTGTCGCGGTACGCGTCGCGCACGTTGATCGAGGTGCCGTGCCGCGCCACCCAACCCGCGATGCCCTCACCCAGCGCCAGCCGCACCTCGGTCGTCTGGCCGTCGGTTAGGATGTGGGTCGCCAAATGCTCGCCGTCGTCCTCCAGCAGGTACAGCGTGGTCCGCTCCGCATCCATGATCAGCCGGATGCGCTCCATGATGAACGACAACAGCTCATCGAGGCGCGGATAGAACCCGAGCGCTGCGCAGATGTCCTGAATCCACGCGGACCGATCCTCGGCGCGCTTGAGCAGCTCGCTGAGACGCTCCGCAGAACCCTGGTCGGGCGCTCCGAGCATGTCCGGCGCGTACACGTTCGCTCCGGACCCAGTGCTGTCGATCTGCCGGGGCATGGCACTCCTCGACGGTTGAGTCTGAAGCGTACCACGGGCCCGGCGGTCCGCGCTGAGATTATTTGAGGGCCGCCCAGTGCGGGCCCGCCGCGTGGTCTACGCGCAGCGGAACGCGCAAGGTCATCGCGCCCTCCATCTCTCTCACGACCAGCGCCCGCGTGGCTTCCACCTCGTCGGGCGGGCACTCGAACAGCAACTCGTCGTGCACGGTGAGCAGCATCTGCGACGCCAGCCCTTCCTTCGCGATCGCGGCCTCCACACGGATCATGGCCACCTTGATGATGTCCGCCGCCGTGCCCTGGATCGGCGTGTTCTTCGCCAACCGCTCACCGAGCGCAAACGACCGGCGGTTCTCGGAATACACCAGCTCCGGGATCGGACGGCGGCGCCCGAACAGCGTCTCCGCGTACCCATGCTTGCGCGCGCTCTCGATCAGCCCCTCCATGAACGGCTTCACGCCCGAGATACGCGCAAAGTAGCGCTCGATGTACTCCGACGCCTCGGTCCGCGACATGTCCGTCTCGCGGCTCAGCCGGTTCACGCCCATGCCGTAGATCAAGCCAAAGTTGATCGCCTTTGCCGCCGCGCGCTGCTGCGACGTCACCGCCTCCGTCTCGATCTCCAGCACCTCCGCCGCGGTGCGCGTGTGGATGTCCTCGCCGCGCACAAACGCGTCGACCAACACGGGGTCCTCACACATGTGCGCCAGCACCCGGAGCTCGATCTGCGAGTAATCCGCCGCCACGAGCGTCCACCCATCACGCGGGATAAACGCCTCGCGAATGCGGCGCCCTTCGAGCGTACGCACCGGAATGTTCTGCAAGTTCGGGTCGCTGCTCGACAGCCGCCCCGTCGCAGCCACCGCCTGGTTGAACGACGTGTGGATGCGCCCCGTCTGCGGGTCCACCAGCTTGGGCAGCGCGTCCACGTACGTCGAGGCGAGCTTGGACACCTCGCGCCACGCCGACACCGCGTTCACGATCGGGTGCAGGTCGGCGAGCTCCTCGAGCACGCTAGCGTCGGTGCTCGGCCCCGACTTGCCCTTCTTCTTCACCGGCAGGTTCAGCTCATCGAACAGCACCACCGCCAGCTGTTGCGGGGAGTTGATCTTGAACTCCCGCTCCGCGTGGCCGTGCACTTCCTTGGTCAGCTCATCGAGCCGCTCATGGAACTCCACGCTCATGCGCTGCATGCGGTCCACATCGAGCGTAATGCCGCGCGTCTCCAGCTTGGCGAGCACCTGCGCGAGCGGCAGCTCCATGGTGTGCAGCACCTCACGCAGCTCCGGCCCAAGCTTCTCGTCCAAGGCCTTGTGCAGCGCCATGACGGTCTCGGCTTGCTCTCCCGCCCAGCCCGCCGCCTGCTCCACTCCCATGTCGCCGAACGCACGCGCCGAACGCCCCGATCCGACCACGTCGCTGATCGGCGAAGGCGTGCGCATCAGGAACTCACGGGCGAGCGCGCCGAGCGAAAGATCGCGGCGGTTCGGGTCCACCAGGTACGCGGCCAGTTGCGTGTCGAACGCGATGCGCGCGAGCTCCACGTCGTGCCGCGCCAACCAGCGGGACAGCCACTTTCCGTCATGACACACCAGCGCCACCGACGGGTCCTCCAGCACCGGCCGCAGCACGTCGAGCGCGCGGGCGAGCGGGAGCTGCACCGCCATCAAATCGGTGTGCCCGACCGGCACGTAGACCGCCTGTCCCGGCTCGACGCTGAGCGCGAATCCATCCAGCCGCGCCTTCATCGGGTCGGTGTGATCCACCAGCGGGACGACCGCGAGGGTGCCCTTGTCACGCGCTTGCTGCACCACCGTCTCGAGCGCCTCCGCGTCGGCGACAACGCCGACCGTCACATCGGCGGATTCCGGTTCTTCGACAGGCACTTGCGAGGCGTAGACCTCTCGAACCACGGCCGGAAAACGACGGAACTCGAACTCGTGGCACAGCGCGTCGAACGCCTCGAAGTTGGGCGCCGTCAGCGCGAGCTTCTCCAGGTCGAACTCGCACGGAACATCGCGCCGAATGGTCGCCAGCTCCTTACAGAGCCGCGCTTGATCGGCGAAGTTCGTCAGGTTCTCCTTCCGCTTCTTGCCGGTCACCTTGTCGATGCTGTTGAGCACGTTCTCAACGCTGCCGAACTCGGCGATCAGCTTGCCCGCCGTCTTCTCGCCGATGCCGGGCACGCCGGGGATGTTGTCCGACGTGTCGCCAGCCAGGCCGAGCACGTCGGCGACCTGCGCGGGCTCCACCTGGAAGCGCTCCAGCACGGCCGCCAGGTCCATGGTCTTGTTGCGCATGGAGTCGTGCATGACCGTGTCCTTGGTCACCAGCTGCGCCAAGTCCTTGTCGCCCGACAGGATCATGCACTGCAGCCCCTTCTCCTCGGCCAGCCGCGTCACGGTGCCGATCAAATCGTCGGCCTCAAAATCGGGGACCTCGAGGATCGGGATGTTCAGCGCGCGCACGATGTCGCGAAACCGCGGGAACTGCGGGACCAGATCTTCCGGCGGATCGCCGCGGTTCGCTTTGTACTCAGGGTACAGCCGATTGCGGAACACGTCGCCGCGCGGGTCGAACGCGATCGCGAGGTACTCCGGCTGCTCGTCCCGAATCACGTTCAGCAGCATGTTGGTGAACGCGTACAGCCCGTTGGTGGGCATGCCCTTGGAGTTCCGCATCTCGCGGAGGGCGTAGAACGCGCGGAAAATGTAGTAGCTGCCGTCGACGACGAAAAACATGCCTGTCCGGTTGTGGTTGCGGCTGCGCACCCAAGCACCTACCCATGGCAGCCCGCAAGACCTATGGTGCGCGCGCACCAGCGAGGAGACCCGTGAAGAAAGTCCGTAAAGCAGTCATTCCCGTCGCCGGCCTCGGCACCCGCTTCCTGCCCGCCACAAAGGCGGTCCCCAAGGAGCTGCTGCCCATCGTCGATGTACCCGCGATCCAGGTTGTCATCGAAGAATGCGTCGCCGCAGGAATCGAGCAGGTCGTCCTCATCACCGGTCGCGGCAAGGGCGCGATCATGGACCACTTCGACCACTCCTACGAGCTTGAGGACATCCTCCGCCAGCGCGACAAGCGCGAGCTCATGGAGCGAATCGACCGCATCTCCAGCCTCATCCGCCCGATCGCCGTCCGACAGAAGGCGCCCCGCGGCCTGGGACACGCGGTGCTGTGCGCACGTGAGGTCATCGGCGACGAGCCCTTCGTCGTGGTTCTGCCCGACGACCTGATCAACTCCGAGCGCCCCGCCGTGGGCCAGCTCGTCGACCAATACGAGCGCTACGGCGCCGGCGTGGTCGCGCTCATGGAAGTGCCCGACAGCGACGTGAACATGTACGGCATCATCGCCGGCGACCGCATGGACGAGCGCACACACCGCATCTTCACGCTCGTCGAGAAGCCCGAGCTCGCCGACGCGCCGTCCAACCTCGCCGTCATCGGCCGCTACGTGCTGCCGCCCGAGATCTTCGACTACCTGGAGAAGACCGACGAGGACAAACGCGGCGAAATCCAGCTCACCGACGGCCTGCAAGCGCTCGCGCAAGACCGCGGCCTCGTCGGCTACCAGTTCGAAGGCACCCGCCACGACATCGGCGACAAGCTCGGATTCCTCAAGGCCAACATCGCCTACGCCCTCGAGCGTTCCGACCTGGGACCGGCGCTGCGCGAATATCTGAAAACCCTCGGATGACTCGGGGCTCCGCCGCCCTCTGGCTCGCGCTGCTCACATCGCCCGCCCTCTGGATGGCGCCCGGTGACGCCTTCGCGCAGAGCCACCCGCGCGCGCTGTTGGAAGACACCGGCGACTTCCGCGCGGCCCTCGGCAGCGCCGCCGCCAACGTCACCATGACCGCCGGCGAAGACACCGTGAACGGGCGCATCGCGCAGCAACCGCGCGGCTTCCGGTGGATCGCCGGTCGCAACGGTGCGTGGGCCGCAGATGACGACGCCCTCGCATTTCCGCTGCGAATGGCCGCCGCGATCTTCGCCACAGACGACGTCACCGACGCCGTCGCCGCGCTCGGCTTCCGCCTCGACGAGACCCTCCTGACGGTCGACGTGATGGCCACCGCCGAAGGCGATATGCTCGTCTCCCGCCTCGGAGGCTCACACGCGTCCGTGGCGATCGAGCACGACATCGCCCGGCTGCGCGAGATCCGAATTCACTACGGAAACGTGGAGTACATCGCCCGCGCGCTCGCGTACGACGGCCCCGGAAACGGGTGGTTCCCGAGCCGAGTCGTCGTGCTCGAAGACGGCGTCGAGGTGCTGCAGATCAGCGTGGGCGACGTGGCCCGAGAGACCTCCAACCTGGCCGCGATGGACACTGTAGGCCAGGCCACGACGGCGCCCGCGGCGGCCACCAATACGCTGCGCTTTCCGCGCATGCCTCTGTAGCCGTGGACGCACTCCAAGCCCCTCCGGTGTACTGCACCGTCGCCATCGACGTGCCGCTCGATCGGCTGTTCACGTACCGCGTGCCGCCCCACCTCCAGCACCGCGTCGCGCGCGGCAGCCGAGTGGTCGCCCCGTGGCGGCAAAGCGCCATCACCGGCGTGGTGATCGGCGTGGACGTGCCGCCGCCCGAGGGCTTCCCGCCCAGCAAGATCCGCCCGCTCGCCGACCTGCTCGACGCCAAGCCCGCGGTGCCCGAAGCGCAGCTCGCGCTCTGCGAGTGGATCGCCCGCTATTACACCGCGCCCATCGGCGCGAGCACCCGGCTCGCGCTCCCGCCTGAGGGCAATCGCAAAGCGCGCCGGCGCGTGGAGCTGGCCAACCACCTCACTCCCGCGGCGCTCGAAGCGCTCAGCGGATTCCCGCTCCGACTCGCCGAACTGCTCGAGCTGCACGCGGCGCCCATGGTCCCGCGCGAGCTGCTCGACATGGCGCGCGGCGCATCGCACTCCGACATCGCCGAGCTCGAGGACGCCGGCATCGTCAAGTCGAGCTACGACACCCGCGGCGGCGTCTCCGCCCAAACCGTGGACCGCATCGAGCTGCTCGCCCGGGATGACGCACGGCTCGGCGCCGCGCAGGCCCGCGTCGTCGACCACCTGGAGGCCGAGGGCGCCACCACCGACGAGGCCCTACGCGCGCAGTTCGGCACCCCGCGCAGCGTGCTCCGGGCGCTCGAACAACGCGGCATCATCCGCCTCACCCAAGAAGAGGTGATTCGGGACCCGTTCGAGCACGACGTCGCCCGCCGCGACGCCGACCCGCCGCTCACGCCAGAGCAAGTGGTGGCGCTCGACGCCATCGAAGACGCGCGCATCAAAGAGCAGCGCGTGGTCCTGCTGCACGGCGTCACCGGCAGCGGCAAAACCGAGGTCTACGTGCGCGCGGCGCGGGCCACCATCGCCCGCGGAAAGCGCGTGCTGGTGCTGCTCCCCGAGATCGCCCTCACCCCGCAGTTCGTGGGCGTCTTCCGCGCCGCCATCGACGCCGAGATCGCGGTCCTGCACTCCGCGCTCACCCCTGGGCAAAAGTTCGACCAGTGGCGGCGCATCCGCAGCGGCGACGTGCAGGTCATCATCGGCGCCCGCTCCGCCCTGTTCGCCCCCTGCGAAGACCTCGGCCTGATCCTCATCGACGAGGAGCACGACTCGAGCTTCAAGCAAGGCGAAGGCGTCCTGTACCACGCCCGCGACGCTGCGATCGTGCTCGCTCACCGCGTCGGCGCCACGTGCGTGCTCGGCAGCGCGACGCCCTCGCTCGAGTCGCTCCACAACGCACAACAGGGGCGATACCGCCTGGTCACCATGGCCCAGCGCGTGCTCAATCGCCCGATGCCGTTCATCGACATCATCAACATGGCGCATCACCAGGGCGCGCCGGACGACGACCCGCTGTCGCAGTACGTGTCCGCGCCGCTGCAGGACCGCGTACGCATGGCAGCGCGACGCGGCGAGCAGACCATCCTGTTCCTCAACCGTCGCGGCTACGCGCCGAGCGTGCAGTGCACCGACTGCGGCCAGGTGCTTGAGTGCCCCGATTGCGACATCAGCGTCACGTATCACCGGCAGCGCAACGAGGTCGCCTGCCACTACTGCGGCTTCACGCTCCGCGCGCCCACCGAGTGCCCCACGTGCAAGAGCGAGGCGCTGTCCCGCGAGGGCGCCGGCACCGAGAAGATCGCCGAGGTCATCGCCGAAGGCTTCGCCGACCTGCGCGTCGGCCGCCTGGACCGTGACACCTCCCGCGGCAAGGGCCTCAACCGCGTGCTCGGCGCCTTCCGACGCGGCGAGCTGGACGTGCTCGTGGGCACCCAAATGGTCACCAAGGGCCACGACTTCCCCAAGGTCACGTTGGTAGGCATTATCGACGCCGACCAGTCGCTGCGATTCCCCGATTTTCGCAGCGGCGAGCGCACCTTCCAGCTGCTCACCCAAGTGGCTGGACGCGCCGGCCGCGGCGAGCTCCCCGGCGATGTACTCGTGCAAACGTTCCGCCCGGAACACTACGTGATCGAGGCGGTCGCCAAGTCGGATTTTGCCGCCTTCGCGGACGAAGAGCTCGGCTTCCGCCAACGGCTCGCCTACCCACCCTTCGGCTACCTGTTCGCGCTCCGGCTCAGCTGCCCGGTGCACGCGCTCGCGATCCGATATGCCGACGAGCTGATGCGCTACGTGCGCAAGCATGGCGACGCGGATCTCAAGGTCACCGGTCCCGCAGACGCCCCGATCGCGCGCGTCCGAAACCGCTACCGCGTACAAGCGATGGTCCGCGCCCGCGACCGCGCTCCCGTGCGGCGTGCGCTCCAACTCGTGTACTTCCTCGCAGAGCAGCTGGCGGACGGCATGAACAAGGCCGATGTGCGCTGGTCCGTCGACGTGGACGCGATTCAACTCTTGTGACGCCGAGCCCGGTCCCCGACCACCGCCATCCGCCAGCGGGCGGGGCCTACAGCGTGTTGCGCGACGCTCGTCAGACCCGCCGCTGAGGTTGCGCAGACGGGGCGGTCGTGGCAGCTAGAGCCCATGTTCGTCGTCATCACATCTGCCGATCTAGAATGGGTCGCCCCGCTCGCCGCCATGTTGCGCGAACGCGGCTTCGACGTGCTCGAAGCTCCGGACCCGTTCGACGCGCTCGCGATGGCACAGGGCGACGCCGTTCAGGCGCTGATCGTGCACGCAAACCTGGGCGAGGACGAGTGCGCGCTGTGCCTGCGAAGCGCAGCCCGCCGGCTTGACCCAAGCGTTCGCCGCATCGGCATCGGTATCAAATCCGACTTCGTCGGCGATGCCGCAACTGATTGGATTCAAAGCGAATTCCGGTATCTAGCGATCGTCACCGCCGTCGGCCAACCGGCCGCGCCGCGCGGTGAGACAACCTCAGCGAACCTGGCGACTTCCGGAAACGGTGCCGCACCGAACCCCGCTCCCGCGCCACCGACGGCGGGCCAACCGCAGACCTCAGAAGTCGCAGCCTTCGACTCCATCGCGGCGGCCTCAGGGATCCTCAGCGAGAGCAGCGGCGCGACAGCGGTCTCCTCGCAGTCAGCCGCGCGGCCGGCGGTGCAACCCACGCGTAGCGGCTCCCACACCGGCGCACGAATCAACGCGGCGGCGCCGCAAACCAGCGCCTCGGCGGCACACGCGGCCGCGGCCAACACCAGTGACGCCGACCCCGAGCCAGCGCCGTTCCCCGATGCGGGACCCGTCACGCTCACCCAAATTCACCGCATGCTGCAGCGCGCCCGCTTCGACGACTACCACGTGCTGCTCGGCGTCTCCGCGAACGCCGACGCAAGCCGCATCGCGCAGGCCGCAGACGCGCTGCTCAGCCGACTCGAAGACGAACGCATCCCCGCCCACATCCACGACGCCGCCTTCTCCGACCTCGTCGAGCTCCGCGCCGCCGTCGAAGATGCAGCCGCCGTGCTTAGTATTACAGCGCCTAGCGAACTCGGAACCGCACGCCCCCACGGCGCGTCGCCGGTTCCAACCCCGCAGGCCATCCCGCCCAACGTCACCGCACCGCTCTCCTAAAGGCCCATGGCTGTACTCGAAATCGTCCAGTTTCCGCACGAGGCGCTCACCACCCCGGCGCAACCCGTCACGGTGTTCGACGACGAGCTCCGCACGTTCATCGATGACATGGCCGAGACCATGTACACCGCTAAGGGCGTCGGGCTGGCCGCCAACCAAGTCGCCGCGCTCCGACGCGTCACCGTCATCGACCCCGCCGGTCCCGACGACCCGAGCGAGCTGCTCGAGCTGGTGAACCCCGAGATCATCGAACGCGAGGGCAAGCTCGTCTGGGAGGAAGGCTGCCTGAGCTTCCCCGAGCTGTACGAAAAGGTGCAACGCTCCGCGACCGTCACCGTGCGATACCAAGACCGAAACGGCGACGTGAAAGAGGTCTCCGCCGAGGGGCTGCTCGCGGTCGCGTTGCAGCACGAGATCGACCACCTCGACGGCATCTTGTACATCGACCGCATCAAGCCGTTCGCGCGCAGCCTCGCCCTCAAGCGGTTCCAGCGCATCCTGGCGCGTAAGTCCGCCGAGCAAAAATCGGGCTCGTGAGCGGCAGCGACTCATCCGCGCCGCTACGCGTGGTATTCATGGGCACGCCGGACTTCGCAGCCGTCTCGCTGCGCGCCCTCCACCAGGACCCGCGGACCCAGGTGACGCTCGTCGTATCGCAGCCCGACCGCACGTCGGGGCGCGGTCAAAAGCTCACGCCGACGCCGGTCAAACAGGTCGCGCTCGACCTCGGCCTGCCCACGTTTCAGCCCGAATCCATGCGCGAAGAAGACGCCGTCGCGCGGCTGCAAGAGGAGCAGGCCGACCTGTTCGTCGTCGCCGCGTACGGCCAGATTCTCCGCCAAAATGTGCTCGACCTTCCGCGCCTCGGCTGCGTGAACGTGCACGCGTCGCTGCTGCCGCGTTGGCGCGGCGCCGCGCCCATTCACCGCGCCATCGAGGCCGGCGATTCGGCCACCGGCGTCTCCATCATGCGTATGGAACGCGGCCTAGACACCGGCCCGGTCTACGCCATGTCCGCCACCATGATCGGCGACACCGAGACCGCCGGCGAGCTGCACGACCGACTCGCCGAGCAAGGCGCCCAGCTGTTGGTGCGCACCCTCGACGATATCGCCGACCCGGACTTCGTGCCCACGCCCCAGCCGAACCTGCGCACCACCTACGCGCGCATGCTCAAGGCCGAGGACAAAGCGCTGGAGTTCGACGCGCCCGCGCTTCACGTCTGCGCCCGCGTGAACGGCATGAGCCCGTGGCCGAGCGTGTCCGCCATGGCCGACGACCTGCGGCTGACCCTGCTCCGTGCCCGCCTGAGCGACGTGCCGATCGGCGAGGCCGCCCCGGGCACGATCCTGGTCGCCAGCGCCAAGTACGGCCTGCACATCGCCTGCGCGGACGGGGCCATCGAAGTGCTCGAGATCAAGCGCCCCGGCAAGCGGGCGATGTCCACGGCGGACTGCCTCCGGGGAATCGACCTGGTGGTCGGCTCCGCGCTCACGTCGTGACAGCCGGCCCCCCACACACGCCGATCGCAGACGGCCCGCCGTTCGCCGTCGTCGGTGACTTTGGCGTGGGCTTCGGCGCGCTCGCGTTTGCCCTCACGCCCACCGCGCACCCCACGTACCAAGCGCTGCTCGACGCGCAGTCGACGCCGCACCCGAGCGCCGGAAACGGCGGATCTGCCACGCCCTACCGCGACGCCGCGCGTGCCCAAGGCGGCATCCACCTGGGCGTACAGCGGCACCCGCCGGTGGTGGTCCCCATTCGCCCCCCGACCACCTGGGCCGCCGTTGTCCTGCCGCTGCCCACGACCAACGCCGCGCCGCTTCGGAACGCGCTCCCGCGCACCGTCCACACCATGAAGCACGCCCGTCAGGCCGCGCTCACCGCCGCGCTGGCGCTCGGCCTGCAAAGCGCCGACGTTGAGCTCATCCGCACAGCCGACGCCGACGCCATCGTCGACCCCGCGATCGGCCCCCAAATTCCCGCCTACTTTCCCTGCCAGTCCGCTGCGCGCGCCGCCGGCGCTGTGCTGGTCGGCATCGACCCAGAGTCCCGCTTGCTCGTCTGCCTCTGCCCCAGTCTCTCCGTCGCGCACGACGCTGCCGACGCGATCGTCGCCACCCTCCGCGCCCACGCCCTCACCGAGGTCCCCATGGTCACGCCGCTCGCGTCGCCGATCGTCGAGGTGGCCGCATGAGCGCCCGCGCCCGCGTAATCGCCGCCACCGTCTTGGAGCGCGTGCTGGAGCACGGCGCCTTTAGCCAGCACGCCCTCGCCGCAGAGCTGGGTCGCGGCGAGCTCGCCCCGCGCGATCGCGGCTGGGTCACCTCGACCGTGTACGGCGTCCTGTCGGACCTGCGCGCCGTCGACCTCGCCATCACGCGGTTGCGCGAGGGCGGGCCCGACACGCTTGAGCCCACCGTCCGCACGCACGTGCGCATGGGCGTATGGGAGCTCGCGCGCTCCGGCCGAGAAGCCGCCGAAGCCGCCCTCGTGAGCGCCGCCGTCGACGGCATCAAGGCCGACGGCTTTCCGCGCCGCGCCGGACTCGTGAACGGCATCCTCCGCAGCATGCTCCGCGACAAAGAGAACCTGTTCAACCACCCGACCAAGGCCACGGAGGCCACGTCGTTCGGCCTCGACCACGGCCTGCCCGACTGGATCGCCGAGCGCCTGCTCGCGCAGTGGGGAGACGACGCCGCCAAGGCGATGGCCGCGTTCAACCGCCCCACGCGAGTAGCGCTGCGCGTGCGCGGTGGAGACGAAGACTTGGGCCACATCGCCGCCGAGCTCACCGAAGAAAAGTTCGAAACCAGCCGCCACCGATTGGCCCCGCACGCGCTCGTCTGCGCCGCCGGAAACCCGGCCGCCACCGAGATGTTCGCGCTGCAGCGCATCGCCATCCAGGACGCCGGCGCGCAGCTCGCGCTCGCCGCCCTGCCCCGTGACATCCGAGGCTCCATCTTGGACGCCTGCGCCGGAATCGGCGGCAAAACGCTCGAGCTCTCGGACGACCACCCCAAGGCCACCATCGTCGCCACCGACGTGAACAGCCGCAAGCTGCAAACGCTCAAAGAGCACCCCGGAAACGAGGCCGTCACGACCCAGCCGTGGGACGTGTCGCAAGAGGCCGCGCCCGACGCCGTCACCGCCGCTGGCCCCTTCGCCGCCGTCGTGCTCGACGCCCCCTGCTCCGCGCTCGGCACCCTCGGCCGACATCCTGAAGTACGCTGGAACCGCGACCCCGACGTGGTCACCGACTTGGCCGCGCTGCAGCGCGAGATGCTCGACCGCGTGGCCCCGCTCGTGCAGCCCGGCGGCTGGCTTCTCTACATCGTGTGCACGTGGAGCGCCGAAGAGACGTCCGGCGTCGTGGACGCGTTCATGGAAGCGCACCCCGAGTTCGAGCGGTCCGCGCCCACAGCGGAAACCGCGCACCCGGATGTGCCTTGGGACACCCTCGTTGACGGCTCCGGCTCGTTCTCGTTATGGCCTCATCTCCACGACACAGACGCCTTCTTCGTGGCCCGATTCCGCCGTGTCAACGCCGCCTAACGCGCGACCACACGGACACCCCGCCGACCATCCGACGCCGACACTTCGGCGCCGCCAAACAGAGCACTCCATGCCGATCGACATGCCCGCGGGCAGCCAGCACATCATCGCCCCCTCCATCCTGAGCGCGGACTTTGCCCGCCTGGGTGAAGAAGTGAACGACGTCATCAACGCCGGCGCCCACTGGGTGCACTTCGATGTCATGGACGGCCGGTTCGTGCCGAACATCACCATCGGGCCGCTCATCTGCTCGGCCGTGCGACGCATCACCGATGCCCCCATCGACGTGCACCTCATGATCGAGGAGCCCGAGCGCTACGTGGAGGACTTCATCGAGGCCGGCGCCGACATCGTGACCGTGCACGTGGAGTCGACCACGCACCTGCACCGCACGATTCAGCAGATCAAAGCCGCTGGCGCGCGCGCCGGCGTGACGCTCAACCCCGGCACCCACGAGTCCACCCTCGACTACGTGCTCGACGAGGTCGACCTCGTGCTCGTGATGAGCGTGAACCCGGGCTTCGGCGGGCAGTCGTTCATCGACTCCAGCCTGCGCAAAATCGAGACGATCCGCGAGAAGGCCGTCGCCCGCGGCCTCGCCCTCGACATCGAGATCGACGGCGGCGTGAAGGTCGACAACATCCGCCGCATCGCCGACGCTGGCGCCAACGTTTTCGTCGCCGGCTCCGCCATCTACAAAGCCGCTGACTACGCAGCCACCATCACCGCAATGAAGGAGCAGCTCGCATGAAACTCGCAACACTCGACGACGGAACCCGAGACGGATCACTGATCATCGTCTCCAAGGATACCACCCAGTACGTGTCCGCGAGCGACATCGCGCCCACCCTCCAAGCCGCGCTCGATGAGTGGGTCAAGGTGCAGCCGCGCCTGCGCGCACGCTACGACATGCTCAACTCAGGCGACCAGTCCGACATCCTGCCGGTCGACGTCACCAAACTGCGCTCGCCCCTGCCGCGCGCCTACGAGTGGATCGACGGCAGCGCCTACATCAACCACATCGTGCTCGTGCGCAAAGCCCGTGGCGCCGAGCCGCCGGCCACCCTCGAGACCGACCCGCTCGTGTACCAGGGCGGCTCCGGCGTGTTCCTGAACCCCACCGAGGACATCACGTTCCCCACCCTCGACGGCGGTATCGACTTCGAAGCTGAGGTCGCGGTCGTGACCGGCGACGTGCCCCGCGGCACCACGCGCGAAGAGGCCGGCAAGCACGTGCGCCTGCTCATGCTCGTCAACGACATCACCCTCCGCAACCTGATCCCGCCGGAGCTGGCCAAGAACTTCGGGTTCTTCGTCTCCAAGCCCTCCACCGCCTTCTCGCCCTTCGCCATCACGCCCGACGAGCTCGGCGACGCCTGGCAGGACGGCCGCATCAACCTGCCGCTCAAGACCTGGTACAACGGCGAGCTGTTCGGCGACCCGGAGTCCGGCCCGGAGATGCACTTCTCGTTCCTCGACCTGCTCCAGCACGTGTCGCAAACACGCGCGCTGACCGCCGGTACCATCGTCGGCTCCGGCACCGTGTCCAACGACGACCGCGCCCGCGGCTCCAGCTGCTTGGCCGAGAAGCGCATGCTCGAGAAGATCGACGACGGCGAGTTCAAGACCCCGTTCATGAAGTACGGCGACACGGTCGAAATCGAGATGTTCGCCCCCGACGGCACCACGCTGTTTGGCCGCATCTCCCAGAAGGTCGCCAAGGCGGACCGATGATCGCGCTCTACTCCTACTGGCGCTCTTCCGCATCGTGGCGGGTGCGCATCGCGCTCAACGTGAAGGGCATCGAGTACGAATACCGCCCGATTCACCTCGTCGAAGAAGGCGGCCGCCAGCACTCGCCGGAGTACATGGCGCTCAACCCCGCCGCGCTGCTGCCCACCCTGCTCATCGACGGCCACCACCTGGCCGAGAGCTTGGCCATCGTGCGCTACCTGGAGCAGACGCGACCGTCGCCGCCGCTGGTGCCCAGCGACGCGTACCTCGCCGCCCGCGCCTGGCAGATCGCTGAGGTCGTGAACTCCGACATCCAACCGCTACAGAACCTCCGTATTCTGCAGGCGCTGGGCTCCGAGTTCGGCGCGACACCCGAGACCACCAAGCAGTGGGGCAAGCACTGGATCGAGCGCGGCTTCGACGCCATCGAGCTCTTCCTGCGCGAGATCGACGGCGTCTACTGCGTCGGCGACAACGTCACCGTCGCCGACATCTGCCTCGTGCCGCAGGTGTACAACGCCCATCGGTTCGGCGTGGATATGTCGCGGTATCCGCACATCATGGCCGCCGAGGCCACGCTGAGCGCCCTGCCCGAGTTCGAGGCCGCGCGCCCAGAGAACCAACCGGACGCCGTCGCCTAACGAGGGCACCGAAACGAAAACGCCCGCGCATCTGCGCGGGCGTTTTCATTTCGCCTAAACGCACGCGGCGAGCCGCACGCGGCGAACCGCACGCGGCGAGCCACCTACGGCGCGTCCTCCTCCACCGACTCGACCACCTCGAACGGGAGCGTGAACGACCGCTCCGCCCATTCCAGCGTGAGCGTACCGGTGCCGAGCTCGCCCGACGTAAACACGACGAACCCCCGCGCGGTGTCATTGCCAAGGTCCGGTTCGCCATTTTCGTCGGCGATCTGCGCCATAGCGTCGGTGATCAGCTCCTCGGCCCCTTCGCTGATGGTCAACGTCGCCGGCTGCCCGGCGTCTCCGGCCACGTAGACGCCGTCTTCCGTGTACGCCGCGAGGTGCAGCACGAAGAACGTGTTCGCCGCGAGGGTCAGCGTCTCACCGTCCGCGTACGACACGTCACCGTTGACCTCCAAGCTGCCGTCCGACGCGTAGACCACCAGCCGATCGATATCCTCCGGCGTCACCACGCGGAACTCCTGCGACGCTCCTACAGATGGCGTCACCGTGAACATGCCGGGCGCGGCCGGTGCGGCGATATCGACCGAGTCACTGCTGCGGTCCGGCACCTCCTCAAGGGTGGCGTCACCGTCGGTGACCTGCCACGAGATCCCACCGAAGCCGGTCGTCCGATCGCCGTTCGCGTCCTTAGGGAAGGCGCGCACGCGGAAGCGATCGCCAGCGAACACGCCGAAGCCTTCCGACCACAGCGAACCCGGCAACAGGTCAGTGCCAAACCACGGCTGCAAGCGCGTGGTCGACGACGCAATCTCCGCGACAGAGATGGTGAGCCGGTCCGACACATCACCCATGCGAACGGTGACCTCCGTCTCGCCCGGGGAGACGCCCCGCAGCACAAAGTCCTGGCCGTTGTCCCCCACGAACGTGACGACCGACGGGTCCGCGATGGTGACTTCGCTCACCGTCTGGTTCGTGCACAGCCAACACGCCGCGGTGATCTTCACCGTCGCGCCGACCGCGAGGTTGTTGGTGAGGTTCACGTCGCCCGTCGTCTGATCGGCGAACGTCATCTCGCCCTCAGCGCCTTCGGTCAGCTCGCACGCGCCGAGCAGCCCAACGCACAGCAGCGCGATCGGCAGCGCCCGCAAGCGCGTTCCAACGGGGTTAGAGAACAGGCGTCGCCGAAAGATCGGCGGAAAGATCTGCTGAGAGCGCTGTGAGGTCGAAACCTTCATTTCGGATCCAAGGCTGGAGGATGGGAATCAGCACCAAACCGCGCTCGAACAAACCGACAGCGCGGTATCCCTAAACTAAGCAACGAGTATGCCATGGACAGCCGAGAAGCTATCCCCCTGATAATACGAAACAATCCAACACGCCTCAATGGACCGGAGTAACAGCACTCCGCCCCCGATCCCGCCACCATTGTCGCGGTACGTGTACCCCACCCCGCCCCTCGCCTGTGGGCCCTGGCGATGCCAATCACGACGATCTGAGCGAAGACCCTAAGAACTTCGTTGACACCGAATCGCACGAATGGCAGAAACCGCCTCCCGCTGTGAAGCGGACCTCCGAACGGGGTGTGGCGCAGCCTGGTAGCGCGTCTGCTTCGGGAGCAGAAGGTCGCAGGTTCGAATCCTGTCACCCCGACTCAAACTTGGTACACGTAGTTGCCGAGAAAAATACCAGGCAAGAAACCCGCTTAGCTCGCTAAGCGGGTTTCTTCGTTTTGCGTTCCGCGTGCAGCGCGGCCGGCACGCAGCGCCAACCGCAACGCGAAGCCCCCGACGCGAAGCCCCCGACGCGGGCCCTACTTCGACGCCTTCCAGGCCGCCGCGTGCGCTCCATGCCACTCCCAGAGCAGCCGACAGGCCGCCGTGCGGTGCGGGGACCACGCCGCCGAGATCTCCACCATCCGCTGCGTGAGCACGCGGCCTTTGGCCTCGAACCCGTAGATCGCCTGAATCGCCTGTTGGACGCCCAGGTCTCCGGTGGAGAACACGTCCGGGCGCCCCATTCCGAACATCATGATCATCTCGACCGTCCAACGGCCCACGCCTTTGATCGCCGTGAGGCGCGCGATGAGCTCCGCGTCCGACAACAGGTCCAACGCGTCAGACTCCAGCTCTCCGCCGTGCGCCGCCTGCGCCACGTTGCGAAGATACCCCGCCTTCTGGCGCGACAGCCCCAGCGCGCGCAGCTGATCGTCCTCCGCTGCCATCAGCTTCGCCGGCGCGGGAATCCCCGAAAAGTGCGCCTCAACGCGCCCCCAAATGCTCGCTGCCGCCTTCGTCGAGAGCTGCTGACCAACGATGGCGCGAAGCAGCGCAGCGTAGGGCTCGCGCGGACGCGAACGGGCCTCCGGCATGATGTGCCCCACCGCCGCGAACAACACCGGGTCGGCGACCTCAAAATGCGCTCGCGCCGACGCATACGGATCCCCACCCGACCCGTTGCCCAGGTGCCCCGAGCCGGCCCCATCGCCGATCAAGTCGACGCCGGGGTCATCACCGGAAGCACCAGCCGCGACGCAAACGACGAGCCGTGATGTACCTTCACCGCGTGGGGCGCATCGCACACCGGCCGGAAGTGGTCCGCATCTCCCAACGCCACCGCCAAGCAAACGCGAGAACCCGCCGGGATCATCACACTCGTCGGCAGCAAATCGAACGACGCGTCCACCGGCTCGCCGCTCGGCAGCGGGCTCGCGTCATCCGACAGGAACGTGCGCTCCGGAATCGCCAGCGGGTCCAACACGTGGCCGGACACCTTACGATGGCACAGCCGCAGCATGCCTTCCGTCACGACGGTCACCACGCCGTCCGGGTCTTCATACTCCAGGTACGCAAACACGCTGGCGTCAGCGGCTTCCGAAGACACCCACAGCGTCACGATCGGATGGCCCGTGACCTCGATGTCCTCCGCCAGGGGCTCCGAGCGAAACCGACGGCGCGCGGCGCAGCTCTGCGGCGGCGGCGCGTATCCGACGGGCGCGTGAAGCCCGAGCAGCGTCCGCCAGCGCGACCGCGCGCCCGTGCCCAGCGTCGGGTCCCAGACGACCTCCGTGGTGGTGTTCGGCTCGGGCGCGACCGGCTCCAGGCGCTCCGGATGCAGCACCATCGCGCGCGCACGCACGCCCTCGGGCGGCCACGTATCCGACGACTGCCAGCGCTCGCTGCCCATCGTGAAGTACCGCACGCGCGGCTGGGCATCGGCCGCCACGACCGGCGCGTCCTCGCCGTCGGTGGGCGCGTCGGGCGCCATCACGTGCGCGTCCAAGAACTGAAACAGCTCCGCGGCGTGGTCGAACGCCGTCGCGTGGTTCGCCCGGTTCACGCTCGCGTTCTGACCACCGCCGTGGTCCCACGGCCCGAGGATCAACCGAGAACCCGGCGTGTCGATCGCGTGAAACCGCTTGATGGCAGCGTGCGGATAGCCGGCGTCGAACCACCCCGATTGGCTGTAGATCGGCACGTTGGCCGCCCGCAGCTCCTCCGCAAACCGGTGCGGGCTGAAGGCGTCGATCGGTGCCTCGGGCCGCAGCTCGCTCAAGCCCACGTCGTCGCGATGAATCAACCGCAGCGCGCCAGCGTGCACATCGTAGTTGCCGCGATGCTGCGCGATCGCCGTGTCGAGCACCGCCGCCTGGTCCGCCACCGGCGCCACGCCGCGCGACAGCAAACCACCCAGCCGTCGCAGCGCACGACGCGCCGGTCCAGAGGACAGCGCACCGACCGCCCGCGAGCGGCGGAACTGCCCCCGGTCGCGGAACGTCTGCGACCAGGCCTCCGCGTTGTGCGCCGCGCTCCCCGCAATCGCCGCGCCGTGGTCGTTCTCGTCGAGCGCGCCATTGAACTGCCCCCAACGCGATGTGAACCACGTCAGGTGCACGCCGCCCGGGAAGGCGACATCCGCGTACGCGTCGAACAGCGAGAACCGCGGCAGCACGGCACGCAGCGCCGGGTGCCCGTTCCGCAACAACATCTCCGCCGTCGTGCCATCGTACGACACGCCGGTCGCTCCCACGCGCCCGTTGGACCATGGCTGCTGCACGATCCACTCGAGCAGCTCGCCGCCGTCAGCGACCTCATCTTCGCTCCAAGGGAACGGCCGAACGCCCTCCGAAGCACCCGAACCGCGCACGCAGGCGTGCACCCACGCGTAGCCCCGAGCCACGAAGAACGCCCGAATATCTCGGCTCATGTCCAAGTGCTCAGCGATGCGCAGCGCGCGCGCCAGACGACGCGCCGATGACGCCCTAAAGTACCGCGTCTGCTGCAAAATCGCGGGCACCACTTCGCCCGGAGCCAGCGACTCCGGCAGCGTCACGTCCACCGCGATGCGCACGCCGTCACGCATCACCACGTAACGCGACGTGCGCGCGCCCGGCGTGTGCGTCGCCGGCCGTACACTCTGATCCCACGTCGCCGCGTCCGTAGGAGTTGAAGGGCTATCGGACGGACGTCGGAACATGGAACTCCAGAAAGGTCGAGCCGCTGCCTGAATGACAGCTCCGCCGAAGTCTCGGACACCGACCGCGCCACGTCCAGACCCAACGCGCGCATGCCACCTGCGCAGCCCAACGCGCGTGCGACTTGCGCAGCCCAACGCGCGTGCGACTTGCGCAGCCCGCGCTCGGAGGCGAACCTCAGACGCCCGTCCGTGCCCACGCGCCTCCACTGCGGAACCGCATTGAACTCGATCACCCGCCGCTTGCTCCGCCCCGCGCCCACGCACCTGTACCATCAGGACGCGCCCGACAGCGGTGGGCCGTTCCAACTACAGTGGCACGGCACCGCGGCGTTCACCGTCAACACGCCCGATCGCACGCTCGTGCTCGACCCGTTCGTCACGCGCCCATCGCTGCTCAAAATGCTGGGCCCGCTCCAGCCGAACGAGCCCCTCATTCATCGCGTGTTCCCCAAAGCGGACGACGTCATCATCGGGCACGCGCACTACGACCACGTGCTCGACGGGCCGACCGTGGCCAAGCACACCGGCGCGCGTTTCATCGGCTGTCCGTCCGCCTGCAACGTAGCGCGGGCCGGAGGCGTCGACGAAGCTCAGCTCCTCGAGACGCGCGGCGACGAGGACATCGCCTGCGGGCCCAACGTGACCGTGCGCGGTATCCCGTCGGTGCACGGTAAGGTCTACGGCGTGGTGCCGCTGCAAGGCACCATCGACACCCCACCCGCGTGGCCCCCGCGCAACCGCGCGCTGCGGCACGGCATCGTGTTCAACTGGTGGATGCACCTGCGCGACGGCGATCAAGCGCTCCGCGTCCTACACGTAGACTCCGCTGAGTTCTTCGCCGAGCGTGTGGCGCCGCACCGAGCAGACGTGTTGTGCCTGTGCGCCATCGGCCGCAACTACCGGCCCCGGTACCTCGAAGAGCTGCTCGAACTCACCGGCGCGCGCTGGGTAGTCCCCTGCCACTGGGACTGGCTCTTCACGCCGTACGACGCCGACCCGCTACAGCTCCCAGGCGTCGACCTGGAGGGCTTCGCAGCGCAGATCGAAGCCCACGGCGCCACGCCGATCATCCTGCCATTCGGCGGTGTCTGGACGCCACCGAGCTGCACGGCCTAACCGCCGCCTCAACACGGCCGAGTGGCCTACTCGCTGTGGACGGTCGCTGTGCGACGACGCGCGCTATTCACGCTCGCCGTCGCCCGCATAAAATCCATGTCGACGCTCGAGCGCGGCGACGGGTGAACCAGCGCGTCGTACACCCGAACGTATTCCCGCGCGGTGGACTCCAGCGAGTACGAACGTTGCACCAAAGAGCGAGCGCGGGCGCCTGAACGGCGGACCGCGCGTTCGTCGGATGCATAGGCGATCATCGCGTCGCCCAGGCCCTCAACATCGCCAGCAGCGCACACGCGCCCCTCTTCGTTCTCGACCAGTCGGCCCACATCGCCGACGTCGGTCGCGACGATCGGCAGGCCGGCGGCCATGCCCTCGAGCAGCGCCAAGGGCAGTCCCTCGCGTACGCTCGTCAGGGACATAATATGGAACGCTTCGACCACCTGCTCAACGTCGTCGCGCCGCCCCAGGTTGACCACGTTCTCGCCGAGGCCCAACGCGGTGACCTCAGCCGTGATCGCGTCCTCTTCAGGGCCCCATCCGACCAGCACGAGCTCGGCGTCCGGCCGTTGGTCGACCAAGCGGCGGAAGGCACGCACGAGTGTCAGGTGGTCCTTCTCGGGCGAGAATCGCGCTACACAACCGACGACAAACGAGCCGCGTAGACCGAGCTCGCGCCGACGGATGATGCGGGTCTGTTCGGACACCGTGGGCGGCACCTCGACGCCGTTGAAGATCACCACCGGATCATCGCCAAACTCGGCGCGACGCCACTCCGCCAGCTCGCGCGAGACGGTCACGACCTGCGACGCGTGCGGCATCGAGCGCCCGAGCAGCCGACGGCGCTTGGTGTCGTACAGCTCGCGCGAGTGCTCCGTGGTCACGTGCGGGATGCCCGCCAAGCTCGCCGCGATCGCGCCGTAGAAGAACGGCCCCAGGTGGTGCGAATGCAGCAGTTGAATGCGGCGCGCCGACAGCTCGAACGCGATCCGCGGTCCAAGCCGGTACTGAATACCGCCGTCGGTCGGCACAAAGATCGCAGGGATTCCCGCGCGCTCAAAGGCGCCGCGGAGCTCACCATCTTCGCCGTAAGCCAGAACCGTGGTGCGTACGCCCATCTCGGCGGTCCGACGCGCCAGCGCGTACACCAAGCGCTCCAACCCACCGATCTGGAAGGTGGTCATCAGGTGCGCCACGTGGAGCGGCCGGCCCGAGCCTCGCGGCGGCCGAATGTCCTCGTCTATCGTAGCTGCAGGCAGAGACATCGACCTATCCATGAAGACTCTCGACTCCAAAGGGAGCCGCAGCAGAACAATAGCAAGCTCACCGGTCGAACGAAAGCCCCAGCGCGGCGCCGAGCACCCGCATCGCGTCCGAATCTCATTCGCATTTTCGCGCCATGTACGACGCCGAATTCCGCCGCGAACGCTACCGTGCTGGTTGACGTGAATCGGACTCTCCGCTTTCCTTAGCCACTCCAAAAATCCAGCGAAATTTCATGCATGTACGTCCGTCCCAGCCCTCTCGACTCCGCGCCGCGCTTCTGATCAGCGCGCTGCTCTGCGCGTGCAGCGACGACCCGTCCGATCCGGTCGACACAACCGACGCCAGCGACACCGCGTCCGACGTTGTAGAAACAGACGCCGCGGACGTCGCTGAAGACACCGCAGATGACACGGCAGATGACACCGCAGATGACGCCGACGAGGACGCCCAAAGCGACGACGCTCAGTCCGACGCCGCGCCCGATGCCACCGAACCCGACTGCACCGGCGACGAGACCGAGTGCTCCGACGACGGCTTCATCCTGCGCACATGCGCGGACGGCGCCTGGGTCGAGACCGCCTGCATGGCCGACTCTGGCCTGCTCTGCGAAGACGGCGCGTGCGTGTCCCCGTACACCTGGAACTCGCCCGAGTGGGGCACCTGCCCGGACGCCCCGCGCGACACCGGCACCTCCCTCGCCGACAAGGCCGCGTACTACGACGAGCTCGCCCAGCGCCTGCACGTCCACCCGGACCTCGGCTGGATGATGACCGCCCGCCTCAACGTCGTCGAAGTCGAATGCGCCGAAGGCGAAACCGCGCCCTGCTTCGAGCACGACCCGCCGCTGGCCGAAGCCACCTACGACGACGTCGTCGCCTGGTCGTCCGGCGCCAACGACGGCCTGTGGTCCGCCCTGTACCTCACCTCCCAAATCTTCCGCTACGCCACCACCGGAGAAGAAGAGGCGCTCGAGATGGTCCGCCTCATGATGCAGTCGCAGCGACGCCGCATGGACATCGCCGGCGTGCCCGGAATGTACGTCCGCATCATGCGGCCGCCGGACATGCCATCCCTGCCCTGCCCGAGCGACCCCATGGACTACGTCGTCGACGTGGAGAAGGACGACGACCGCTGGGTCCAGATCAGCGACGACGGCTGCGCCAGCACCTACGACCCCGTCGCCGAAGCCTTCGTCGAGAGCGACCACTGCGGCCTCGATGACTACGCCGGATGGTGCTTCCTCGATAACGTCTCCCAAGACGAATACGCGGGCCACATGCTCGCGCTCGGCGCCATCGACACCATGATCGATGACCCCGAAATCCGCGAACTCGCCGCGGGCATGGCCGGCGAAGTCGCCGACTACATGATCGACAACGACCTCACGTTCGTCGACTGGGACGGACGCGTGACCGAGCACGGAATCCTGTACGCCTACTCGCTCGTCGACAGCCCCGGATTCCTGTCCGCCCAGGCCCTCAGCTGGTTCAAGGTCGCCGCCAACCTCACCGGCCGTGCCGACATCCAGGAGTTCTACGACGAGTGCCTGCTGCAACGCTCCGGAAACGGCCGCTGCCTGCCCTGGCCCACCGAGACGGGCCGCCCGTACCACACCGACAGCCTCCCGCTCATGACGCTGTACGTGGGCCCCGACGCCTGCACCACCAACTTCAACCGCACCTCGATGGTCATGTCGAACATGTGGCTCCTGCTCAACGCCGAGCACGATCCTGAGGTCCGCGCCGTCGCCCAACGCGTGCTCGACGAAGAGGTCTTCCACGACGAATCCAGCCGCTCGCTCTCCGTGCAAGGCAACCCCTGGTACAACTTCATCTGGGCCTCTTCGCGCTCGCTCGGCGGCGTCGATGACGAGCAAGCGCTCGCCGAAGTCGAAGCCGGCATCTGCTCCCTCCGCGCGTTCCCCGACGACAAAATCCAGCGCGGAGTCGACGTCTCCGGTTACGAGCGACACTGCGAAGCGCGCCTCGGCGACGACGCCACACTCGAAGTGCTCGACGTCGCCGACCGCTGCCACGGCACCTTCTTGTGGTGGCGCTCCCCGTTCAGCATCCGCGGCTGCACCGAGAACTTCGGCCAGATCCACATGCCCGCCGACTACCTGCTCTCCTACTGGATGGGCCGATACTACGGCTACATCTCCGAGACGCTCTAGCAGCGAGCGTTTGACGCCCGAGCGACCGGTTCAGGACACGCACAATCGTCCTCGATCGGTCGCTCTGCGCATACTTCGGCTTGACGCGTGCACAGGTCGCTGGGACGCTGGGACTCCCTCCGGCTAGGTCGTATGTCCCAATCTCGCCACGCATCTTCTGCGCTCCTCAGGGCGCACATCACGCCGTTCGTCGTCGCCCTCTGCGCGGTCCTCACCGCCTGCAGCGCCGAGCCGCAGAACGCCCCCGATGTCCAACTGGACACCGTCGACGTGCAAACCGTCGACGTGTCCCGCAACGATATCGTCGTCACCACGCGCCCCGACACAGGCACCGAGCCGGGGGCGGACACCGGCGCCGACTCCACCGTCGAACCCGCCTGCTCCACGCTCGGCTGCAGCTGCGTGCGCGACCAGGATTGCGACAGCGAAGCCTGCATTCGCACGGGTGATTCGCGGACGATCTGCTCCGAACTCTGCGTGACCGAGTGCTCGCTCGAAGGATACGACTGCGTCACGCTGTCGGACGGCGGCGACGGCCTCAACCTGTGCGTCCCCGACGCTGACAACACCTGCCAGCCGTGCCGCCGCGACGCCGACTGTGGCTCCGTCGCCGCGCTGTGCATGGCCCTGTTGGACGGCAACTTCTGCGCCCCGCCCTGCGCCGCCGAGCGCACTTGCCCCACCGGGTTCATGTGCGAACGCAACGCCGTCGGCACCGAGTCTGTAGACGTGTGCGTGCCCGAATCCGGCGTGTGCGAGCCCTGCTTCGACCTCGACAACGACGGCTACGGCATCGGCGACGCCTGCCTCGGCACCGACTGCAACGAGGACGACCCCGGCAGCTACGCCGGCGCACTGGAGCTGTGCGACGACCGCGACAACGACTGCGACCTGAACATCGACGAGGACTTCGACTTTGACGCCGGCCTCGACACCTGCGGCGCATGCGGCGCGGTCTGCGACGTGGCGAACGGCACCCCCGTTTGCGACGGCGGCGCGTGCGGCATCGCGCAGTGCGACCCGCTCCGCGCCGACTGCAACAACAACCCCGCGGACGGGTGCGAGGTCGACCTCTCCGACCCGCTGCTGTGCGGCTCCTGCATCCCCGTCACCGGCGTGGTCGACGAGGCCTGTGGCGTTTGCCAAACCGGCGTGTGGACCTGCGCCGAAGGCGGCGGAACCGTCTGCGAAGGCGACCTGGGCGAAGCCGCCCGCAACGCCTGCGGAGGCTGCACCCCACTCGATGGCGCGCCCGCCGACGCCTGCGGCACGTGCGGCACCGGTAGCCTGATCTGCAGCGGCACCGAAGCCCTCGTATGCGCCGGCGACCAAGGCGTGGCCGCCCGCAACGCCTGCGGAGGATGCAGCGCGCTCGAAGGCGCCCCCGCCACCGCGTGCGGCACCTGCAACTCCGGCGTGTGGCAATGCGCCGACGACCAAGAGTCCGTGACCTGCGAAGGCGACGCCGGCGCTCCGGCGCTCAACCCGTGCGGAGGATGCGCCAGCCTCGCCGCGGCCCCGGAGACCCCCTGCGGACCCTGCGATTCAGGCCGCTTCGCCTGCGCCGGAACCGACGCCGTCGCCTGCGAAGACGACGGCGGCGAGGACGCCCGGAACGCGTGTGGCGGATGCGCCATCCTCCCCACCGGAGTCGGCGAACTGGGCTCCACGTGCGGTGGCTGCGACGACGGCCTCGTCGTGTGCAGCGGCGCCAACGCCACGCTCTGCAGCGGCGACCAACGCACCGACACCGACGAAGACGGCATCCCCAACGCCTGCGACACCTGCCGCGCCGGTGACGACGCCTTGGACCACGATGCGGACGGCGTTCCCGACGCCTGCGACTGCGACGCACAAGCCTGCGCGCCCGACGCGCTCTGCGAAGACGACCCCGCCGGCGCTTCGTGCGGATGCCCCGCCGGCTTCGAAGGCGACGGCACCTCGTGCACCGAGATCGACGAGTGCGATCGTGGCTTCGACAACTGCTCCGCCAACGCCACCTGTACGAACACCGTCGGCGCGTTCACCTGCGCCTGCAACAGCGGCTTCACCGGCTCCGGCCAAGAGTGCGCCGACATCAACGAATGCGACGGCCCACACGACTGCCACGCCTACGCCATCTGCAGCAACCAGCCCGGCAGCTTCGACTGCGTGTGCCTCCCCGGTTACGGCGGCGACGGCCGCACCTGCTCCGACCTCAACGAGTGCGCGCTCGAGACCGACAACTGCTCCGACAACGCCATCTGTAGCAACAGGATCGGCGGCTTCCGCTGCGACTGCGAGCCCGGCTACGAAGGCGACGGCACCACCTGCGTCGAGATCGACGAATGCGAACGCGGAACCGACCGCTGCAGCCCGCAAGCCACCTGCGCCAACACCCCCGGCGACTACGACTGCAGCTGCATCCCTGGCTACGAAGGCGACGGCTTCGACTGCGCCGACGTGAACGAGTGCGAAACCGCGCCCTGCCACCCGGACGCCACCTGCACCAACACGCCGGGCACGTTCGAGTGCGCCTGCAACCCCGACTACTCCGGCGACGGCTTTACCTGCACGTACGACGACGTCGACTACTCCGGCACGTACCCCGCCACCCCCGAGCTGCTCTACCAGTGCGGCTCATTCCCGCTCATCAGCTACGAAGCCGCGGCGTTCGACTTCATCGACGTCGGCCGGGACCTCACCGTTCACGGCATATCTGTCGTCGAGAACACCTCGCGCGACGTGAGCCTGACCGGCACGATCGACTTCGACGGCAACTTCTCCGCCACCGGCGCGCTCTCCGCCGGTAGCTGCGTGCAAACGCTCACGCTCACGGGCGCGTTCACCGACGCCGACTCGTGGTCAGGCATGCTGAACATCACCTACTCGCCGCCGGAGTGCCTGGCCGGTGACCGCTGCTTGGACCACGCCGAAAGCGTCGCCGCACACCGCTAGCGCGCATCGCCCACACCGGCGCGAATTGACAACCTCAGCGCGCCCGCCGTACCGTCCGGCCGTCGCTCACCTGCCTCGGTTCACTATGCTGCGCTCCTCATTGGCCTTTGCCGTCACCCTCGCCCTCTTCGGCTGCGGCGGTGATGTGTCGCCCCTCGAGCCCGAGGGTGGTTTGGAGGCGTTCGCCGAAGCGCTCGCCGCCGCGAACGCGGACGAGGTGTACGGCCGCCTGTCCACAGACACCCAGGCCCTCTGCGTCAACGCGCTGCAAACCCTGCGCGAGACCGATGAGGCGATCGGCCAGCTGCAACCCTCCGACCAAGCCGACGCCCGCGAAGCCACAGGCGTCGCGATCCTCGAGACCGTCGAGACCCCAGAGCAGCTGTTCGCCACGCTCATCAACACCGGCGCGATCCCCTCGCTCAACGAGAACGCCAGCTACCGCGTCGGTATGGAAGCCGCCGAGCTCGTCCCCGTCGCGCCCGACGCCGTGCTGATCGTCAGCAAGGCGGAGCAAGAGTTCGAGATGCGTCTCAGCAACGACGGCGAGTGGCGCGTGCGAGAGCCCATGTACTCCCTCCTCGAGTCCGCGACCGCGCACATCGCCGAGAACGCCGAGGCCGTCGACAACGCCGTCCGGCTCTTCGGGCTCGGCATGGAAGTCGACGACGAGCTCCGCCGACTCGGCCTCCTCGCCGAGACCAACGCCGAGTAGCGCGGACTAGCGCGGACTAGCGCGCGACCCGGTCAACGCGGGCAGCATCGATCCGACAACCGCCTAGAGGTTGTTCATGGATCCACGCCGCCAATACGTTCCCCAGGTCTTCGCCGCCGCATTGCTGGTCGTGCTCCCGTGCGTGCTGCACCGGCCGGCCGAGCCCCGCGGGATCACCAACGGCGAGCAGATCTGCGTGGCCGAGCAAGGTGCCCTGCTTCGCGCGGGCGCCTGTCCAGGTGTCCGGGAGCCGTTCTGGTTCGCCGACGCGAGCATACGCCGCGCGGCCGGCGCGCCCATCTGCTGGTGGCACGCCGACGCCGAGCGCTTCTCCGACGTCAGCGGGGTCGGGCCCGCGATGGCACCCCGCGTCGCTGCGCATCGCGACGCTGGCGGAACGCTAGAGAACCTCGAGGACATCCGCGGTGTTGGACCGTCGTTGTCCGCCAAGATCCGACGCGACGCCACTACCCGCTGCGCCCTCGTGCCCATCCCCTCCGATCGCTGACCCGCGGACGCTATTGCCAGCGCACGCGGCCGGGGTTCCGGCGCACCCAACGCACCCAGTACATCTCCGCATCCGAGCGCGGCCAATCCAAGCTCCGCGGCTCGTTCCCGGTCATCCGCATGAGCTGGCGCTGCGCGTTGTCACTCAGCCAAGTGCGCTCGTCGTTGATCACACGCGCGATCTCAGCCGCCGCTTGCCGAGCGCCTCCGCGCATCGGAACACCCACCAAGCCGAATCCCTCGGCGACCCACTCGTCGCGGCTCTGACGGGACGCCGACTGCAGCCAAGCACGCCACGCGCCCTCGGCCGCGACAACCTCGCTCTCGGCCACATCCTGACGCCAATCCACATGGTCCAGCTGTCGATTCGACAGGTACCGGAGCGTCAGCGCAGCGCGCGCGCGAAGCTCCGTGTCCTCCACCGCCAGCAGATCGATGAGCGCCCAAGCGGGCTCCGCGCGACCCGACTGCCGAACCGCATCCAACGCCACCAAGCGCAGGTCGTACCGACGGCCCTCCACCTCGACCCAGCGCGGCGCGCTGAGCAAATCCGTCAGGAACAACCCCGCGCTACGGCCGCCAAGCCTGCCCGCCGCGCGCACCAAGCGCTCGCGCACGTAATCCTCGGTCTCGTCCTCCCAGTGCAGCACAAGCCAGTCCACCGACCGTTCGCTGCCAAGCGCCGCGATCGTGTCCACCGCCGCAGCGCGAACGAGCGGGCTCGGGTCGCTCAAACGACGGCGCACCATGTCGAGCTCGCTCCGCGCCTCCAGCACCCGCAGCCGCTCTACAGCCAACCGACGCGTCTCCGCCTCACCGGCCCGAAGCAGCGACACCGCGTGCGCCACCCGCCCCCGAAGCTCCGCCGTGTACGTCTCCGTACCCGAGTGAATCCGACCGATATTCTGGCAGCCACCCGTCACGTCAAACCGACTGCAAAACGCCCGAATGTGCAGGTGATCGTCGTGCGGAATCTCCGGGCCCGGCTGCCGCAACAGCAGCCCCGCCCGATCCACCAACCACCCCGGCTCACGCACCGAACGCGCGTGGTCGAGCAAGCGCTCGCGCAGCGGATTCGAGATGAACAGGTACTGAATCTGCATGGTCTCCGACAGCACCAGCGCCTTCACCAGCGCCCAGTTCCGTGCGTCGTCGAACCGATAGTAACCGCCGTATTCACGCGACCGGCCGTTCCCGCGATAGTGCAAAAGGTCCGGCGGCATCACCTCGTTTCCGTCGGGGTCGAGCGTGTAGAACGCCAGGTCGGCGTCGCGCCCTGCGTTGTGACTCACCGACCACGGGATGTCGCCACCGCCGCGACGGCCGATGTTGCCGAGCCACAGCACGGCGCCCGGATGCACCTGCTCCACGTACTCCGACGCCGCGACGATCCCCTCGATCAGCTCCTCGCTGCCGTACGTCAAACGTCGCTGATACTGCCGCGGCAAAATCCCATACGTGCGGCCGGGCAAAGGCAACGCCAGCGCGTTCACAATATGACCGTCTGTGACGGTGCCGATCGACACGCTGCGCCCGTTCGGCTCGTCCGGTAGGTACGGAAACGGCATCTCCTGCCAAGGCTTGGAAACCCGCGCCGTCGGTGGATGATCAACCGCCGAGAACCCAAACAAATCCCACTCCGGATCCACGCTCGAGGCGGGAGCGCTCACGGTCACAGCGAGCGCCGCCGCCCCCCACAGGAGGCAAACCGCGGCCACGATCCAAGACGTATGTAGCTGTGGGTTCTTCAAGTTCACGCGAGGACTCTAGCGCCACGTTGGCGTCAGACGAAGTTTCGTGTAATTAGCCAAGGCTAAACCTTGATTGTCACGCATCCAAGTCTAAAACAAACCTCGGTCAATCATTCCACTCTTCATGAAGCACCGATTGCACACCAGCCTCCGTCCCCCCTCGCATTTCCACGTCCGCGGCCCATGGATTCAAGCCGCGCTGGTACTCGCGATGGTCGTGTTCGCGGCGTGCACACCACGCACCGACGAAACCGCCTCCGACGCTCCGATGGTCGTCGTGTCGACCACCATGCTCGGCGATCTCGTCACCCAGCTGGCAGGTGACGACCTCCGCGTCGTCACGATCATGCAACCCGGCGCTGACCCCCATCTTTACCGCCCCACCCCGACTGTCGCCCGCGACATCGCACGCAGCGACGCCGTCGTGATCAGCGGCCTACACCTGGAAGGCTGGGCCCAAGACCTCGTGGAGAACGCCGGCGGAGAGCGCCCCCTCATCGTCGCTAGCGACGGCCTCTCCGCCATCACCGCCGAGAGCTTCGCGGGGGGTGTAGACCCCCACTTTTGGTTCGATGTACGGCTCTGGCTCGAGGCGTCTGAAACGGTAGCGGCCGGACTCGTGACCGTCGTCGACGCCGACGCTGCTGAACGAATCCGAGCGCGACAGCGGGCCTACGCGGCCCGAACCCAGGCCCTCCACGACTGGGTCTCCGTCGCCATCACGAGCATCCCCGAGAGCAGCCGCGTGCTGGTTACGAGCCACGACGCGTTCAACTACTTCGGACGAGCCTATGGCCTCGAAGTGGTCGGAATCCAAGGACTTTCCACTGAGTCCGAAGCGAGCCAACGCGACGTCGCCAACGCCATCGACCGCGTCCGCGCCGACAACATCCCGGCCGTCTTCGCCGAGACCTCCGTCAACCCGGCGCTCATCGAGCGCGTGGGCAGCGAGACGTCCGCCGTCATCGCCGGACCGCTGTACTCCGACAGCATCGGGCCAGCCGACGGCCCCGCAGGCACCTACGACGGCATGATCCGCGAGAACGTCCGGATGATCGTCACCGCGCTCGGCGGTACCCTCCCTCCCTCGCCTGAATGACGATGCGCGAGAACCCAGTGGCCATCTCCGTCGAACACCTGCGCGTTCGCTACGACCGCACGCTGGCGCTCGACGACGTCACCGTCGACATCCGCGCCGCCGCGATGACCGGAGTGCTTGGACCCAATGGCTCCGGTAAATCCTCTCTGCTCAAGGCCATCGTCCGAGCGATCCCGAGCGAGGGTAAAATCACGATTCACGCCGACCGACCGCGGCTGGCCGTCGCCTACGTGCCCCAAGAGAGCGCGGTCGACCTCGACTTCCCCGTCACCGTCCGCGACGTGGTCAAACAGGGCCGGTATCCGCACCTGGGACCGTTCCGACGCCTCCGTGATGTCGATCGGCAAGCGGTCGCGCTCGCGCTGGAGCGGGTCGGGTTGCAGGACCTGTCCAATCGGCCCATCGGCGCCCTCTCCGGCGGACAGCGCCAGCGCACCTTCGTGGCCCGAGCGCTCGCCCAGGACACCCAGATCATGCTGCTCGACGAGCCCTTCGCAGGCGTCGACGCCACAACGGAGAGCGCCATCGTCGACGTGCTGCGCGAGCTCCGCGACGACGGGCGAACCGTCGTCGTCGTCCACCACGCCCTCGGAACCGCCCGGGCGTACTTCGACGACCTCGTCCTCCTCAACAACCGCGTCATCGCCGCCGGCCCGGCCGACGAAGTGTTCGCACCCGCCCCGCTACGCGCCGCGTTCGGCGGACGTATCGCGCTCTTCGACGTCGAGACCGGCCAACCGCACGGAGGCTGCGCCACACAAGCGCGCCCCC
>CBDUJZ010000011.1:0-64085 GCA_965367675.1 uncultured Myxococcales bacterium | reverse complement strand
GCACGCGGTCGACGACGTCGTGTTCGGTTGTCTCGACCAGATCGGCCCGCAGGCGGGCGACGTCGCGCGCACGTGCTGGCTGGCTGCTGGCCTGCCGGAGTCCGTCCCCGGCGTGACCATCGATCGCCAGTGCGGATCGTCCCAACAGGCCGTGCACTTCGCGGCGCAGGGCGTCATGAGCGGCACCCAAGATTTGGTGGTCGCTGGCGGCGTTCAGAACATGTCGATGATCCCCATTTCGGCGGCCATGATCGTGGCCAAGGAGTACGGTCACACCGACCCCTTCTCGGGCTCGAAGGGCTGGGTGGAGCGCTACGGCACGCAGCCGGTGACGCAGTTCCACGCCTCGGAAGCGATCGCCGAGCGCTGGGAGATTTCGCGGCTCGACATGGAGCAGTTCGCGCTGCAGAGCCACGAGCGTGCGTTGGCCGCGATCGCCGCGGGTCACTTCACCCGTGAGATCGTGCCGTTCGGCGAGTTCACGACCGACGAGGGTCCGCGTGCGGGCACCACGTTGGAGAAGATGGCGAGCCTGAAGACGCTCGTGCCCGACGGACGCATCACCGCCGCCGTGGCCAGTCAGATCTCGGACGGCGCCTCGGCCATGCTCATCGCTTCGGAGCGTGCGGTGAAGGAGCACGGCCTCACGCCGCGCGCCCGCATCCACCACATGAGCGTGCGTGGCGATGACCCGATCCTGATGCTCACCGCGCCGATTCCGGCCACGCGGTACGCGCTCGAGAAGGCCGGCATGACCATCGACCAGATGGACGTGATCGAGATCAACGAGGCGTTCGCGCCCGTCGTGCTCGCCTGGGAGAAGGAGATTCGCCCGGACATGAGCAAGGTGAACCCCAACGGCGGCGCGATCGCTCTCGGACACCCGCTCGGAGCCACCGGCGCCAAGCTGATGACCAGCATGCTGCACGAGCTGGAGCGCACCGGCGGCAAGTACGGCCTGCAGACCATGTGCGAGGGCGGCGGTCAGGCCAACGTCACCATCATCGAGCGACTCTAGATATGCAGTTCGCGTTCACCGAAGAGCAGGAAGCGTTCCGGGAGAGCGCGCGGCGGCTACTCGCCAAACACGCCTCCGCGGAGTCGGTCCGCGCCGTCATGGAGACCAAGCGCGGGTACGATCCGGCGCTGTGGACCCGCGTGTGTGAGGAGCAGGGCTGGGCGGCGCTCGCGATCCCTGAAGCCTACGACGGCTTTGGCTTTGGTATGGTCGCCCACGTGGCGCTCATGGAGCAGGCGGGGGCGGCGCTGCTGTGCTCGCCCTTGCTCGGCTCCATCTCGTTCGCCGCCAACGTGCTGTTGGCGTCGGGCGATGACGCGATGTGCAAAGCGTGGCTGCCCGAGGTGGCCGCCGGTACGTGCGTCGCGTCGGTCGTGTTGGCGGGCAAACGTGGCGGTTGGGACGCCTCTGCGATCACGCTGACGGCCGAGCCGACCGAGGACGGTTGGATGGTCGACGGCGAGGCGCATCACGTGCTCGATGGGGCCACCGCCGACATGTATCTGGTGTTCGCGAAGCATGGCGACGACCTCAAGTTGTTCGCGATTCCGACGGATATGCCGGGCATCGTGCCTGTGGCCACGCCGACCATGGACCAGACGCGTCGCCGAGCCTCGATCGTGTTCGACTCCATCCGTGTGAACGCGGACGAAGAGGTCGAGACGGACGTGGCGCGCACGCTGCGCCGAGCCGTTGCGTTGGCGGCCGTAGCGCTGGCCGCGGAGCAAGTGGGCGGTGCGCAGCGGTGCCTCGACGAGGCGGTCGAGTACGCGAAGGTGCGTGAGCAGTTTGGGCGTCCGATCGGCTCGTTTCAGGCCATCAAGCACATGTGCGCAGACATGATGATGCTGGTCGAGTCGGCGCGCTCGGCCGCATATTACGCCGCGTGGGCGGCCGACGACGCGTCCGACGAGGAATTCTACGACGCCGCTGCCTGTGCCGCGTCGTACTGCGCCGAGGCGTACTACGCGTGCGCCGGGCAAAGCATTCAGATTCACGGCGGCGTTGGCTTCACGTGGGAGGTCGACGCGCATCTGCACTTCAAGCGCGCGACCTCGGGCAAGTCGCTGTTCGGAACCCCCCAGGCGTGGCGCGCGGCCATCGCGCAGGAGCTGCTCGGCTAATGGACCTCCGATACACACCCGAAGACGACGCCTTTCGCGCCGAGGCGCGCGCGTTCCTGACCGAAGCCCTGGAAGGCGAGTGGAAGCACGTTCGCTTCCGCGGCGGGCCGGGCGATGAGCATGCGTTGGTCGATGAGCGCAAGGCGTGGGGCCGGATGATCGGCGCCGCCGGATGGTCCTGCATCGACTGGGCCGAGGAGCATGGCGGCCGTGGCGCGACCATCATGCAGCAGGTCGTGTTCAACGAAGAGTACGCGCGGCTCGGCGGCCCCGGTCGTATCGGTCACATCGGCGAAACGCTCGCCGGGCCGACCATCGCGCACTTCGGCAGCGACGACCAAAAGCGCCGGTTCTTGGACCCGATTCGGCTCGGCGAGCAGATCTGGTGCCAGGGGTATTCGGAGCCCAACGCGGGCTCGGACTTGGCCAACGTGCAGACCAAAGCCGAGCGTGTGGGCGACGAGTGGATCATCACGGGGCAGAAGACTTGGACCTCGCACGCGCACATCGCCGACTGGTGCTTCGTGCTGTGTCGGACGGACTCTAGCGTCCCGAAACACAAAGGGATTTCGTACATCCTGGTGCCCATGGACCAGCCCGGCGTGGAGGTCCGACCGATCCGCCAGATGACCGGCACCAGCGAGTTCGGCGAGGTGTTCTTCGACGGCGCGCGCGCCAGCGTGAACGACGTGGTCGGCGAAGTGAACAACGGCTGGCGGGTGGCCATGGGCACGCTCGCGTTCGAGCGCGGTGCGTCCACGCTCGGCCAACAGCTGGCGTTCCAGAACGAGCTCGACGCCATCGTCGCGGTCGCCAAGCAAAATGGCGCGGCACAGGACCCGGTGCTTCGGCAGCGCATCGCCGAGGCGCACGCGGGGCTGCAGATCATGCGTTGGACAGCCCTGCGGGTGCTCACGAGCGCGCTTTCGAACGGTGAACTGCCGCCGGCGGCCATGATCAACAAGCTGTACTGGGCCAACTGGCACCGCGACTTGGGGGAGCTCGCCATGGACGTGCTCGGCGACTCGGCAGACACCGCCGATGGCTGGCCCTACGAGCTGACCCCGCTGCAGCGCATGTATTTGTTCTCGCGGTCGGACACCATCTACGCGGGCTCGAACCAGATTCAACGCAACCTCATCTCCGAACGCGCGCTCGGCATGCCGCGCTGGAAGTAACCGATGGCTCAACCGACTCCTCCTTACGTCCCCGCCCACAACCTGCTCGCCGGCCGCACGGTGCTTGTCACGGCCGCCGCCGGCACGGGCATCGGCTTCTCGACCGCCAAGCGCTGCATGGAAGAGGGCGCCACCGTGTGTGTGAGCGACTTCCATGAGCGCCGCCTCGGCGAGGCCGCCGACAAGCTCGAGCAGGAGTTCGGCGTGCGCCCCGGCACCCTCGTGTGCGACGTGACCGACCAAGACCACGTGACCGCGATGGTCGACGGCGCGGTCGCTCAAATGGGCCACGTAGATGTGCTTGTGAACAACGCCGGACTCGGCGGCACCGCGAACGTGGTCGACATGACCGACGAGCAGTGGGCCCGCGTGTTCGACGTCACGCTCACCGGCACCTTCCGCGTGACCCGCGCCATGCTGCAGCACATGCAACCGCGCGGCAAAGGCGCCATCGTCAACAACGCCTCCGTGCTCGGATGGCGCGCCCAGAAGGGGCAGTCGCACTACGCGGCAGCCAAGGCCGGCGTGATGGCGTTCACCCGCTGCGCCGCGCTCGAAGCGGCCGACTTTGGCGTCCGCATCAACGGTGTGGCGCCCAGCTTGGCCATGCACCCGTTCCTGCACAAAGTGACCACGCCAGAGCTGCTCGCCCAGCTCGAAGCCCAAGAGGCGTTCGGCCGCGCCGCCGAGGTCTGGGAGATCGCGAACGTGATCGTCTTCCTCGCCAGCGACTACTCCAGCTACATGACCGGCGAGACCATCTCCGTGTCGAGCCAACGCGCGTAGCCTGCCGGCTACAGTGTGTAGTTCCGTCTCAGCAAACCCCGAGAGACCATGATTGACCCGACAGCCAAAGGCACCGTCGGCGCGGCCTACCCGGTCGACGTCGAGCGCGGAAAGTGCCGTGAGTTCGCCCGCTCCGTACACGCCGTGCACCCCGCGTTCTACGGCGAAGACCCCGTCTCGGCGCCCACGTTCCTGACCACCACGTTCCACTGGGAGCGCGACGTGGCCGGCGCCAGCGTGTGGGACCGCGTGAAGATGAGCAACGAGCGCGGCATGCACGCCGAGCAGGAGTACATCTTCCACGGCCCGCCGCCGGTCGCTGGAACGCGCTTGGTCGCGCAGTCGCGCATTGACGAGATTTTCACCAAACAGGGCCGCCGCGGCGGCGAGCTCACGTTCGCTGTGATGATCACCGAGTTCCGCGACATGGACGGCAAGCTTGTGGCCGAAGCGAAGATGACCGGCGTTGAGACCGGAAAGCCCCCGTCGGAGGACTAAGATGAGCGATCTCTACGCAGTAAACTGGTCGGACGTCACGGTGGGCTTGGAGGCCGAGCCGTTCGAAATCGGGCCCGTCTCCCGCACCGACATCGTCTGCTACCAGGGCGCCTCGGGTGACATGAATCCGGTGCACCACGACGAGCCGTTCGCCCAGAGCGCCGGCTTCGACGCACCGCTGGGCGTGGGCATGTACCCCGCCGGTGCCATGCACGCCTGGCTCGCCGGTTGGATGGGCCCCGAGCGCACCCGCCGCGCCCGCACCCGCTGGAAATCCGCGTACTTCCCCGGCGACACGTTGTCGTTCACCGCGTCGGTGGTCAGTAAGGACGACGAGAAGCAGACGGTCGAAGTGGAAGCCGTGTGCGTGAACCAGAAGGGCGCCGTGACCATGCAAGGCTGGGCCACGTTCCAGTTCTAGGGGCGTCCACAGGTCGGGTCGCACACACCCTTCCTGAGCGCAGTCGAAGGACGTTTAACGATCCCTCCAATCCCCCCTTCCTGAGCGCAGTCGAAGGACGTTTAACGATCCCCGCAATCCCCCCTTCCCGAGCTTGTCGAGGGACAGGTTTCAACCATCCCCGCCTTCGCCGGCTACGCGTCACCCTTCGCGGCGGTCAGGAACGCCGGCAACTCGCCTGCGCCGTCTAGCGTGATGGCCGAGCCGCTGGCGTAGGACGCGTACTCAGACGCCAGCCACAAGCAAGCGTTGGCGACGTCGTCCGGGGTGCCCATGCGACCGGCCGGCACGGTCGCGGCCACCCGCGCCACACCCTCGGCGTCGCCGTAGTGCAGCTCCGCGAGCTCGGTCTCGATCAGGCCTGCGACGACGGCGACCACGCGGACTTTGGGCGCCCACTCGACGGCCAGCGAGCGCGTCAGGTTCAGCAGCCCTGCCTTGGCCGCGCCATACGCTGCGGTTCCGGGCGAAGGCCGCGTTCCAGACACCGACGCGATGTTGATGATCACGCCGCCGTCGGCCGCTTGCATGTGTTTGTTGGCGGCCTGCGCGGCGTTCATCGGCGCGGTCAGGTTTAGGTCGATCAGCGCGGCGTGAAAGCGGGGCGAGGCGGTCGCGGCGTCCACGTGCGGCGAGCCGCCAGCGTTGTTGATCAGCACGTCGATACGCCCGTGTTCGGCCACGATGCTGTCCATGAGCGCGACCAACGCGTCGGGGTCCCGCACATTGCACGCCTGGAACGAGACGCCAGCAGGAAGCGCCGCCTCGGGGGCGTTGCGCGCGCACGCGATGACCGTCGCACCCAGCTCGGCGAACCGCTCAGAGATGACGCGGCCGATGCCTTTGGTGCCGCCGGTGATGAGGACGATGCGGCCAGAGTAGTCGAGGTTCATGCGTGCGTAGGGGTGGGCATTCCGAAGGGGCTGTGGCATACGCTAGAACACGTTCTACCTGTGGGCCAGCGCCACGCGCGCTCGCGCCCCGAATCCCGCATTTGACGGAGAGTGGCATGAAGATCTGTGATGGGCGCGTAGTGATCGTGACGGGCGCAGGCCGCGGTGTTGGCCGCGCGCACGCGCTGGAGTTGGCCCGCCAAGGTGCCGCCGTGGTGGTCAACGATTTGGGCGTCGGCCGCGAGGGGCAAGCGCCCACCGAGAGTCCCGCCGACCAGGTGGTGACGGAGATCAAAGCGTTCGGTGGTCAAGCGATCGCCAACGGCGACGACGTCACCGATTGGGACGCTTCCGGCCGCATCGTCACCGCGGCGATCGAACACTTTGGGCGCCTCGACGCGGTGGTCAACAACGCCGGATTCGTGCGCGACCGCATGTTCGTTTCGTCGAGCGTGGACGAGTGGGACGCCGTCCTGCGCGTACACCTGCGCGGCCACTACTGCGTGGCGCGACACGCTGGCGCGTATTGGCGCAACCAGGCCAAGGCGGGCGAGAAGGTCACCGCGCGCATCGTCAACACCTCGTCCGGGGCGGGCGTGCTCGGCAGCATCGCGCAGGCGGCGTACTCAGCAGCCAAGGGCGGCATCGCCTCGCTCACGTTGGTGCAGGCAGCAGAGATGGGCCGCTACGGCGTGACCGCGAACGCCATCTGCCCGATCGCCCGCACGCGTATGACCGAAGAGGTGTTCGGCGACATGATGGCCAAGCCGGAGGAGGGCGCCTTTGACGCGATGGACGCCGCGAACGTGTCGCCGCTGGTGGCGTGGCTGTGCTCCGAGGACTCGCACGATGTGACGGGCCGCGTGTTCGAGGTCGCTGGCGACTACGTGCAGCTCATGGACGGCTGGCGTCACTCGGCCAAGGCGACGGCAGGCGGCCGACGGTGGGAGGCATCTGAGTTGGGCGCCGCCGTGCGCGGGCTGGTCGCCGAAGCGCCGACGCCGGAGAAGGTCTACGGTACCTAGCGCGCGGAGCTATTCGGGGACCTCGCGCAGCTTGAACTTTTGCACCTTTCCGGTCGCGTTTCGCGGGAGCTCCGTTCGGACTTCTGTGGAGCGCGGCACCTTGAAGTTCGCCATGTTGTCCCGGCACCAGGCGACGAACTCGTCGGGGTCGTGCGCGTAGCCCTCGTTGAGCACGAGGAACGCCTTGCCGACCTCGCCCATGCGCTCGTCCGGCACGCCGATGACCGCCACGTGCGCAATGTCCGGGCGGTTCGAGATCAGGTTCTCGACCTCGGCGGGGTACACGTTGAAGCCGCCGCTGATGAACATGTCCTTGTGGCGGTCGGTGATCTTCAGGTTGCCATCTGCGTCCACCACGCCGATGTCGCCTGTGCGGAGCCACCCGCGTTTGTTGAACGCCTCGCGCGTCTGCTGGGGCTCGTCGAGGTACTCGAGCATGGTGTTGTAACCGGCGATGAGCACCTCCCCTGGCTCGCCCTCCGGCAGCTCGCGGCCTTCGGCGTCGACCACTCGAATACGCACGCCGGGTAGCGGCCGCCCGGACGTGTTGGCGACGGTCTCGATGGAGTCGCCGGCGCGGCACATGGTCGCGGTGCCGCAGCATTCGGTGAGTCCGTAGCCGGTGATGACGGTCTCGAACCCGAGGCGGTCGTACATCTTCGCGATCAGCGACACGGGGATCGTCGCCGCGCCGGTTACAGCGAGCCGCAGCGTGGAGATGTCGAAGTCGTCCAGGTCTGGGCGGGCGAGGAGCGTCGCGTACAGCGCGGGCGCGCCGGGCAGCATTGTGATGCCGTCGGGGGCGATGCGCGCGAGCACGGCGTCGACGTCGAAGGTGGCCTGCGGGTAGATCGTGGTGCCGACCATGAGCGCGGCCAGCCAGCCGGCTTTGTACCCGAACGCGTGGAAGAACGGGTTCACGATCAGGTAGCGGTCGGTGTCGCGCAGCCCGACGACGGCGCCCCAATCGCGGAACACGCGCAGGGCTTGGGCATGGGTGCACACAACGCCCTTGGGCTCTCCGGTTGTGCCAGATGTAAACAGCACGTCGGCGACGTTTCCGGGGCCCACCGAGCGCAGTCGCACGCCCGCGCGATCTTGCGAGGTGTGCTCCGCGCCGGCCATGAACCCGCTCCAAGACAGCGTGCCCGCCGGAGCGTCGCCGCGCAGGATGACGGTCTTGAGCGCCGGCAAATTCTCGACCTCGCGGAGCATGCCCACGTAGTCGTTGCCCAGGAATCCGCTGACCGTGAACAGCACACGGCACTGCGATTTGCGCAGGATATGCGCGGCCTCAGCGCCTTTGTAGCGCGTGTTGATCGGCACCAATGAGGCGCCGGCCGACTGAATCGCCAGCGCGGCGACGACCCATTCCCACATGTTGGGCGCCCACACGGCCACGCGCTCGCCCGACTCTACGCCGAGCGCCATGAGCGAGCGCATCGCGGTGGCGACATGACGGCGTAAATCGGTGAATCGGATCGTCGTCTCGCCGTCCACGATGAACGGTCTCTCGCCGTGGCGTTCAGCCGCGATTCGGACCAAGTTGGGGAGGGTGCCAAACTCGAGATCGCCGCGGAGTCCTTCGGCTTCGTTGAACGGATGGGTCATGGGTCGTTGCCTGCAGAACGTGTTTCAAACAGTGTGGTGGAACGGGTCTTGGAGTGCAACGCGGACGCCGAGACAGGACAGCGGAGGTGAGCGTGCGGACATATCGCCGGTTGCCATTTTGGCCCTCTGGTGGTTGAGCAGGGAGCGTCCAAGTCCCCCGTGAGGCCCGTGAAACGATACCGCAGAATCGCGATCTTGAACCGAGGCGAGGCCGCAGTTCGCTTCGTCCGCAGCCTTCGTGAGTTCGACGCGGCGCACGGCACAGAGACCGAGTGCGTGGCGTTCTTCACCACGCCGGACGCCGGCGCGCCGTTTGTGCGCATGGCTGACGACGTGGTCGACCTGGGCGCGGCGCTTCGGCCCGGCGGTGTGGGCACGGTGAGCGCGTATTGCGACCACGAACACGTGTTGGCCGCGCTCGCTGCGAGCTCCTGCGACGCCGTGTGGCCCGGATGGGGGTTTGCGAGCGAAGATGCTGATTTTGTTGAGAAACTTGAGGGCGTCGGCATCCGGTTTATCGGCCCGTCCGCCGCGGCGATGCGCGCCGTTGGTGACAAGATTGGCTCCAAGGAGCACGCCGTCGCGGCGGGCCTGCCGGTAGGCCCGTGGTCGCCGCTCGTCGGTGATGAGACCGCCGAGCAGCTCGAAGCGCTGGCGGAGCCGATCGGATATCCGCTCATGGTCAAAGCCTCTGCGGGCGGTGGCGGGCGCGGCATTCGGCGTGTCACCGAGGCGGCGGGGCTGCTCGGCGCCGTCACCTCGGCTTCGGCCGAGGCGGAGCGGTCGTTCGGCGACCGGCGGTTGTTTATCGAGGCGGCGATCTCTGGCGCGCGGCACGTAGAAGTACAGTTCGCGGTGGACGGCCACGGCAACGCCTTCGCGCTCGGTGTCCGCGATTGCAGCGTGCAGCGTCGCAACCAAAAGTTGATCGAAGAGTCTCCGTCGCCGGTGCTGCCCGAAGCGCTCGGCCAACAGATCATGGACGGCGCGTGCGAGATGGCCAAGGCCGTCGGCTACCGCGGCGTGGGTACCGTGGAGTTCTTGTACCGGCCGACCGACGGCACGCTCAGCTTCCTTGAGGTAAACTCGCGCCTGCAGGTGGAGCACACGATCACCGAGGCGCTCACCGGCGCCGATCTGGTGCAAGCGCAGCTGGTCATCGCGCTCGGCGAGGCGTGGAGCCCGCCGGATGTGGCCCGCGGTCATGCGATCGAAGCGCGGGTCAACGCCGAGAACGTCGACGAAGGCTTCCGCCCAGCGCCGGGTCGCGTGCGCGTGTTCCGCCCGCCCGCAGGGCCCGGCGTCCGCGTCGATTCTGGCATCGTGGAAGGCGCCGAGATCCCCGCGGAGTTCGACTCGATGATCGCCAAGGTCATCGCGTACGCGCCGACCCGAAGCGCCGCGATCGCCCGCTTGAAGCGCGCGCTCCGCGAGCTCGACGTGGTGATCGAAGGCGGCGCGACCAACAAGGCGTTCCTGACCGAGCTGCTGAGCACGCCGGAGTTCGTCGACGGCACGCTGAGCACGGATTGGCTGGACCGCCGCCCCGACGCGATCCGGGTCGCGACGCCGGCCAACGAGGCCGCCGCGCTGGTGACCACCGCCATCCTCGCGCACGTGTCGGAGACGGGCCGCCACGTGGCGTCGTTCATGAACCAAGCGCAGAACGGCGTGCCGCAGAACTTGCCGGCGCCCAGCGGTCGGCTGCTCAACCTGCGGCTACGCGGGCGCTCGGTCGCGCTGCACGTGTATTGCGTGGGCGAGGGCCGGTACGAGGTCGCGTCTTCGGCGGGCACGTACCAGGCTCGGTTTGAGCAGACTGGCCGCCACAGCGCGATGCTCGTGCTCGACGGCGTGCGTCACCGCGTCCTGTTTGCGGAGTCGGCGTCGTCGGCTTCGGTAGAGGTGGACGGCGTGCTGCACGCGATCACGCTGGCCGAAGGTGGATCCGTCGTGGCGCCCGCGCCCGCGATGGTCATCGAGATGTTCGTCAAAGAGGGGGACACGGTCGAGGCCGGTGACCTGCTCGCGATGCTCGAAGCGATGAAGATGGAGCTGCCCGTGCGCGCGCTCGAAGGCGGTGTCGTCCGCCGGGTGCGCTGCCGGGCGGCCGAGCAGGTCGCCAGCGGTCAAGTGCTCGTAGAGCTTGAGACCACGGACAGCGGGGACGGCGCGGACACGGCCGCCTTGGTCGAGTTGCCACCCGCGCGAGGCAGCCTCGTGGACCTGCTGTTCGAGACCGGCATGCCCCGCCCGGACCGCGTGGATGACGCGCCGCGCGAGTTTGTGACCGAGATCGTCAAAGACGTGGTCGCGACCGTGCGTTCCGTGCTGCTCGGCTACGATGTGTCGGTCGACACCGCCCGCCGCATCGAGGTGCTGTTCGGCGCTCGGTTGGAGTTCGCAGGCCTGCGGCGCCACGAGCATTGGGCGGAGCTGGTGGCGGTCCTCACGGTGTTCGTCGACACGGAAGAGCTGTTCGGTCGGACGCTTGAGGGCTACGCCGACGACGGCTCCGAGGTGAGCGCGCAGCTGGCGTTCTTCGAGTACTGCCGTCTGCACGAGCGAGGAGAGGAGGGCGCGCCGGACCTGGTTCGCACGTCGCTCACCCGCGCGCTGGCGCACTACTCGGTCGATGGCTTCGAGCCCACGGACACGCTGCGCGAAGCGCTCTGGCGGTTGAGCGTCGCGAACGCCCACAGCGAGCTGCGCTACCGGGTGTGCTCGTCGCTGTTGCGCCTCGTGATCGGGCTGGCGGAGATCGGCGTGCCCATGCACGGCTTCACCGACCTCCCGACCACGCTCTCTCGTGTGTTCGAAGTGTCGCCGGACAGCCATCCGTACGTGGCCGACAACGCGCGGCAGGCGCTATACGTGCTCTACAAGCGGCCGCTGTACGTGGCTCGCGGCGCCGAACTTCGCGAGACCCACGACCGGCTCGCGGTGCTCGATGACGGCGTTCACGCGCCCGCCGCGAGCGAGGAGTATTACCTCGCCTTGTCGCAGTCCGCGCAGACCGTGCTGCCGCAGCTTATCACCAACGTGGAGCCCGACCGGCCGGACGTCGCGACCGCCGCGCAGGCCATCGCGTCGCGCGTGTGGGGCCGCCAGGTTCCGCCGCTCACGCCGGTGGAGTTCGCTGCTGGGTTCGTGGGTGTCTGCGATTCCTTCGCGGTGGTGATCGTCGAGGGTACCCAAGATGTGACGGCGGCCTGTGAAGCGGCGCTGCAAGCCGGCGCTCATGCGGTCGATGTCGTGGTTGTCGACGGCAGCGAAGATGCGCCGCGGATGCCCACGACGGTGCCCGAAACGGGGCGCATTACCGTGTTGCGCGTGGGCAGTGACGGAGATGAGGTCATGGCCTCGACGAACGTCGCTCGAGACGGCGCTTGGCACTCGGTCGAGGGCGACCTGGGCGTGCACCCGGAGTTCGCAGCGCGGCTCGAGATGGACCGTCTGTCCGAGTTCGAGTTGTCGCGCGTGCGGTGCCCCGAGCGGATGCTCGCCTTCACAGCGCGCGCTCGCTCGAACGCCCGCGACGAGCGGATTTTCGTCCGCGCCGAAGTCACCGGAGGAGCCACCGAAGTCCCCGCTGGCGACTGGCCGCGCTGGGAATTCGAGAAGGTGTACTACGAGGGCCTGCGCATCATCCGCGAGGCCCAAGCGGGTCGTGGCCGGCGCAACCGGTTCTACCGAAACCGCCTGACCGTTTACGTGCGGCCCGTGCTGTCGATGGACGCCAACAAGGTGAACGAGATCGCCCGCGGCCTCGAAGCCCCCACCCGCCGCCTCGGGCTTGAAAGCGTCAACGTGCGCGCCCGCGTACGCGACGAGGCAGGCGTGGTCCGCGACATCGAGTTCGTGATCAGCAAGCCCGGTCGCCACCGTCTCGACGTGCGCACGCGCCCGCCGGTCGCCGAGCCCATCCAGCCGCTCACCGCGTACGAGCAGCGGGTGGTACGCGCCCGCCGCCTGGGCCTCGTGTACCCGTACGAGATCATCCAGATGCTCGAGGGCCGCGGCAGCGAGGCCGCCGACGCGTCGTTCGCCGTCGACCGCGGCGAGTTTGTGGAGTTCGACCTGAACGACGCCGGCGACTTTGTCCCCGTGGACCGCCCGTATGGCGGGAACACCTGCGGCATCATCGTCGGCCTCATCACCAACGAGTCGCGTCACGCGCCCAACGGCATGAAGCGCGTGTTCGTGGCCAACGACCCCACCCGCTCGCTCGGCTCCCTCGCTGAGCCCGAGTGCCGCCGCGTGCTCGGCGCCATCGAGCTGGCCGAGCGCGAAGGTCTGAGCATCGAGTGGATCGCGATCTCGTCCGGCGCGCGCATCGCCATGGACAGCGGCACCGAGAACCTCGACTGGACCGCGCAGGTGCTGCGCCGCATCGTCGAGTTCACCCAAGACGGCGGTGAGATCAACGTGGTCGTCGCCGGCGTGAACGTGGGCGCACAAGCGTACTGGAACGCGCAAGCGACCACGCTCATGCACACCCGCGGCATCCTCATCATGACGCACGACGGCGCCATGGTGCTCACCGGAAAGCGCGCGCTCGAGTATTCGGGCAGCGTCTCAGCCGAGGACGAGAAGGGCATCGGCGGCGCGGATCGCATCATGGGGCCCAACGGCCAAGCGCACTACGTGGCCCGCGACCTCGGCGCCGCGTACGCCATCCTGTTCTCGCACTACCGCTACACCCACCGGCCCCCCGGACACACGTTCCCGCTCCCGGTGCCCACCGCGGATCCGCTCGACCGCTCCATCCTCGACTTCCCGTACGAGGCGGCCGTCGGTGGGTTCACCAAGGTGGGCGAGCTGTTCGACGAGGCCACCAACCCGGGCCGCAAGAAGCCGTTCGCGATCCGCGCCCTCATGCGTGCGGTCATCGACCAAGACGCCGGCCACGTGGAGCGCTGGCGACCGTTCCGGCCCGCTGAGATGATCGTCGCGTGGGACACTGCCATCGGCGGCCGCGCGGTGAGCTTGATCGGTGTGGAATCGCGCCCACTTCCGCGATTTGGCCGCGTGCCCGCCGACGGACCGGACCGCTGGACCGGCGCCACGCTGTTCCCCAAGTCGTCCAAGAAGCTCGCCCGCGCTCTGAACGCCGCCAGCGGCGCGCGCCCGTGCGTCGTGCTCGCCAACCTGTCGGGCTTCGACGGCAGCCCGGAGTCGCTCCGCAAGTGGCAGCTGGAGTATGGCGCCGAGATCGGCCGCGCAGTGGTCAACTTCAAGGGCCCGCTCATCTTCGTGATCGTCGGTCGCTATCACGGCGGCGCGTACGTGGTGTTCTCCAAGGCGCTCAACCCCGCGCTGCAGTCGATCGCGCTCGAGGGTTCGTACGCGTCTGTGATCGGTGGTGGCCCGGCCGCCGCGGTCGTCTTCCCGCGTGAAGTGCGCCGTCGCGCCGACGCGGACCCGCAGATCAAGGCGCTGACCGCGGAGCTTGAGTCCGTGGCGCCGGTGCTGCGTCCACGGCTGCGCGAGGCCATCGACGAGCTGTACGCCGACGTGCTGTTGCGCGAGCAGCAGGCGCTGGCCGCGGAGTTCGACGCGATTCACACCGTGCAAAGGGCGGTCGCGGTCGGGTCGCTCGACGCCGTCATTCCCGCGGCCTCACTGCGTCCGGAGATCATCCGCCGGATCGTGGCAGCGCAGGATGGCGAGGCGCTCAAAGACGCGTAGCGGAACCGTCCGCGCGCAGCCACCGCAGGCCCCCAGGGAATGCATCCGACGTGCCGCCCGTTCAGATTACTGACGGGTCGTTCGTCGCATTCCCCACAGGCCCGTCGACGCAAAATTCGAACACGTCGATGCCGCTTAAATTCGCGCCCGCACTGGCGATTTAGGCAGGTCGTGCCTTGACACTGATGAGGCACGCCGGTAGTTCGCCGCCCGCGAGCGCGTGGGTTCTACCCGGACCAGCGCTCTCGTATGCCGTGGCATCGGCCGCGCATTCGCACCGTCGCCAGCGCGGCCCGGTCCCCAAGGGACTCTTGGACAGCGGCTCCATTTCTATGCTCCATTTTGAGGACCGACAGATGGTTTCTCCCATGACACGCTCCCGCCGCCTCGGCGCTCGTTTCTTCAGCGCCCGCCTGCTCAGCACCGTCGTGTTGGCGCCGCTCGCGCTCGTGATCGGCTTCTCGTCGCCGGCCTCCGCGCAGCTGCAAAGCGAAGGCGTGGTGTACGCGTACATGAACATGCGCGTTGGCGCGGTTCAGCAGCCGGTCATCATGCCCATGCCCACCGAGCAGGTGCGCCCGGACATGCCGCTGCAGTCCACCATCCCGGCCGCGTTCGGCCTGCTGCGCTACGGAAAGCCCGCCACCTATGGCAACGCCAGCGTCACCATCAGCGACGCGCTGCTCGCCCAAGAGCGCGTGGCCGTGAACCTCGACCCTGCGACCGACGCCTCCGCGTTCCAGGTCATCTCGGCCGAGACCGTCCTGACCTTCACCGCGCTGGGAATCCAGACCGTCATCTTCCCGGGCTGGGCCGATGAGGGCCTCACCGCGGCGGACATCAGCTACGCTACGTACCGCGCGCAGGTGCCCATGTGGCAAGCGCTCGTCGGCGGCTCCGTCCCCGGCGCCGACATCGTCCTGCCCAACGGCGATCGCGAAGCCTCCGTCGACTTCTACGCCCGCATGGAGCGCGGCGACCGCGAGCTCGACGGCATGGTGCTCGATGTGCTCACCGGCGACGATCGCGTGCAAAAATACTACCTGCTCGGCGTGGTCGCTGGCCTCGAAATCGACGACTACGAAGACGCCGTCATTCCGACCCTCTCCGACGAGGACCCGAACTACCGCGCCGCCGCGCTCAACGCGCTGATCCCCTCCGAAGAGGACGTCGCGTGGGACGCCGTCGTGACGATGATGGGCGCCGACCCTGACCCGCAACTTCGTGCCATGGCCGCCGCGGCGATCGCCAACGGGCCGCTCGATTCGTACCGCGTGTACGAGGTGTTCTACCGCGCCGCCTCCGAGGACCCCGCGGTGCGCATGGCCGCCATCGGCGAGATGACCACCATGGATGACCCCCGCGTCATCGCGCAGCTGCGCACCTTCCTCTCGCTGCCCGACCCGGCAGTGCAGCAGTCGTCGGTCGACGCCCTCCACGCGCTCGCCGCTTGGGACACGCTGCAGGGCGCCATGGAAGACGAGAGCCTCCCGGAGAACATCCGCCTGCAGGCCGCGACCTCGTTGGCCTCCGACGCTTCGGGCGACGCGCAGCGCGCCGGCCTCGTGTACCGCGGACTTCACACCGTCGGAGACGTGGCCATCGCGTCCGTTGAGGTGCTCGCAACGCAGAGTGACCGCGAAGCCGTCGAGCAGTTCTTGGCGCACCACGACCCCGCCGTCGCCATCCACGCCACCCAAGTACTCGCCCAGTCGGGCGACGCAGATGCGCTTCCGGCCCTCAGCGGAGTGGGCTCCAACGAGGCGCTCAGCCTCGACCTGCGCTACGCCGCCGGCGACGCCTGCTACAGCATCATGGCCGAGATGAGCACCTCCGAGATCGACCGCTACGCCAGCGGAAGCGACGCTTTCCTCAAGCGCGCCGCCTACCGCGCGCTCGGCGCACTCGCTGCCGACGGCCGCGCCGGATCCGGCGTCTTCGACACGCTCTCGACCGGCCTCACGTCCTCGGACGCCGGCGTACGTGGCGCCAGCGCCCGCGCGCTCGGAAGCTACGGAACGCCCGAGGCGCTCACCGCCATCATGACCGTCGAGAACGACCCCGAGGAGAGCGTTCGCGCCGACGTCGCGCTCGCCCTCGGCAACTTCCCCGGAGAGGCGTTCGCTGACACCGTGAGCCCCACCATCGTGGGATTCGTCGAGAGCAGCGACCCGCTCGTCGTGGCTGCCGCGCTCGACTCCCTCAACACGCTCGAGCAGCGCCAACTGCTGGCCGTCGTGCTCGACAAGGTCCGCTTCCCCGACGCCCGCGTTCGCGCTTCGGCCATGCGCGCCGCCGCCGGCTTGGCCAACCCCGCCGACCTGCGCCCGGTCATCAACGCCATCGGCGCAGGACTGCGCGACGACGAGCTCGCCAACCGCGTGCTCGCCGCCCAACTGCTCGGTCAGTTCAACGACTCGCTGGCGGTGCTCTCCATCAGCCAGGTGGTCAACGGGCCCGACGCAGAAGTGCGCTACGCCGCGATCACCGCGCTGGGCGTGACGCAGCATGGCGACGCCGTCGGACCGCTGATGGCGCTGCTCGAAGACCCCGACCGCGAGATTCGTTTGGCCTCCGTCGAGGCGCTCCGCGTGCTCAACCGCGTCACCGCCATCCCCGGCATCGAGGCGCAGATCGCTCGCGAATCCGACACGGTCTCGCTACAAGCCCTGCAAAGCCTGATCGAGCACCTGTCGGCCAACGGCAGCTGATCGCGAAAGGCCGAAGCCTTGCTCTACAGACCATCCTGACACGCGCTCGCTATGAACCGTCCAGCCGAAACTGATCGCCGCCCATCGAACAAGCCGCACCGGCTTCCGCTGCGGTCACGAAGCTCGGCGGTTCTGGCAGCGACTCTGGCGACTGCGGTCGTCGCGACCTCCGCCGCATGCGAGCGGCACGCCACGCCCGAGAGCGTGACCGACGTGCTGCCCTCTGCCACGCCCCCGGAGCACAACGCGCCCTCGGTGGACGCCCTGCGCGAAGCCCACGCCGAGGCCGCCGCGTCCGAAGGCATCAGCTGTCGGGACGACCGCGATTGCGCCTCACCGCTGCGCTGCGCGGACGCCACGTGCCTGTTCCCGGACGCCATGACGGGCAACGTGGGCGACGCGACGCCTTACGTGGAGTTCGCCGGAAGCCGGCTGCCGAGCGTCCGCTACTACCTCGAGGTCGCCGACGAGTCGTGGGAGTCCACGCGCGGGCTCATGCATCGCCACTCGATGGTCGAGGACATGGGCATGGTGTTCGATTTCGGCGCCGACAGCCCGCGCCAGTTCTGGATGCGAAACACCTACATCCCGCTCGATATGGTGTTCGTCACCGACGCCGGCGTAGTCGATAGCTTCGTCCAGAATGCCACGCCCCAGACGGACACCGGGCGCTCGTCGGCCGGCCCGGCGCGGTATGTGGTCGAACTCAACGCGGGCGAGGTCGCGCGCATGGGATTGGAGGCCGGCTCGCCGGTGCGGTTCGAGGGCGTGACGAGCGCGGAGCAATAGTGCGGCGCGCGTGGCTTAGCCCCGCTGCTGTCCTCTTCGTCGTCGCGTGCGTGTTCGCGCAATCCGTGCCGCTGCTCAACGTGCTGGGGTACGAATACGCGTCCCTGGTGGGGGCGCTGCTGTCCATCTTGGGCACCTGGCATGTCGCGTCGCGCACCGGCGTGCTCACGTCTGGCGGCGGCCCGAGCCGTTGGCGTCTCGCCCGCGCACGTGCGGTGGAGCTCACCGCGTGGGTCGTCGTGGCCACGGCGATCGGCGCGCTGAACATGCTGCGCGTGCGCAACTGTGAGCCCGGCGTCGGGCTCGCGTACATGGTCGTGCTCGGCTGGGGCGCCGTCCCGATGGCCGTGGCCACGGGGCTGATCATCGCGCACGTGGCATCACGCTGGCGCCGCGCTGCGCTGTTGCTCGCGCTGCTGCTGCTCGCGGTCGCCAGCACGCTCGCCACGCTGGCGCTGCAGCCCGCGATCGTCGCCTACGACACCTTCTTTGGCTACTACGCGGGCTCCATCTACGACGAGTCGCTCATCGGCTTCGCCGGCCACGCGGTGTTTCGCGCCTGGAACGTGCTGTGGGCCGTGTCACTGCTCGCCACGCTTGAGATCGCCCGCCGCCCGCGCGTGCGCCCACTTATCGTGCTCGCCCTCACGCTGCCGCTGCTGCTCGCCACCTACGCCCTCCGCGGCGATCTCGGCATCGAACGCACACGCTCGTACGTGGTGCACGCGCTCGGCGGCCACTTCGAAAACGACCGCTTCGAGATCTTCTACGACGCCGCCAGCACCAACGCGCGAGAGCTGCAGCTGCTGGTGAGCGATCACGAGGCCCGCTACGTCGAACTCGCCGAGTTTTGGGGCGTGGAGCCCGAGCACCAGCTCGTCTCGTTCGTGTACGCGAACCAAGACCAGAAGGGCGCGCTCATGGGCGGCCGCCGCACCCTCGTCGCCAAGATCTGGCTCGGCGAGATGCACATCACCTGGGACGGCCTCGGCGACGAACTCTTGGCCCACGAGATGGCGCACCTGTTCCTCCGCGACTACGGAAACGGGCCCCTGCGACTTGCGTCGGCCAACGGGCTCATCCCCATCATGGCGCTCGTCGAAGGCGCCGCGACCGCACCTGCGTGGGGCGCTAGCGAGCTGGACTACCACCACTGGTCCGCCGCCATCTACCGGCTGGAGCTCGGCGAGGACATCACCGACCTGCTCGGCCCCGCCGGCTTCTGGGGGCGCTACTCCCGCCGCGCATACACGCTCACGGGCTCGTTCGTGCGCTGGCTCATCGACACCCACGGCCCCGCCCCTTTCTTGAGCGCCTACGGCCGCGGCGACTTCCAATCCGCCTATGGGCGCCCGCTCGGCGCATTGACCACCGACTGGCGCGAGTTCCTCGACACGCTCACCCTGACCGACGCCCAGCTCGAGATCGCCCGCGCCCGCTACGACCGCCCGAGCTTGTTCGGAAAGCTGTGCGCCCGCTCCATCGCGACGCGGTTCGACGAGGGCGACGCCGCGTTCGTACGTGGCGACAGCGCCGAGGCGTCGCGCTGCTACGAAGGCATCCTCGCGGACGACCCAAACAACGTCGCCTACCGATTGCGGATCGCCGAACGCTACGCCCAGTCCGGCGCCGCCGCCGACGCCACCCGACACGCCCAACAGATCGTCGACGCCGAGGGGGCAGGGCGCGCGCATCGGGACCGCGCCCAAGAGTTGCTGGCGGACCTCGCGTGGGTCGATGGCCGGCCTGCCGACGCGCTGGCCGCCTACGAGTCGCTCGTCGCCTCGGCTGGCTCCACCGGCGCGCTCCGGCGGTTGATCGCCAAGCGCGATGCCTTGCGCGGTCGCGAAGCCGCCCCCCTGACCGCCGCCGCCGTCCGCCGCTACTTGGCAGAACGCCCGTCTCAGCCAGCGACCACCAGCCTGGCCGAGCTGATGCGCGCCGCGCAGATCGAGCGCTCGCCGGTCGCCGCCTACCTGACGGTGCTACGCGTGGCCGCGTCCGACTCCAGCCCCACGATCGACACGCTGGTGGCGGCGCTGCCGTTCGACGCGCTCGACCCGGTGCAGCAGCGCCGCGTGCTCGAGGTGCTCGCTTACGCCCAGAGCCTCCGCGGGGATCCGCAAGCGTGCGAGAGCTGGACGCGCGCCGCCGACGTCAGCCCCACGGGCTCGGAGCTCGCCGCGGTCGCGCAAATGTGGCTCGGAAGGTGTCGAAATGGCACCCTGCCACCCCCCGAAGCGAACGCCCGTTGACGCCGTCGCCCCTCGATGGAATACGACCGGCGCGTTTGCGCGTTGATCGCGTTCCGGGCTATTCGTTCTGCGCCCCCTGCGCCGAACACCGAATCTTGTCGAATTACCGAGACTTCATGCGTTATCCCCAACTCCTCCTCGCCATCGTTACCGCCTCGCTCCTCGGTGCATGCGGTGGACAGTACGTCGAGAGCGCGGTGTTCGATCCCGATACGCGCGTGCGACGAACCGACGACACGCTCGCCATCACCGCCCTGATGGAAGACTACGAAGAAGCGCTCGCCGGACTCGACATCGCCCGCGTCCGCACGCTCGTGTCCGAGGACTACTACGAGAACGCCGGCACCACCGACACCACGCGCGACGACTACGGATACCACGGCCTCGAGGAGCTCTTCACGGCGCTCTCCGAGCATGTCGAAGACGTCGACGTCGACGTGGCCGTTCGCGACATCATCGTCGCTGGCGACGACGCGGACGTGCTCTTCGAATACACCTTCCGCATGCGCTACATCGTCGGCGAAGAAGGCCGCTGGGAGACCGAGCGCGACGTGAACCGATTCCAGCTGCAGCGCGAAGATGGCGTGTGGCGGATCGTGGGCGGCCTGTAGCAGCCCGACGACTTCAGGCCGAAATCGGGGCTTTTGCGTTCCTAACGTGACCCTTACGTTGCGTGAACTATGCCTAGATTCGTCCGCCAACTCGTCGCGCGCACACTCTTCTCGACCGCCGTCGCCGCGTTCTCCTGCGCCGCGCTGCCGAACCTCGCGTTCGCGGCCCCGCTCGATGACGCCACCGCCGCCCTCCGCGCTGGCGACTACGAGGCCGCGCTGTCGGCCGCAGAAGACCTCGACGGGGACGAGCGCCAGGCCGGTCGCTTGCTGCAAGCCGAAGTGCTCCGCCTCACCGGTCACCTCGATGACGCCGTCGACATCTGGCGGTCAGAGGCGCGCTCTCGAAGCGCCACCGGCCCATCGCGCGCCGCGTACGGCCGCTACTTAGTAGAGCGTGGGGACTGGGACGCCGCCATCGAGGTGCTCGACCCCGCGGTCGAAGGGGAGGGCGCTGCTTACCCGCCAGCTCGCTACTGGCGCGCCATGGCCTTCCACGCCCAAGGCCGCCGCTCGCGCGCCCGCCTGGAGTTCGAGGACTTTGTCCGGGCCTACAACCGCGGTGACGCGCAGACGCCCGAGGCGCTGCTCTACGTGGGGATGGCCTGCCACAGGCTTGAGCTGTTCTCGGACGCCAACGCCGCCTTCCGCGAAGCCCTCGAACGGGATCCCGACAACATCGCCGTGCGCCTCGGTTGGGCGCAGCTGTTCATAGAGAAGTACCGCCCCGACGAAGCCGCCACGCTGCTCGACGAGGTGCTCACGCTCAACCCGTCGCACCCCCAAGCGCTCGCGCTCAAGGCGGCCGCCGAGGTCGAGCTGACCTACAACCTGGACGAAGCCCGCCGGCTCGCCGAGCTCGCGCTGGAGACCGACCCCAATCGTGCAGAGGCCCGCGAAGTGCTGGCCTCCCTCGCCATCGATGGCCGCGACTACGAGGGCGCAGAGGAGCACCTGGAGGCCGTCCTCGAACGCTGGCCCAACCGCGGCGAGACCCTCGCGATGCTGGCCTCCATTGCCTGGCTCCAGGGCGACACCGACACCTACGCCCAGCTCGAGGAGCGCGTGCGCGCTCGCAACCCGCAGCCCGCGGCCTTCCTCCACACCGTCGGACAGTTCGCCGAGCGGAACTTCCGCTACGACGAGGCGCTGGGCCTCTACCAGCAGGCCATCGTCGCCGACGCCGGATTTTGGCCCGCCTACGTGAGCCTCGGCATCGCCCACTCCCGCGCCGGAGACGACGGCCGCGCGCTCGACTTCCTGCGCCGCGCGTTCGACGCCGACCCCTTCAACGTGCAGGCCTACAACATGGTCGAGCTCTGGGAGACCACGCTCACCGACTACCGATACGTCGACGACGACGCGATCGACGGCCTGCGCTACCGCTTCCATCGCGACGAACTCGAGGTGCTCCGCCAGTACGTCCCGCCCGCCGTTCAAGCGGCCTATCGTGTGTACCTAGACCGCTACGACTTCACGCCCGAGATGCCCGTCTCGATCGAGGTCTTCGCCGACCAAGCGACCTTTGGAATCCGCTCCGTGGGGCTGCCGATGGCGCCGCAGCACGGCATCTGCTTTGGTCACGTGGTCACCAGCCGGTCGCCGCGCGAGGGCAACTTCAACTGGCGCCAGGTGATCGAGCACGAGCTCAGCCACGTGTTCTCGCTCCAAGCCTCCAACTATCGCGTCCCCCGTTGGTTCACCGAGGGCCTCGCGGAGTACGACACCATCCTGTCGCGCCCCGAGTGGCGCCGCGAGAACGACCTGGCGCTGGTGCAGGCGCTGCAGCGCAACGAGCTCATCGGCGTCCTCGGACTCAACCGCGCATTCGTGAGCACCGAGCGACCGAGCCAAATCATCGAGGCCTACTTTCAGGCGTCGCTGCTCGTTGAATTCATCGGCGAACGCTGGGGCTATGACGCGCTCAATCAGATGCTCGCCGGCTGGGCCAACGCGGAAAGCACGGAGCACGTGATCGAACACGTGCTTGGGGTCACCGTCGATGAACTCGACCAGCTGTTCGAGGACCTGCTCCGCGAGCGCTACGTGACCATGCTCGGCCTCCTGGACCCCGCGCTGTGGTGGTACGGCGACCTGGAGCAGTACCAAGCGCAGGAGCAGGCGCATCCCAACGACCCCCACGCGCTCGCCGAACTCGCTTGGGCGCACGTGCACGCGGGCGACCTCGGGAGCGCCACGGCGGTCGCGCGAAGGGCCATTGAACTCGACGCCCGAGAGCCGCTCGCCCACCTGCTGCTCGCGCACGTCGCCTACAACTCCGGCGACATGACCACCGCCCGCAGTGCGTACCGATCCGTGCTCGACGCCGGCGCGGAGAGCGTGTCCGTGCATGCCTCGCTCGGCGATATCGCGCTGCGAGCCGACGACCGCGAGGCCGCGCTCACGCACCTGACCCGCGCCGCCGAACTGTACCCGCGCGACCCCGAGATCCACCGCCAGCTCGCGAGCTTGTACGAAGACCTGGGCGACGCCGCCAACGTGCGGGCGTCGCTGGCCCGCGTCGCCATGCTCGACGAACACGACGCCCCCACGCTCCGCCGGCTCGCCTCGCTGCTGGAGGCGGATGGCGAACTCGCGCAGGCTTTTGTGTTCGCGGGAATGGCAGCCAACGTTGATCCGTTCAACGCAGAGCTGCATCCACTGTATGGACGGTTGGCCCACGCAAACGCTGACTGGCAGGTGGCCCGACGCGAGCTCGTGCTCGCGCTCGATTCAGGCCCCGCCGATCGCACTGCTTTGCTCCGCCTGCTTCTCGACGTATACGTGCAGCTCGGCATGTCGACCGAAGCCGAAGCGGTTCGCCGCGAAATCGCGCAATAGACGCGCACTCGAACTCGCTCTGCCGCCCCGCACGCGCCGATACGTGGACAACCGCTCGGACCCCCGCACTGACCCCCGCACTGACGAAGAGATCGTCGCCGCCGTGAACGGTGGTGACCTCGCTGCGTTCGAGGTGCTCGTCGAACGCTACTCCGGGCGCCTGTACCGGCTCGCGTGGTCGTTCGTGAAAGAAGACCACACGGCTCAAGACGTCACGCAAGAGGCCTTCCTCAACGCCTACCGCGGCCTCGCACGGTTCGAAGGAAAGAGCGCGTTCGGATCGTGGATCTATCGCATCACCGTCAACGCTGCGCTCATGAAGCTGCGCAGCAAGCGACGGCGGCCGGAGGAGAGCCTCGAAGCCAAGAGCGAAGGGTTCGGCGGAGGCCCGCGCGAATCGCACCTGGTGCTCGACCGACAGACCGCCGCCACAGAGTTCGCCTCCACCGAGCTGCGATCCGAGATTCAAACGGCGGTCGACGGGCTCGAAGAAAAGTACCGCGCCGTATTCCTGCTCCGCGACGTCGACGGCCTCAGCATCGCCGAGACCGCAGAGGTGCTGGAACTGTCGGCGGCAGCGGTGAAGAGCCGGCTACACCGCGCGCGCCTGTTCCTGCGCGCGAGCCTCGAACGCTACGTCAAAGACGCATAGTCGCTCGAAGTGTGCGTGGCGGCTGGCGTGGAACACCGCGGTGACTCCACGCCAGCAACGCTAAGACGCTAGGCCGCCGGCGGTCGAAAGGCGCTACGCGACCTTCGACCTTCGACCGCTAGGCCTCGTCGGGCTGACGCGCCGGCCGCTCAAACAGGTCCCGAATGCGGTCGAAGAAGCCGTGCTTGGCGTTGATCTCGATGTCGCCCTCGTTGGCCAGCTCTTCGAGCAGCTCGCGCTCGCGCTTAGACAGCTTCTTGGGGATCTCGATCTGATAGTGGATGTACAGGTCGCCGCGCGCCTTCTTCCGGTTCACGTTCGGCAGCCCTTCGCCGCGGACCCGCTTCTTGTCACCGTGCTGTGTGCCGGCAGGAACGTCGACCGTGAGCTCGCCTTCGAGCGTCGGGATCGTGAGCTCCGCGCCGAGCGCCGCCTGTGCAAAGTGCAAGGGCAGGGGCAGGTGCAGGTCGGCGCCCTGGCGCTCGAACAGGTCGGACGGCTCCACCTGGAGGTGGATGTACAGGTCACCGATCGGCCCACCGTTCGCGCCGTTCTCACCCTCGCCGCGCAATCGCAGGCGGTTTCCGGTCTCGACGCCCGGCGGGATCTTGACGAGTACTTCGCGCTCGACCTCGACCGCGCCGGCGCCACGACACGCCTTGCAGGGCGAATCGACGGCCTTGCCAGCGCCGCGGCACCGCGGGCACGTGGTCTGCACGGTGAACAGGCCTTGCTGGTGGTGCACACGACCTTGCCCACGACACTGCGGGCACGTGACCACGCTGGTGCCCGGCTCGGCGCCGGACCCCTCGCAGGGCTCGCACTCCTCGGTGCGGGGCACTTGTACCCGCTCCTCACCGCCATGCACCGCGTACTCGAACGGAACGCTGAGCCGCATCTGCAGGTCAGCGCCGCGCCGCGGTGCGTTGGGGTTCGCTTGTCGGCCACCGCCGCCGAATCCAAACAGATCGGCGAAGATGTCTCCGAAGTTGGAGAAGATGTCTTCCGGGCTGGGGCCACCGCCGCCACTGAGGCCGGCGTGTCCAAACCGATCGTACTTGGCGCGTTTCTCCGCATCGGAGAGCACCGAGTAGGCCTCGGCCGCTTCCTTGAACCGCTCTTCAGCGGCGGCATCGCCAGGGTTTCGATCGGGATGACTCTCGAGAGCAACCGCTCGGTATGCTTTCTTGATCTCGCGTTCGCCAGCGTCTCGGGAGACGTTCAGAATTTCGTAGAAATCGCGTTTTTCGCTCATGTCGCGCGGTTTTAAGGGGCGGCGACGATACGCACCGTCTGCGGCGTGTCAAATGGAGTTGAGGAGCGCGCCGGTTCTGTTACGTTGTGTCGCACTGAGATCGCATCGCACCGCAGAATGGTGCGCGTTCTGGGAATCAATCCACGTGATGCCACGTTGTAGGGGGTGTCGACACGATCGACAAAGACGCTTTTTTCGACCGGACCATAGGGTCCAGCGGGAAAATGAAACTGAAAGTTCTACGATTTCAGTGTGTTGCGTGCCGCGTGCCTAAAATGGACTTGACTGGTCCACGATGGCGTCGATAGTAACTGGACCAGATTAGTCCACTTTCTCGAGGAACCTCATGGCCAGCCCTTCTCGAATCTTCACAACCTCCGACGACACCACGCAGCGTGACAAAGCGCTCGTGAACGATCCGGTGCAGCGCTACCTGAGCGAGGTCCGCGCTCACGCCGTGCTCACCCGCGAAGAAGAGCAGGTGCTCTCGCGAGAGTTCATCGAGACGGGCGACGAGGAGATCGAGCGCAAGCTGGTCAACGCCAACCTCAGGTTGGTCGTGAAGCTCGCGCTGGAGTACCAATCCGCTCGCGCATCGCTGCTCGACCTCATCCAAGAGGGCAACGTCGGCCTCATCCACGCGGTCCGCAAGTTCGACCCGGACAAGGGCATCCGCCTGGCCTCCTACGCGCAGTGGTGGATTCGCGCCTACGTGCTCAAGTACCTGATGGACAACCACAAGTTGGTCAAAGTCGGTACCACTCAGGCCCAGCGGAAGTTGTTCTACAACCTCAAGAAAGAGCGCTCCAAGCTCAAGCGTCAGGGCCTCGTCCCGACGCCGACGCTGCTCGCCCGCGCCCTCGCTGTCCGTGAGTCCGACGTGGTCGAGATGACCGCGCGCCTCGCTGGCCGAGAGAGCTCCATCGATGCGCCGCTGCAAGACGGCGAGAAGGGCACGCTGGCCGACCTCATCCCCGCCGAAGGCCCGGGAATTGATGACGCCATCGCGATGAACGAGGAGCGTCAGATCCTCCACGACCACCTCGCCGAGTTTAGCCGCTCGCTCGAGGGACGCGACGCGACCATCTGGAACCGCCGCATCGTGGCTGAGGACCCGGACACCCTGCAGCAGCTCGGCGAGCATTTCGGCGTCAGCCGTGAGCGCGCGCGCCAACTGGAGGCCCGCATCAAGATGAAGCTCACCAAGTTTCTTGGAGAGCGCGAGGACCTGATCGAAGCGCTGCAATAGGCCTCATCGCGCCAAATGCGATGCAGGTAGGTGTTTCACCGCAAAGTACGCCACTGTGGGTTATCCACGGTGGCGCGCCGCGTTTTTGACACCGCCGATCTGCACGGCATAGTTCCGCGTGAATGAGGTGACCTATGTTGAAGTCCGTTTCCACGCCCCTTTGTGCGGCAATCGTTGTTCTGCTCCTCGCTGCTCCGACGCACGCGGAGACCACGCACGTCGTTGAATCCGGCGAATTCCTGGGCTCAATCGCTCAGCGTTACGAGTGTAGCGTCGCCGACATCCGGGCGTGGAATCGACTGGACGGGGACATGATCCGGGTGGGCCAGCAGCTGCGCATCGAATCCGGCTCCAGCGCGGGCTCGACCAGCGGGGCGGGCGACGCCTACGAAGTGCGCCCCGGAGACACCCTGCTCGGGATCGCCATCGCCAACGACTGTGAGATGGCCGACCTCGTGGCCTGGAACCCCGGAATCAACCCCGACCGCATTCGCGTGGGCCAGGAGCTCGCGATTCGGACCGGCGGCGCGCGAGCCTCGCGGACCGTGATGTACGAAGTGCAGCGGGGCGACTTCTTGGGACGCATCGCTTCGCGGCACGACGTCACGGTCGCGGAGATCGAAGCGTGGAACCCCGGCTTGGACGGCGACATGATCCGCGTCGGCCAAGAGCTGCGGCTCGTGCTGCGCGGCCCGGAGCAGCGCTCTGAGTCGGTCGGGCGCGCTCACGACGGGCGGCTGGTGCACGGCGAGCTCTTGCCGCCCCACCGCGCCTACACGATCCGCGACCCGAACCGCAGCTGGGCGACCAACGAGACGGTCGGCGCCATCGTCGACGGGTTCGACCACATGCGCCGGCGCTTCGACGAACTCCCGCGCGTAGAGGTTCACGACCTGAGCTGGCGCGAAGGCGGCGACATCAACGACCACCGCAGCCACGAGAGTGGCCGCGACGCGGACATCGGCTATTACCACAACGGTTGCCGCCGAGATTGCAGCTACCGCCAGGTGGACGCAGACGACCTGGACGTGGCGCGCCAGTGGGCGCTGTTCTCGTACTGGATCGAGCGCGACCTCGTGGACTACGTGTTCGTCACGTACGCGTACCAAGAGGTGCTGTACGAGTACGCTCGGTCCCAGGGCGCGAGCCGCTCGGAGCTGAGCCGGTGGTTCCAATACCCCCGCGGCCGCGACGTCGCCGCGGGTGTGATCCGGCACGAGCCCAACCACGCGGACCACTTCCACGCGCGTTTCTCCTGCGACCCCATGGACGCCGGATGTCGATGAGGCTGGACTCTCCGCGGGTTTGATCGCAACCTCGACCCGCGGAGCGGCGCCAATACTCGGCCCGCCTCGCGAATGCTCCTAAGAGATTTCCTCGGTTTATGACAGCGGATGCTCTGATCGCAGCTCGACGGAAGTGGGTGGCTGCTCGAAAGCAGGAAGGCGTTGAGGGTGTGTTTCGCGCCCAAGCCAACGCGCTCCCTCTGCCTCCTTCGTTTCATGACGCCGTACGCGTCGCGCGCGCCGACCGCGGCGTCGTCGCGGAGTACAAACGGCGGGATGATCACGGCATGCCGCTCATGAAGTTCGACGTGATGGACTTCGTCACGCGGGCGCAGGCTGCCGGCGCGTGCGCCATCGCCATCTGGCCCGACGATGAGATTCACGGCGGCGCCTACCACGACATCCTCGCCGCGGCCCAAGCGTCGCCGCTGCCGGTGCTGTCGATGGACCCGGTCGTGGACCCCGTGCAGATCGTTATGGCGCGTGCCCACGGCGCAGCCGCCGTCACGATCGACACCGCACATGTGCGGGACGATGAGTTCCGGGCGCTGTTCCGGCACGCCACCGACCTGGGCCTCGACGTCGTCATTCAGGCCTGCTCGGCGCTGAGCCTCGACCGCGTCTCATCGGTGCGTCTCGGCTCGTCCGAGTCCAGCGGCGCCCGCGTGGTCGCCGTCCGCGCTTGTGACGGGGACGGTGGCGCGGACCTGGGCATGTACGAGAAACTCGCGCCCGCGATCCCGGAGTTCGCGGCGCGGCTTGCGGCCATCTGCCCGGGGCCCGATGGCGTGTCTCGTCTCGACGCCGCCGGCTACGACGCGGTACTTACGAGCGAATACCTGCTGCGCTCCGACGACCTCGAAGGCGCTATGCGTTCGATCGCCGGCGAGCCCATCGCCGGATAGGCGACGGGCGGTCAGACGCGAGCCCTAGACTCTCAAGGTCGAAAGGCTAGCCCTTCAACGTGGACCGCATGCGCTCGATGTAGCCCTTGGTGCCGTTGTTGATCTCGCGCGTGACGATCGGGCTGATCACCTTGGCCAGCAGTCGGTTCACCTGCATGTCCGTCTCGATGTGCTGACGGAACTGCACGCGCGTTTGGTCGCCGACGGCCGTGAACTTGGCGGAGCCGGTGGACCACATGTTCTCGGTCTTGGTGGTGCGCCACTCGAGCAGGTTCTCCGAGGTGAACTCGTAGATGCAGCTGTACTTGCCGTTGAACGTGACGCCTTTCTCGGACTTGGGCTCAAGCACGAAGGTGATCGTCTCGCCGTCGATGGTGTGAGACACGAGCCCGCCGTAGTTGGCGGCGATGGTCTCCAGGTCGCTGAAGTGCGCCTTGCACGCCTCGATGGGGGCGTTGAGGGTGAAGGTCTCGGTGTATTCGCCGTTGAACTTGGGCATCGTATCGCTCGGTTGGAGGTCGTGAATTAGAGCTCGTGAATCGTGGCTTCGGTCTGCGCGAGGATCTTACGCATTTCGAGCCGCGCGAAGATCTCTCGGGCCATCTCAAGGTGCTTCTTACCCTGCACCAACTGGCGTCGTTCGAGCAGGTAGGTGCCGAACGCGTGATAGGTTTTTCCGAGCTCAGCGTCGTCCTTGAGGTCGCGGAAGATCTCGATTGCAGACTTGAACGCGGCGGCTGCGAGGTCGTCGCCTGCGCCGTCGGAGTCATCGTACACCGTGTTCCCGCGGAGCTCGCCGATGGTCCGCAGCGCGGTGCCTTCCATGGCGCGTGAGCCGAGCTCCTTGGCCATATCGAGCGCTTCGTCGGCGTGGTCGAGCGCCAGGCTGCTGTTGCCCTTGCGGGACTGCAGCACGCCCAGGTTCCGGATGGCATCGAACACCACGCGCCGGTCGCCGGTGGACTCACCCATCTCGCAGGCTTGTCGCAGGTGCAGCTCCGCATCGCCGAGTTGGCCGAGCATCAGATCCGCCTCACCCAGGTTGTTGAGCAGAATGGCTTCGAGGCTGCGATCGCCGGCCTCGCGCGCAACACCGACGGCCTCGTTCCAGATACGGGCGGCCGAGGGGGCGTCGCCGCGTTCAGCGAAGATGTAGCCGATCGTGTTGAGCGACTCGGCGATGCCCTGCAGGTCGCCTTCGCGCCGGCGCAGCTCGAGTGCCTCGCGGAACTTCTCTAGGGCGCCTTGGAACTGCCCGCGGTACACCTGAAGGGTGCCCATATTGGACAGTGAAGCGGCGAGCTGAGTGGCGTCGCCGAGCTCGCGGCGGAGCGTGAGCGCGCGCTTGTAGTCTTGCTCTGCGCGGTCGTACTCGCCGCGGATCCAGTGCACGCGCCCGGTGTCGTCGAGGGTCTGCGCGAAGCCGCGATGGTCGCCGGTAGACTCGAACCTCTCGCGGGCCTCAAGCAGCATGACCAAGGCGGCGTCGTAGTCACCCAGCGCTCGTCGCGCGCGCCCGATGCCCGCGAAGGCGCGGGCGCTTCGGCGCGAGGAACCCAGCTTCCAAGCCGCGCGCGCGAGGCCGGAGTACGCGGTGATGGCCTCGGTGTTGCGGCCCGCCATCAGGTACAGCTTTCCGAGCTCTCCGAGGATGGTGGAGCGTTGGACCAGGTCGCTCTCCGGCAGCAGTCCGGCGGCGCTCTCCAGGTAGAGCAGGGCGCGGTCGTTCACGTACCGGTTGGCGCACAGACGGCCCGCTCGCGCATAGAACTCCGCTGCGTGCGCGGGCATCTCGCCGGCCGCGTGATGCTCGGCGATCGCGACCAAGAAGGGCTCCGGATCGGTTGCCGAACGGACTTGCAGCCACTGTGCGATGAGGCGGTGGGCCGACTTGGCGTCATCGTCTGGAACGGCCGCGGCATGCAGGCGTCGCTCGACGTCGTGTTTGAAGGAGAACTCCCGCTCGCCGCGTACGGACGGGTGGGGGCTCTCTCGCAACACGTCTCGCCGGATGAGGGCGGTGAGGCGCTCCTCGATCGCGTCGTCGGGGGGCGCGAGCAGGTCGTCGAACGCCTCGGGCTCCGGGCGCTCCGCGCGGTCGAGCACCTGCACGGCGCCGAGCCAGAACGTGTTGCCGATGAGCGACGCGTGTTGCAGCACTTGGCGCTCTTCGGCGGTCAGCAGCTCCAGCCGTGCGCGCACCATGTCTTCGACGTGTGCGGGCAGCGCGACCTCGTCCAGGCGGTCGGCGTCGACGGTCCAGGTGTTGCCCCGCGTGTCGATGATGTCCTCACGGATGAGGATGCGGATGGCTTCCTCAGCGACGAGCGGGTTGCCCAAGGCCGCGTCGGTCACGCGGCGGATGATGAGCTCGGGCAGGTTGTCGACCCGCACGAGCAGCTCGCGCGTGATGGCCTCGATCTCCGTGTCGGCCAGCGGCTGCAGGGCCACGTGTACCGCGGAGCTGGCGTCGAAGTCGCCGACGGTCGCGGCGACGCTCTCGAGCGAGCGTGCCGTGGCCAGGAACACGACGGGCGCGTCGGCGAGGGAGGGCACGAGCGAGCGGACGAGCGCACGGGTCTCGCCGCCGGCGCGGTCCACGTCGTCGAACGCGAGCACCAGCGGCTGCCGGCTCGCGTCGGCGCGGAACACGTCCACCAGCGCGCGTCGCCATCCGCGCTCCACGTCGTCTCCGCCGGACACGCGGGTCTCGTCGGGCAAGCCGAGCATGGCGCCGATGCGGTGGGTGATGTCGGGTGCGCGCTCGGGCCCGAGCAGGGCGCGGACACCGGCGGACAGTCGGTCGCGGAACACGTCCGGGCTGGCGTCCTGCGGGATGTAGAATCGCTCTTTGAGCAGCTCGGCGAAGGGCGCGTACGGGTGCTCATGGTCTGAGCGCACGCGCGCCTTTGGCATCAGGGCATCCGGGAACTCGGCCACCACGCGCTCGTTGAGGCGGTCTAGGAAGCGCGTGCGTCCGGCACCTTCTGGCCCGGTCAGCACCACGAGCACCGCGCGGCTTTGCTGCACGGCGTCGTGAATGGCTTGAACCACGCGGTCGAGCTCTTGCTCCCGTCCGACGAACGGGGATGCGACGCCGTAGACGCTCCACGCGTCGCCATCGGCGGGCGCCGGGGTTTGAGGACCGAAGCCGAGCGGGGCGCCACAGTACAGGCAGTAGTCCGTCGGCGTATCGTTCACGTGGGCGCATTCGGCGCACACGCGCGCGGGGATGGCGTCTGCAACGTCGGTGTCGGTGGTCATGACAGGTGGTGCGCTGGGCGTCGGCGCTCGCGGAGGAGCGCGACATGTGGATGGCTGAGCCCTTCGGCGATAGCCGTCCGTCTGCGCATGGTCAACGCGCAACACCGCCGCTGCGCGGTGCGCGGACCGCGGTTGCGCCGAGGCGTGTGCTGGCTTGCTCGCTGGCGGCGTGCTGACTATGCTGTGCGTGTGTGTGCGCGACCCGCGTACCAACTCCGCTCCGCCTGCGTCCGCCTGGATACCCGATGAAAAATCTACTCGCTCGAACGGTCACGCTTTTGGCCCTCGCGGTCGCGTTCTGCTCGACGGTTTGTATCGCGCCTAGCTCCGCCTCGGCCCAAGCTGCGCTGTCCGAAGAGCTCGGCGGATTGTCGTGGGGCGCGTCGATGGAAGATGTGCTCGCGGTCAAGCGGGAGCAGATTCTGGACGAGTACCGCGCGGAGATCGCGGGCCTGCGAGACCCGATCGAGATCGACCGGCTCCGTCGCATCGCCGATGAAGAGTTCAATACGATCGAGGCCTCCATTCGGGAATTCGACGGTGTGCGAACCGGTTTCGAAGTGTCCGTAATTCAAGACGAAGTTCAACCCGGGGTCGGGCAGTCCATGGTCGCCGTCCGCGCGGAGTGGAGCACCGAATACTACGTGTTCCACAACGACCGGTTGGCCAAACTGCTGGTCACGTACGACCAAGCGTCGCTCAACTTCCTGGGCTTTGAGGCGTTCGTTGAGCGCCTCGAAGGTGTGTTCGGAGGCCCGGACGCGACGGATTGGCGCGTCGACGATATCGGCGTTCGTCACATGACCCGCGCGTCGTGGCAGGACGTGGACACCCGCGTGCGCGTCGAAGACAAGTCGAGCATGTTCGCGTCCTACCTCCTGGTCTACAGCGACCTCACGATCGCCGACACACCCACCGAATCCGCCGTCGCCGGTCAGGCCAACCGACCCACCAACACGCGGAACATTGGATCGCTGATCCGCCGCATGGACGAGGACACCGAAGGCACGCGCGACAACTCCAGCGTTGTCGACTCCATCATCGGCGCGCCCACCGACGTGCAGCTTCGACTGCGCGTGGAAGAGGGCGCCATCGCAGGCGCCAGCAGCCCCGACGGCGGCAGCGTGCTCGATGATGACGAAGTGCTCGAAGATGCCGAACGCCGTGAGCGCCCGTCCCGCCCGTCCCGCTCCAGCGGCGAAGAGGAAGAGGAAGAAGAGGAGACCGGCGGCATCATCTACTGAGCGCGTCATCTGTCACGGGGCGGCCTAAACACTCGACGCGTTTTCCCGCGGTCTGCTAGATGCTCTGGCACCGCGCGAATTGTGCGCGCGCCCGATTCCCCTTGGTTCTGATGACGCTCACACACTGGACTCGCCCCCTCGCCACGCTCACCGCGGCCGCGCTGCTGCTCGCTTGCGGCGATGATACCCCCGAGCCGCGGACGGACTTCCTCCCCGCCGTGGAAGTGCCCATGTCCAAGGACATCCGCGGCCTCACCGTTGCCTACTCGGGCTCGCTCGTCGCGCTGTCAGCGCAGCTCACCCGCGACGCGGCCGAGGCGTCGGCGGTGGTCATCGTGGAGCAGATCTACTCCGAGATTGTGCACGTCACGACCGGCAGCTCGCCGCGCGACCCGCGTCCGCGGTTCGACGAGAGCATCGACGTGCTGTTCGAGGACAACCTCGTCGCCGACGCGATCGCGCAGTACGACCGCACCTACTGGCTCGTGGACCTGCACCGCTTGGACCGAGAGTGGCTGCTGGACTGGAACGGCCTCGACCGCGATTCGCCGGACACGCGCGACCCGGTCATGACGTTCGCGTACCGCTCCAGCGAAGAGGACGGCGACTACCAAGAGGCGATCATCGACCGCGTCGTGTCCGCGTTTGAGGACGCCGAGCCGCGTCCGCAGTCGGTCGTGATCGGCAGCGAGATGGAGCGTCACTACGACTCGGTGGCGTCGGATTGGCCGGCGTTCGTCGCGTTGGTCCGGGACCTCACCGCTGCGCTCCGCGCCGTGGAGCCGTCCGTCCGCGTGGCGGTTGGTTTCAACTGGTCCAACTTTATGGACGAAGTGGTGCCGCAGTTTGTGGGCGCCAGCGGTCAGTCCGAGGTCAACTACCAAGCGGTCGACCTGGCTTGGGAGACGGTCATCGCGCCGGTCTACTTCGACGGTCTGGACTCAGGAACGCCGACGGCGGCGCTCGATTTCTACGCCTTCACCGCGGTTCCGGACGCGACGCGATACTCCAGCCCGGCCGACGTCTCCGACGACCACTTTACCGGCGTCGCGACCTACTTCTCCGAGCACCGCGACCACCAGCTCTCGGTCGCTTGGGTTGGCATCGGCTGGCCCATCGCCCAGCGCTCGTCCGGCTTCCTCGGCGACTTCTGGGACATCTTCCAAGAGACCGCGGGCGGCTACGACATGGAGCTGGTGACGTGGTGGGGTTACAACCACCTCAAGTCGGACGACTGCCAGCCGTACACGCAGTCGATCGGCGTCACGAACTCGGTGTGCTTCCGCGGCCTGTACTCCGAGTCGGGCGCGCCGGTATCGCAACTGCGCGACCCGTTCTTTACCGACGCTCAGGAATAGGGACCGGGAACGGTCGCACGCGCTGGATCGGGACAGGCACCGCGAGCTCGGGCCGCTCGAGCACCGCGCGTAGCGAAGCGCCCACGGCGTCGAGTTCGTGTGCGCCCGTGTGCACGGACACCACGCGGCCGTCGGCGTCGAGCACGAACCACGTAGGCAGCATCATCACGAGCGCCTCTGCGGACGCCTCGCCGCTAGGGTCGACCGCGACGGGCCACTGAATGTGCGAAGTGCGGGCCATGAACTCGCGCACCTCCTCTGGCTCCTCGCTCGAGATCGCGAGCACCGCGAGCCGGTCGCCGTACAGGTCCACCCATTCGGCCATCTGCGGCGCGGCGGCGTGGCATGGGCCGCACCAAGTGGCCCAGAACTCGATGATCGTCGCATCCGAGGTCGGCGTGCTCGCGTAGGCCACCTCTGTGGTGGGATCGGTCACCGCAACAAACGGGAAGGGCGCGCCGATGAGTGCACGCGACAGCTCCTGCGGGGACACCCGCTGGCCGAGCGTGACCGTCACGGCGACCTCAGCGTCGGCGCGGCGCAGCAACAGCTCAAGCGGCTCGCCGGCCGAGCGAGCGCCTACCGCTGCGATCACCGCGCTCGCGCCGCCCATAGGGGTGTCTTGGATGCGAAGGATCACGTCGCCCGCCATCACTCCGGCCGCCGCCGCGGGCGAGCCCGGGAACGCGCGGGTCACCGTCGCTTCGCCAGCGTTGGTCTCGAGGGAGACGCCGAGCCAGCCGGGATCAGAGGGCTGCGATTGGCCAGGGAGCCCGGTCAGCTGGGCGTGGGCAGGCGCAGCTCCGGCGACGAGACCCGCGCAGGCGATGGCGGCGAGTAGAAGGCGGAAACTGAAGCGTCTGTTGGGCATCGGCACGGCGGGAAGCGAAGGGCGAGCGGCATGCTTAAGGGTAGGCCCATCCGGACGAGTAGCAATGCGCGCGCGGCGCGGATGAGCGGGCCAGTGTGCCGTTGAGGTGCCGTCGGGATACCGTCGGGGTGCCAAAGCGGGAATTGAAACCCATCGGGGCCGCTTGTAGGAGAGGTGACGTTGACTTAGTCGACCCAGGCCGACTTCGGCAGCGACGGAGAATGATGGCAGACCCGCAGTTTAGCTTCATGGTGTATCTGGGAATGGCCTTTGTAGGAGGCCTGATCCTGAACGTGATGCCGTGCGTTTTGCCGGTGCTCACCATGAAAGTGTTCCACTTGGTGGAGCAATCGGAGGCCAGCGCGGCGACCCACCGCGGCCACGGATTGGCCTACGGCGCCGGTGTGTTGGCTACGTTTGTGGCGCTCGCCTCGGCGCTCCTGGTGCTGCGCGCGGGCGGTAGTCTGGTGGGTTGGGGCATGCAGTTCTCCAACCCGGGCTTCGTCGCGACCATGACGGCTGTCGTGTTCGTCTTTGGCCTCAACGCGCTGGGCGTCTTCGACTTCGCGGTGTCCGTCCAGACCAAAGAGTCGCGACCGGACTACTGGGGTTCGGCGATGAACGGCGTGGTGGCCTCGATCATGGCGACGCCGTGCAGCGCGCCGATCCTGGGTTCCGCCGCCGGCTTCGCGCTGAGCAGCGCAGCGGCGTGGCAGACGATGGCCATCTTCATGATGATCGGCGTCGGCTTGGCGAGCCCGTTTGTGGTCTTCAGCTTTGTCCCCGCGCTCGGCCGCCTGCTGCCCCGCCCTGGGGCCTGGATGGAGACGTTCAAGCACCTGATGGGCTTCACGCTGCTGGGCGCCGCGGTGTGGCTGTTCAGCGTGTTGCAGAACCAGACCAGCAACAAGGCTTCGGCTGGGTTCTTGGCGTTCTTGCTCGTGCTCGGCGTAGCGTCGTGGGCGATTGGCCGCTTCGCGGGCGTATACGCGACCGCGGGCCGTCGTCGGCTCGTGCGCGGCCTGGTGGTGGCCGTCGTATTGGTGTCCGGCCTGCGCTTGGTCGACCTGACGCCGCGGGAGTTGGAGCCCAGCTACACCGTCGCGTCCGGTGACTCGGTTGTCGATGGCGAGATCATCTGGCGCGACTTCGACAGCGCGGCGGTGATGGCGACGCTGGAGACCGGTCGCCCGGTGTTCATGGACTACACGGCCGACTGGTGCATGAACTGCAAGGCGAACGAGCGCCTGTTCATCGACGTGCCCCGCATTCAAGCCGTGCTGGGTGAGACGCAGATTCTGCCCATGAAGGCGGACCTGACGGTAGAGAATGAAGAGATCCGGCAGTGGTTGGCGCCGTTCCCGTACTCCGGAATTCCGGTCTACGTGATCTACATGCCCGACCAGACGTACGACCTGTTGCCGCAGGCGATCACCACCGAGCTGCTCGAAGAGCGGCTGCTGGCCGCGAGCGCGCGGTTCCCGGTGTCCGAGTTCCGCTAGTGAGCGCAGGTCTCGTGAGCGCGCCGCTGCGTATCGGTTCCTGCGCGCTGAGCGTGTGCCTTTTGATGCTGACGGCGACCGATAGCGCGGCCACTGAACGCCCCGTTCCGACGAGTGAACGGTCCCTTGAGGTCGCGGCGCGGGTTGAGCCCGAGCTCCGTGAGGCGTTCGCCGCTCGGGGTCTCACGTGGGGCGCACCGGTGTTCATTCGGGCGTTCAAGGAGAGCGCCGAACTCGAGCTGTGGGTGGAGACCACGGACGGCTTCGAGTTGTTCCGCACCTATGCGATCTGCGCGCAGTCCGGCGGGTTGGGCCCGAAGCTGGCGGAGGGCGATCACCAGGTCCCCGAGGGCTTCTACTTTGTGGGGCCGTCGCAGTTGAACCCGAATTCGAGCTGGCATCTGGCGATGAACATCGGGTTCCCGAACGCGTACGACCGCGGACTGGAGCGGACCGGATCGTACATCATGATCCACGGCGCCTGCGGGTCGAGCGGCTGCCTGGCGATGACGGATGGGCTGGTGGAGGAGATCTACACGATCTCGTCCGCCGCGCTGGCTGGTGGAGCTCCCATCGTGCGCGTGCACATCTTCCCGTTCCGCATGACCGACGACGCGATGGCGGCGCACGCCGATTCGGAGTGGCTCCCGTTCTGGGCGAACCTGCGAGAGGGGTACGATTGGTTTGAGCGTGAGGGGCGCCCGCCGAATGTGAACGTGGATGACGCCCGCTACACGTTCGACCACGCGGAGTAGCGTCGGCTAGAAGCCGAGGTCGAACCGGGTGTAGAGTTGGCCGAATACGTGGCGTCCGTTGTCGTTGTTCGTCCGTGATCCGAACACGTGGTAGCCGCCGTATGCTGCGGCACCGATGGCGATGGAGGACACGGGGAAGAAGTCGATGCCGCCGCCTGCGCGGCCGGTGTAGCCGCGGTTGTTGTCGGCGAGCCCGAACGGCGCAAAGGCGTAGGTAGCGTTGGCCCGTGCGAAGAGCTGCACCTTCTCGTGGAGCTGGATCGGGAACACGATTCCGGCGCCGATTTGGTTCCACATGGTGGCGGTTTGCTCGCCCGGATCGCGGCCGAGATCGAAGACGTTCACGTCGAAGAACGCCTCGAACACGATGAGTTGGATGCCGACTTGTCCGCCGTAACCGAGCCGTGGTTCTCCGACGGCGTCGAAGTAGTTTCCTTGGCCGCTGGCGACCGTTCCGTGGCCTTGTAGCCACAAGCGCAGGAGGCCCGGTTTGGCGTCGGCGACGGCGGGGAGGAGGAGGGCGGCGAGCAGGGCGGTCGCGGCGACGAGGTGAAGGCTCCGCATGGGGACGTCCTGGACTTGAGCGGGGGGCGCTCGGTTGAGCAAGGTTGGTTTGACACGCGAACCCCAGTGTCTATCACTGGCGCGCCCGAATGCTTGAGGAACTGGTCGAAGGAACTGGAAATGCCGATTTACGAATACCGCTGTACCGCTTGTAACGCCGACTTTGAGAAAATTCAGAAGGTCGACGCCGACGCTCCGGGCTGCCCGCAATGCGGGGCCGCCGACGCGCAACGACGCGTGAGCCTGAGCTCGTTTCACCTCAAAGGGACTGGCTGGTACAGCACGGACTATAAGTCATCGACGGGTTCGGCGACAGGCGCCGCGAGCAAATCCGGCGGCGAGTCGAGCGCATCGGAATCGGCGCCGGCCTCGTCGGGCCATACGTGCGGCAGCGGCTGCGGCCACTCGCACTGATTCGCGCGCGGGCAGGCCTCACAGGGGCGCCCGCTGCCTATGGCGCTTCCCACCGCGGAACGGCTCCTGACCTTCGCTGTGTCAGTCCCCGTTCACGAGGTGCATTCGTGCGGCGCCGCAAGGCATTGAATTGATTCAGAAAGTTTTAGGCTCGCCACGACATTCAAGCGTCTGTTTGACGCGCCGCGTCGAGTGACTACGTTCCGCCTCGCTCAACAACTATGCGCTCTTCAGCGCGTTTTCTTCCAAATCCATACGGAGCTCCAAAATGGGAAAGATCATCGGAATTGACCTTGGTACGACGAACTCTGTCGTCGCGATCATGGACGGCGGCGACCCGGTCGTCATTACGAACGAAGAAGGAGCCCGCACGACTCCCTCGGTGGTGGCATTCGACGAGAAGGGTGAAATCCTCGTCGGTCAGGTCGCCAAGCGTCAGGCTGTCACCAACGCGGAAGCGACGGTGTTCTCGGCCAAGCGTTTCATCGGCCGTCCGCACTCGGACGCCGGCAAGGACCTCGACCGCGTGCCTTACAAGGTGCTGCGGGCGGACAACGGCGACTCGGTGTTCGAGATCCGCGGCAAGAAGTACTCGCCGCCGGAGATCAGCGCGCAGGTGCTGATGAAGCTGAAGAAGGCCGCTGAGAACTTCCTCGGCGAGCCCGTCACCGAAGCGGTCATCACCGTTCCGGCGTACTTCAACGACAGCCAGCGTCAGGCGACCAAGGACGCCGGCCGCATCGCCGGTCTCGACGTGAAGCGTATCGTGAACGAGCCCACCGCGGCGGCGCTCGCGTACGGCTTGGACAAGAAGTCCGAGGAGCTCATCGCGGTCTACGACTTCGGTGGCGGTACCTTCGACATCTCGATCCTTGAAGTCGGCGACGGCGTGGTCGAGGTCAAGGCGACCAACGGCGACACCTCGCTCGGTGGCGACGACGTCGACCACGTGATCATCGATTGGCTCATCGAGGAGTTCAAGAAGGACACCGGTCTGGACGTGTCCAAGGACAAGCTGGTCCTCCAGCGTCTGAAGGAAGCGGGCGAGAAGGCGAAGATCGAGCTCTCGAGCGTGATGGAGTCGGACATTAACCTGCCGTTCCTGACCGCGGACGCCGCGGGTCCGAAGCACCTCAACGTGAAGCTCACGCGCTCCAAGCTGGACGCGATGATCTCGGACCTCGTCAACTCGACGATCGAGCCCTGCCGCAAGGCGCTGGCCGACGCGGGCGTGAAGGCGTCGGAGATCGACGAGGTCGTCCTCGTTGGTGGCTCCACGCGTATCCCGCTGGTGCAGAAGCGCGTCACCGAGTTCTTCGGTCGCGAGCCGCACAAGCGCGTGAACCCGGACGAGGTTGTCGCACTCGGCGCCGCCGTTCAGGCTGGCGTGCTCTCGGGCGACGTGAAGGACATCCTGCTGCTCGACGTGACCCCGCTCTCGCTGGGTATCGAGACGCTCGGCGGTGTGACCACGGTGCTGATCCCGCGTAACACGACCATCCCGACCAAGCGCTCGGAGACGTTCTCCACCGCGGCGGACAACCAGACCTCGGTGACCGTGAAGGTGACCCAGGGCGAGCGTAAGATGGCGTCGGACAACAAGTCGCTCGGCGCGTTCGACCTGACCGGCCTCCCGCCGGCGCCCCGCGGAATGCCGCAGGTAGAGGTCACGTTCGACATCGACGCGAACGGCATCGTGAACGTGTCGGCCAAGGACAAGGCGACCGGCAAGGAGCAGAACATCGTCATCAAGGCGCAGTCTGGTCTGTCGGACGACGAGATCGAGCGCATGGTGCGCGAGGCCGAGGAGAACCGCGAGGCGGACGAAGCGCGTCGCTCGACCGTGGAGCTTCGCAACGAGGTCGACACGCTGGCGTACAGCACCGAGAAGCTGATCAAGGACGCCGAGGACAAGTTCGACGACGCCCAGAAGGAAGAGGCGACGGCCGCCGTGGCCGAGGCGCGTGCCGCTGTCGAGGCGGGCGAGCAAGCCGGTCTCGAGTCGGCGAAGGCGACGATCGAGGCGGTCGCGCAGAAGCTCGCCGCCGTGGCTTACGCCGGGACGGAAGAGGGCGCCGCGCCTGAGGATACGTCGAATGACGACGAGGTCATCGACGCGGACTTCGAAGAGTCCAACTAATCGACGCCCTCGCTCGCGCATTTGCGCGGGCGAAGGTTGCTTCGGAAGACGCCCCGGTGCTAACGCGCCGGGGCGTCTTGCGTTCGGGCTTTCGAGTTGCCGCCCTCTGCGATACGGTAACGTACCTAGCCAGAGCTACCTGTGACTGAGCGAAACAAAACCGGCGAAACGCACGTTGAGGTCGTAGCCGACCAGACGGACGACGGGTCCTTTGAGCTTCGTGTGGAACGCCACACGGGCATGGAGGCGGCGTTGCCCGCGTCTGAGTCGGGCGATGTGCCTGTGGCTGCTGCTGCGCCTTCTCCGTCGGGTGCCCGCGGGCGCTGGGTTGGCATCAGCGCGGCTGCGCTGGCGGCTGGCGTGCTCGTGTTGCTCGTGTGGACCGCGGGAGTTGGGCGTTCGGGCCCGCCGCCGATCCCTGAGCCGGAGCCCGCGGCCACGTTCCGCGCGTTCACGCTCCAGCCTCAGCTGCACGTGCCCACAGTTTCGGCTGCCGCGCTGGCGATGGACATCGGCATTCAGCCCACGCCTCAAGAAGAAGAGGACGTAGGGGTCGCGGCCGAGCCCGAAGCGCTCGCCGAGGCCGAAGCGATCGCCATTCCGACGATCTCCGCGACCACGCTTGAGCCACCGACGATCGATGCCGCTGCCGTGCGCCGACTCGAGACGATCCGAGTGTCGCCGAACGCGCTCGTGGTGCCGGCGATCGCCGTCGACGAGGACGAGCTGGAGCTTGAGGGCGACGAGGAGTTCTTGGACGAGGACGAAGCGTACCTCGACGAGGACGACGAGTACTTGGACGATGACGAGTACCTCGACGACGAAGACTACGATGATGAAGCGTACGACGAGTACGACGATGAGTACGAAGAGGAATGACCGCTGATCGGCTTCCCGTCGACGCCGTCCGCGGCGCGGTCGTGGATGCGATAGAGCGGGCGGGACGCGTGGTGGTCACGGCGCCGACCGGATCCGGCAAGTCGACGCGGCTGCCTGGCTGGCTGGCGGAGACGGTGGCTGGGCGCGTGCTGGTGGTGCAGCCACGGCGGGTCGCAGCGCGGTCGCTCGCGGGGTTCTTGGCGAAGCAGTCCGGTACGCCGCTCGGCGAGCGTGTTGGCTACGCTGTGCGTTTTGACGCGCGGTTCAACGACAAGACTGAGCTCGTCTTCGTGACGAGCGGCCTGGCGCTGCAGTGGCTGCAATCTGGCGCGCTGAAGGGTTTTCAAGGCGTGGTGCTCGATGAGTTTCACGAGCGCCGTTGGGAGCTGGACCTGTTGCTGGCGTTGTTGGTCTCCGAGATGCCTTCGATGCCGCTCGTGGTCACTTCAGCGACGCTCGACGCGGAGTCGGTGAGTGTGGCGATCGACGCGCCGGTCGTGACCAGCGAAGGGCGGACATTTCCGGTGGAGGTGTCTTACGCAGGTGGGCCCAGCGGCCCGAGCGCGGACGATCTGGCGGACCGGGTCGCAGCCGTGGTCAGGGCGGAGTTGGAGGAGCACGATGGCGACGTGCTCGTGTTCTTGCCAGGCAAGGGCGAGATTCGGCAGTGCGCCGATGCGCTGCGGGGACGGTGCCGCGCGGAGCTGGTGGAGGTGCACGGCGGCGTGCCTCCGTCGCGTTTGGCGGAGGCGTTCAATGGCGCGGGCGGACCGCGCCGGGTGTTCCTGTCCACGAACGTGGCCGAGACGTCGGTGACCATCCCCGGCGTGCGCAGCGTTGTGGATTCGGGCTTGTCGCGCACGCGCACGCACCGCGCTGGGCGCTCGGTGCTGAGCATGGAGCCGATCGCGGAGTCATCGATGGACCAGCGCGCGGGTCGCGCCGGTCGTGTGGCGGCTGGCCGTTGCGTGCGCTTGTGGAGCGCTCGGTTCCGTCCGCGGGCGTTCGATACGCCGGAGATTGGGCGCATCGAACTCGACGATGTGTTGGTGCGGGCTGCCGGGTGCGGCGTCACGGCGCAGCGGTTTGGGTTGCTCGCGTGGGTGACACCGCCGCCGGAGTTTGCGGTCGCCTCTGCGCGCGAACGGCTGGCGGGGCTGGGTGTGCTCAAGGCGGACGGCGCGATGACGGCCGCTGGCGCAGCGGCGTCGGGGTTGCCGGTCGGCGCCGCCGAGGGACTGCTGCTGGCTGACGCGCCCAAGGCGTTGCGCCCGGACTTGGTGGACATCGTCGCGGTGTCGTCGCGTTGGCGGCAGGTGCTGCTCCCGATCGACGCGCTGCCGACGGCGCGACGCGACGCGGTTCAGGTCGCCCGCGCGACGTTGTTTGAAGGCGCGCAGGACGAAGTGACGCGGGCCCTCCGCACGCTGCGGAAGGGCGATATTCGCGAGCACCACCTCCACGCGGAGGCCCTGCGCGAGATGCGAAAGATCGCCACACAGTTGCGCGGGCTCTTGAAGGCCGGGGCCGGGAACGCGGACGGGATTGGCGACCGAGCGGCGTTGGTCGCGCATACGCTGCAGCGGTGGCCGGAGATTGGATTTGTCGCGCGATCGCGGACGGTTGATCGTCGCGCCGGTGGTGTGGCCGACCCGCGCGGTGAGGCTTGGGCGAATGGCCAGGAGGAGCTCCGCGTGCGGCTTACCGAGGCGCGGCCGGCGCCGGTGGCCGGGCTGGTGTTCTCGCAGGAGTGGCTTGGGTCTGGCGGCGTTGGCGCGCGTGGCGTTGGCGGCTTGGTGCTGCCGTGTAGCTTGGCTGAGTTGGCCGCTGCGGGCGTCGGCGAGCGCGTTGTGGCCGGGGCCCGCGCTCGGCGTGTGCGTGGGTCGACGCGTGTTGAGGGCGCGGTGCGGGTCGAGCTCGCGGGGGTGATGCTGCTCGAGGAGGAGCGTCCGCTTCGAGGGGCCGCGTTGTTGGACGCGCTGCCGGATTTGATCGTGCGCGGGTCGGTCCTGAAGGGCGCTGCGGACGCGGTTGCGACGGCGCTGCACACGTGGGCGATCGCGCGCGAATTGGAGCGTTTGGCGTGTGACGCGCCTCCGCCGCTTGAGGTCTGGCTCCGTGCTCGGCTCGAGGCGCTGGGCGTCGAGGCGGGTGGAGACTTGGACCTGCTTGAGGTCGACGACCTGGTCCCCGACGTGGCGGCCGAAACGGGCGTGGCGTCGTGGGATCTGGAGCGCCTCACCGCAGACTTTCCGCGCGAGTGGCTGTGGCAAGACGGGCGCTACGTGTGCGAGGTGCGCGCCGCAGCGGGCCGCGTGTCGTTGGTGGCCACGAACAAGGTCGCCAAGCGGGCGAAGGACCCGCCGAAGCACGTGGTGCCATCGTTCCGCGGGTTCGTCGTGGAGTTGGTGAACGGCAGCCGGCGGGTCCGCGTCCGTTAGTATCGGACTGGTCTGTGCGGTCGCGCGATCGGGCGGCTCGTTAGAGCTTGAGGCGGGGCGGCACGAGGATGCTGACGCGTTGCTCGTCGAGCACGGTAACGCCGTTTCCGATCACGTCGATGTACGCGACGAACACGATGGGCCGCGTCGTCGGTTGCGCGCAGTCGGGGTTCTCCGCGTTGACGGTGAAGAACAACTGCGTGCCAGGCGTGACGTTTCGGAAGCCGTCCATGACACCGTCGCCGTCGAAGTCGGCAGGGAACGGCGTGGTGGTGCACGCGCCTTCGGCGACTTCTGCGCGCTCGGGGATGACGCTCTGAATGAAGCAGGTGGTGTCCATTCCGGGGAGCAGCTGGTCGGTGTCGGCCTCGGGGTCAGGGCGCAGGCGGATGGATACGTCGGTGGGGGCAAACCGGATGAGCGCGTCGACGCCGGAGACGATGGAGGTGTCGAGGCCGGAGCCATTGGAGCCAGCCTCGTAGGCGAGCGGGCACATGCCGTCACCGTCGGGGTCGCGTGCTGCGCCGCCTTGTCCGGTGCAGCACTTGTTGGTTCCGCAGGCGCCGTCCCAGGCGCAGGTGGGGACGGCGGCGCCGGTTCGGATGGCCATCTGTTGGTTGTCGGCGCGCGCTGCGTTCTCGGTGGCCACGCCGATGACGCGGGCGCCGATTGCGCCGAGCGCCTCGTAGGCTTCTTCGCGCGTGGCGCCGGCCGTGTAGCTGCTTTCGCCGCGTGCGTGACTGGACGCGTCGGTGATGTGGATGATGATGGGGAGGGCGGCTTCCCGGAAGCCGACGCCACCGATCCAGCCGTCGGCGATGCCGGGGTTGTGGTTGACGCCCGGATCGAACGCGGGGGTGTGACTGGAGGTACCGCAGTCCGTTCGGCCTTCGCCGGTTGCGATCTGGTAGAGCGATTCGAAGCCGGACTCGGGGTTGTCTCCGCCGCCGCTGTGGGAGAGTCCGTTGACGGCCAATTGTGCGTCGCCTCGGCTTCGGGTCACGCGGTGGTGCAGGACGAACGGGCGATCTCCGCGGCTACCCCAACTGTTGCACGGGAAGTCGTCGAAGCTCGTGACGCCGAACGCGATATTGTCGATGCGCGCGCCGAGCTGCGGGATGAGCGTGCTGGTGAGCGAGTCGCGGAGGCGGTCGATTTCGCCGCCCATGGAGCCCGTCGTGTCCATGTTGAACACCACGTCGCCGTTCTGCACGTTGGTGCTGAATTCGAGGACGTCGTCCTGCGGTGCGCCCTGGTAGGGGAGCTCGAAGTAGAACTCGACGAGCTCGGAGATGTCGGACTCGGGGTCGCAGCCGTCGGAGCCGAAGGCGACCTCAATCAGATCGTTGAAGCCGTCGGCGTCGGTGTCGCCGATGGTGCGATCGGTGGACGAAGGGCAGCCTTGTTCTTCGGCGTCGCCGAGCCCGTCTCCGTCGGAGTCGAGGTCGAGGTAGTCGGGTGTTCCGTCTCCGTCTCGGTTGATGGGCGAGGTCGCGGAGCCGGGCGGGTTGCCGTACTCGGCGGCGTCGAACCAGCCGTCTCCGTCGGAGTCGAGGTCGCGGAAGTTGGGGATGCCGTCGTCGTCCGGGTCGTCCACGCCTTCGTAGGCGTCGAGGATGTGGTCTCCGTCGGAGTCGAGGTCGACGAAGTCGGGGACGCCGTCTCCGTCGGTGTCGAAGTTGCCTTCGTTCAGGTCCGGGATGCCGTCGTCGTCGGAGTCGGAGTCTTCGCAGTTGGCGACGCCGTCGCCGTCGATGTCCAACGCGGTCTCGACGCAATCAGCGATAAAGTCGCCGTCGCTGTCCGGGCGGGGAACGCCGGCTTCATCGAGCTCGGCGCAGCTCCGCGGGTCGCAGCTGTGCTCGACTGTGGAGACGTCCCCGATGTCGCCGAAGTCCACGTCCGAGGGGAGCTCTGCGTCACCATCTTCGGAGGTCGCGGCGTCGGACGCGCCGCCGTCTGCGCTGCCGGCGTCGGAGCGCTGCGGCCGGCCGCCGGTGTCGGCTTCGCCCGAGATGCACAAGCGATCGTTGGGGTCGCAAGCGCCGCCATCCGGGTCGCCGGAGCAGCCTGCAATGAGCAGGGCGGCCGAGGCGAACAGAGCGGAGCGCCAAGCGGCGCGCACGGGGGCCAAGTCACACACAGCCTTCGTTGCATCGACAGTTTCGATACGGCCAGCGGTCTTCAAATTCATGGCGCCTCGTCGCGGGATCTAGAGTGCGGAGAATGTACCGAGGAGACGCATGTAGGACAAGGGGCACGCGGCATTGTGCGCGCAGCCCAGATACCCTTGAACGCCGCTAATAGTGCGACAGAGAGCCGTCTCGCATGACCCGGCTGGCGGCGGCGCGATACGCGAGCCAGACGAGCGGAATCAGCACCACGGTCGTGAGCGCGAGCCGCTGCACCGCCACCTCGAGCGGGAGCCCGTTGGCCTCGCCGTGCAGTAGCGCGCGGATGGCGTCGAGCGTGGGGGCGACGGGAAGCCAGCTTGCGCCCGCGGCCAGCCAGGGCGGCAGCAGCTCGCGTGGGAAGAACGCCCCGCTGAACAGGAAGGTGGCCATCGACACGATCTTGGAGAGTGGCTCGCCGCGTTTGAGCACCAGCGCGCCACAAGCGGCGATGAGGCCGACGCAGAGGAAGCTGGAGCAGCCCAACGCCAACACGCCGACCGCGCGAAGCGCCGCCCCTGCGCTGACGGGCTGGTGCGCGATGAGGTGCGCCACGACGACCAGCGCGACCGCCTGGGCTACCGACGAGGCGAGCTCATACGCCGGCGTGGCGAGCAGGATCTGCCACAGCCGCGTGCGGGTCATCACGAAGGACTCGAGCATGCCGCTGAGTTGGAACTGGCGAATTCGGAAGTGAAACGCGGACAGGCAGGCGCTGAAGATTCGCATGACGGCGAGCCCGGTGACCGCGAACAGGAAGTAGCCCGCGGGCAGCGGGACGGTGACGCCCTCGGTGCCCACCAGCTTCCCGCCGAGGTAAATCAACGTCACCATCGCGGCGAGGTTGATCATGCGGTCGACCATCACGAGCGGGTACGACAGCGCCTCTTTGTACGCGATCGTGAAGAACGCGATGAGCGCGTGGATCAGGCCGCTCACGTGGTGGCCTCATCGTCGGTCGTGGGCAGGCCAAAGACCCGCAAGGCGTCGTCTCGAGTGTCGGCCCACAGCCCTTCGGCCACGATGGCGCCTTTCTCAAGCACGGCGACGCGGTCACACAGCGACTCGGCTTCGTCGAGGTCGTGCGTGGCGACGAGGATCGCGATGCCCTCGTCGTCGGCGAGCCGCCGGATGGTGCGTTGCAGGGTGACGCGCAGGCCGGGGTCGAGCCCGGAGGTGGCTTCGTCGAGCAGCAGGAGTTTGGGCTCGGCGAGGAGTGCACGCGCGAAGGCGAGGCGGGCGCGCATTCCTGCTGAGAACGTGCGGTATGGCTTGGCGCGGAAGTCTTGGACTTCGGCCAGGCGGATGACGCGTTCGATGGCCTGCTTGCGCTTGGCGCCGCCGAGGTGCTGAAGGCGGGCGAAGAGCGCGAGGTTCTCTTCGGCGGTCAGTCGGTGGTGGAACGTGCGGTCTTCGCGCATGACGAGGCCGATCCGTGCGCGCACGTCGGAGTGGAGTCCAGACGGCGCCTCCCCGTTCACTGTGACGCGGCCTTTGTCTGGGGAGAGTAGGCCCGCGGCACAGCGGAGGAGGGTCGTTTTACCGGACCCATTTGGCCCCAGCAGCCCGACAATCTCGCCAGAACGAACGGTGAGCGACACACCGTTGAGTGCGAGAAAGTCGGAGCGGGAGGCTCGGCCTAGTGTTAGCGCGGAAGCGATAGCGCTCGCGCCGCGGTAACACTTGGAGAGGTCTTGAAGTTGCAGCAACGGCGCCTTGGAAAGCTCGAGGGCCGGCCTGCGCGACGCGCTACGGCCCGACGCCTCCACCGACGATGGTACCGGAACCGGAGAACAACGTCGCCTTCGCAACGCTCTTCTTGCGGGTCAAGCGCGGGGCCTCGTAGGGGAGCTTCGAAGTGGAGGGCTGCTCCACAGCTGTCGTCACTGTATTCGTCATGGCATCACCGTTGGCCGGATCGTGGGGGAAGTTCTCACCAGCGTGTACACTATGAAGCATGTGCGAGATGTATGCCAGACTGAGTACATTCGCGCCGATCCTTTGGAATTGACCCCGTTGGCTCGTTGAACCCGCGTCCCCCGCGGGCTAGGCTGCGACGATGCAGCGCGAAGGAACGGTTCCCGCGTGCCCTTTGGACGGAGCGAAGTGACAATATTCGGCAACCTCGGCGCTTCGGGTGACGGTTTACGGCAGGCGCGCCTCGATGTGCTGGAGGCGATGACGTCGGACGGGCCGCGTTCGGTGGTACCTCGTGCGCCGATCGCGACGGTGCTGGCGCTCGCGGAGCGGTTCGCGCTCAGCCCTCGGGTGGCGTCGCGGCTTCGCGCTGACGCGGACGGCGTGCTCGAAGAGTTGAACGCGGCGACGGCGGCTCGGAACGCGTTGTTGCTACACGCGGCGCGCGCGGTGAGCGCGACGCTGGCCGCACAGGACATCGGGTGCATCGTGCTCAAGGGCGGCGCGATGCTCGCGCGCGGGGTTGCGGTGGATGTCGGTGAGCGGCACTCCGACGACATTGATATCCTGGTTCCGCGAGGCCTCCGAGATCGCGCGTTCTCCGTGTTGTTGGAGGCGGGGTACTCGGTCGCTGACAGCGCGGCGCGGCCTGCGGTCGACGGGCGGGCGGTGGCCGAGCAGGAGGTTCGCGCCGGCGGACACTCGGCGCCGACGCTTTGGTCGCCGTTCGGCGTCCCGATCGACCTACACGACGTGGTTCCGGACGCGCTGTTGTCGGATTTTGAGGCGCTGTCGCCGCACTGTGACACCCTCGCTGGCACGTCCCTGCGTGTGCCGCGCCCGCCGGCGTTGTTGGCGCAGATTTGCGACCACGTGGTGGTGCATCACCAGGCGCGGCCGAGTTATGTGGCCCGGCACGTGGCGGACATGGCGGCGTTCGAGGCGCGGTTTGGGCGGGCGGTCTGGTCGGAGGCGACGCCGCTGTGCCATCCGGTGTCGTCGCGCGTCTCGCGTTTGTTCCTGGCGCTCGCCCGGACGCAATCGCCGGCGGCCGGGGTGTGCCTGCTGCCGACGGAGCGGGTGCGCGTCGCGGTCGAGGTGGCGTGGGAGTCGCGGGACGTGGTGGGCCGAGTCCGGCGCGATTTGGCGCGCGACCCTCGGCGTGTGCTTCGAAAGGTGTGGCCGGACCGGTCGTTCGTGGCGGCGTCATACGGCGTCGATGTGGACGACCCGCGGCTTCCGCTGCTGTATGTGCATCGACTCGCGACGCTGCGTTGGCTCCTTCGACCGTTCTACGGATGACTCAATACTCCGAATTTGGTCCCTTCGCGGTGCTTTGGGACCCGGCCACGAGCGGCGCGCTGTTTGCGCCGTTGCTTGCGGACGGCGTCATCGCGTCGCCGGAAGATCGCCCAGTGCTGACGGTCGAGACGCGCATGATCACCGAGCGGATCGCGGAACCGGCCGGCCCGGAGGCGTTCTTCTTCGGGCGTGTGCGCGCGTTCGTGCATCCGGCTGGCATCACGCTCGCTGATGGTACCTCGCGCGCGGTGGTGTCGCGGGATGGGCACATCGTGTTTGAACTTCACCCGGACTCGCTGGTACCTGGCTCGCCGTTCGCGACCCACGGCGCGCCGGGCATGTTGGCGATCGCGGCCCGTTACGCAGGCGTGTTCCACATGCACGGCGCGGTGGTCACGTGGCGGGAGCTCCCGACGTTGGTGGTGGGGCAGGGGCACGCGGGAAAGACGACGACGGCGCTGTCGCTCATCGCGTCTGGCGGCAGCTGGGCGGGCGACGACCTGGCGTTGTTCCGACCGTCCCCGGCGGGCGTGGAGTGCTGGGGGGTGGCCCGTCGGTTCCACCTTCGTCCGGCCACGGCGGCGTTGTTTCCCGAGATCACTCGACATGGCCGTGCGACGGTGGTCCGGCGCGAGCAGCGCGTGGATGTGTCGCTGGAGGCGGTGATTCCGGAGCGCCGAATTCGTGGCTCTGTGGTGCCGAAGCTCGTGTTGATGCCGCAGATTGTGGATACGCCGATCACGCGGGCCGAATCGGTCGATCCGGTGACGGCGCTCGGGCCGTTGCTGCAAGCGTCTGCGATGATCGTGGCCGATGAACTGGGCCGCCAGCAGGACCAGCTCAGCGCGCTGGGTGCGTTGATGGGGCACTGCCATCCGGTGGCGCTGTACCTGGGCCGCGATGGGCTCGAGGACCCGCTGGCGCCGGCGAAGGCGCTGGGCCGCTGGTTCGACGCGACGTTCTAGAGGGCTGAACGGTTAGACGTGATTGGTGTTGCGATCGACCGATGGTCCGTCCGGGCTGCGTCGCTCGGGACGCGGTGCGGGTTGGAGCCTGTCCTTCGACTTCGCTCAGGAAGGGTGGGGAGACGCCAACTTTGTGAGGTACGGTGCGCTGGGCGGTGCGGGTTGAAGCCTGTCCTTCGACTTCGCTCAGGAAGGGTGGGGGCAACGACTTCGCTGAGGAAGGGGCGCCAACGACTTCGCTGAGGACGGGTGGGGTTGGGGCGCAAGCTTCGTGAGGTGCAGTGTGCGGGTTGGAGCCTGTCCTTCGACTTCGCTCAGGAAGGGTGTGGAGACGCCAACTTTGTGAGGTACGGTGCGCAGTGGGGTTGAAACCTGTCCTTCGACTTCGCTCTGTCCTTCGACTTCGCTCTGTCCTTCGACTTCGCTCAGGAAGGGTGGGGTTGGGGCGTCAGCTTAGTGAGGTCCGGTGCGCGGGGCATCTCGCTACGCTGCGCTGAGTAGGGACTCGTCTTGCAGGGTGCGAAGCAGCTCGGTGATGTCTGCCCGAGCGGTGTCGGCGTCGACGGCGAACTTGGAGGTTACTCGGTCTACGAGGGCGTCCACATCTTGTGCGCCTTCGGACAGCGCCGCCCACACCTCGACGCCCGTGGGGTTGAGTGTGAAGTAGAACTTCGTGTCCAGGTCGAGCAACACGCCGGTCCCGTCTACGAGGGGCGTGAAGATGACACGGTCGCTGGCGCGCAGCTGGGGGGAGCTCATGAATCGGAAGCCCGGGGAGGGTATTCGAAGGTGGCGGCCAGACCGGAGAGGTCCGATTCCAGCCACGGGGCGTCGTACAGTTCGACCCAAGCATGCCCTTCGAGCGCGCCGGTGCCAACCCCGAGGATTACCCGCGGACTGGCGCCTGCTCGGCGGAGCAGCGCGAAGCGTGTGAGCGCGCGGTGCAGACAGGTTGTCCGCGGCCGCTGTCGGTTCCGCAGAAGTCGTCCGGTCCACTTGGCGATGCGCGCCAGTTCGTCGGGGTCGACGCTCTGCGTTGCGCGCGCCGGCGGCGCGGGGACGTCGAGCGCACGCACGCAATCGTCGAGCGGGAGGTCGCGCAGCAGGCGTTCAATTCGAACACGTGTTGCGAGGATGCGAGCGATGGTCCGGGCGTCAGCCAGCCGGCTCAACGGGAGCCTTTGGTCTCCGCGGCGTCGAGGATCTCCGCGCGCCGCGCTTCGGCTTCTTTGACCTTCTGCTCGTCGGGCGTCCATGCGCCGCGCCAGCGTTCGCGGTTCGCTTTGGGGCCCACCGGGCCGGCGTCGGACCAGTGCGGCTTGCCGTGGGACTTGAAGCAGTGGTTGCAGGGGTTGCGATCCCACTGCGTCTCAAGCCCCTCTGACAGCGCTTTCGAGCGCGCGATCATGGTGGCTGCGGAGGCTTGGATCATCTGCTGGTGAGCTTCGGCCAGCGATACCTCGTTGAGGTTCGCGAGCGCTGCCGCGTTGTCGCCACCGGCGGGGACTCCGGAGTAGCGGCAGCACAGGTTGAGGTTGCCGTCGGGGTCGATGTGCAGGGTCTCGTTCGAGAGGGCGTCGCACATGAAGAACGGCTGGTCGACCTGGAAGCCGTCGTCGGCGCTCACGGGGATCGACAGCACCGCGTCGAGCCTTCGGATACGGTGCAGGATGCGCTCGTGCGTGGAGAACGGCAGGTACAGACTCCAGTCGAGCAGGGTGCCGGTGGACTGCAGCGCGCTGTACATAACGCGGGCGGCGCCGAGCTGCGCGGCGAGGAACGCGAACTCCTCAATCTCGTCTACGTTGCGCCGGTTTGGGGTCATCTGCAACACCACGGGGATGTCGCGCATGACGGCCAGGCTGACGGCCGCCATGACCGTCTTATAGGAGCCGGCGCCCCGGATGGCGTCGTGGGTCGCTTCCTTGGCGCCGTCGAGCGAGAAGGAGATGGAGTTCGCGGCGGCGAGGCGTCGCGGGTCTTCGTCGAGCTTGGCGAGCACCTGCGGGAATCGTTCGCCGTTGGAGACGATGTGCCACGTGTATCCGTGCCGAACCGCGGAATCGACGATGTCGTAGAACTGCGGGTGCAGGGTGGGTTCGCCACCGGTAATGGCGACCTCTTGGGGATCGTACACGCGGCGCGCTTCGCCGAGCACGCGGTCCACGAGCGCGACGTCGATGTCCTTGGCGTGTTTGCCGGGATCGCGAAGGCAGTGGTCGCAGTTAAGCTGGCAGCGATCTGTGATGTGAAACGCGATCCAATGGACGGCCATGATGCTCCTCGGGGGGTGTGTCACGATAGAGCGGCGCGGTGGCAGAAGCGAGTGCCGCGGCGCAAAAACATGAACGGGCCGGCGCACGCACCGGCCCGTTCATGTGTGAGCCGTGGTTACGGCGCGTCTTCGAACCCGGCCAGGGGCAGCTCGCTGAACGGCTGCGCGGTGACGGCGGGGCGGGTTTCGCGCACGCCCGGCGTCCGGGTCAGGTTGAGGATCGTGGCGGCCGAGCTGAGGTCGACGATGCAGATGTCGGGGTCGCAGTCGGAGTCGCCTTGCACGCAGTTGGCCAGTCCGGGGGTCTGCAGGCGCTCGCACACCAGTTGGTTGGACAGGCCAACGTAGTCGCAGTTCGCGTCGGTGCCGGCGATTCCGACGGGGATCATCGCGTCGAGCGCGATGCCGTCGGCGGGGGGCAGGGCGCTGATGCCCATGCGCATCGGCTGCGTCGTGTCGAACAGGATCTCGGCGCCGTCGTCACGCACGGCGACGCGCAGGCTGACGGGGTTGGCGTCGGTGGTCAGGGCGGTGGCCTCCGTGCCGTCGGCGTTGATGCGCCACACGTCGGACGAGCCGGGGATGCCGCCCGCGACGTCCGGGGGGACGCCGGCGATGTAGTACAGTTGCGTGCCGTCGGCGGACCACGATGCGGGCGAGACGAATCGCTCGCCGATGTCGTCCACGTCGAGGTTGCTCAGCGGGGTCGTGAATCCGGTGGAGACCGCGGCGACGATGTTGTTCCAGACGTCGGGGTTGGCGGCGTCCTGCGCGCTGAACACGATGCGGGTGCCGTCCGGGGACCACTCGGGGAATCGCAGCGCGGTGTAGTCGCCTTGGAAGAGGTCTTCGGTGGTGCCATCGGCGAGCGTCGCGACGCGGATCGAGGTGCCGGCGTCGCTCGCGTACACGTAGGCGACGCGGGTGCCGTCGGGGGAGAACGACGGCGTGCGGGCCACGCTGGCGGCCACGTCGATGGGCGCGAGGAACGGGCCTTGGCTGCCGTTTCCGGACAGCAGGTGCACGCGGTCCAGGCCTGCGAAGGTTTGGTAGGCGACCCAGCCTTGGTAGGCGGTGCGGTCGAACACGGGGACGACGGGGACGTCGGCCGTGTCGGTGTCCTCGGCCGTGTCCTCGGCGATGTCTGCCGCGGTATCTTCGAGGACATCCGCGTCCGCTGCGTCGGTCACATCCTCAGACGTTTCTTCGACCGTGTCGCCGTCCACGACGTCCTCTCCGACTTCCTCGGCGGGCGCGTCGGTTCCGACATCGGCGGCATCTTCGGTGGTGTCGGCGGCGTCATCGGCCACATCGGCGGTCACGTCTTGGCTGACGTCGGCGTCGGTGGCGGGCTGGCAGGTTCCGTCTTCGCCGAACGTGGCCGAGCACTGCTCAAGGATTGGGTCCGGGCAGTCGAAGCGGGTGGTGCAGGGGCAGGCTTCGCCAACGCCGCACTCGGGTTCGGAGTCTTCACCGCAGGCGAATGCTGTGAGCGCGATGGCGGCTGCGGCGAGGCCGCGGATTCGGCTGGTTCGAATCATGATGAACTTCGGGGTGGCGGGGCGGTCGGGGGATGGCTGAGCGCGTTCTAGGGGGGGCGTTCAGCCGTGTCAAACGGCCCTGGTCTGCTCCCCGGGGTGGCGTGCGCTGTGGCGCTAGAATTCCATGTCGTAGGACGTGGGATTGTTCGGCTGCGGTGCACCGCGCACGTGGAACTCGATGATACGGTGCGGCGGGTCGGGTTCGACGCCGACGGTGATGATGCCGTGGTCTTGAGCGACCGTGGAGACGCGGCCTTCCAAGCGTGTGGGCGTCCGTCCGTGCAGCGTGCCGTTGTAGATGTAGCCGGGGTTCCGGTCGTACCAGAAGCGGAGCTCGCGGAGGATGACGCCGGGCTCGACCACTTCGAGCGCGCTGGGGGCGAAGTGCTCGATGATCTCGGCCTCGTTGATGCCGTTGACGCCGCCGTTCATGGCACCGAGGGCCCAGGCGAACTGGCGTCCGGCGGGGGTGTTCGGGATGGACGGTGCTGCGGTGAGCTTGAAGTAGCCGCCGGCGATGGCGCTGACGACGACGAGCAGGAATACGAGCAGGCCGAGCTTCGAGTTTTGGGAGACGGAGGACTTGTCGCGCGACGTGCGCTTGGTCTTCTTCTTGGCCTTGGTCGACTTCTTGGGCTTCTTGGCCTTTTTCGACGTGCTGGAGGCGCGTCCGAAGAACGAGGACTTGGCCTTCTTTTGTTCTTTGGTTCGCTTGCGGGTCGCGCGCGGTTCGGCGGGGGATTCTTCGACGGCTGGATCGCTGCCGGATTCGGCGGTGGGTGCGGAGGCGCCGGAGCCGGGCGAGACCGTGTGGACCCCAGAGCCAGCGGTGAGCGTTGTGACCCCGGAGGTGCTTCCGCTGTCGTTGACGCGCGGGATGGCGCCGCTGTTTCCGCGGGTCGGCAGTTGCAGCAGGCCGCTGCCGGAGTGCGAGCGCACGGAGACGGGGACGCGCACGGCGGCGGTGCGGTAGCCGTGGGCCTTCACGCCGCTGAACGTCGCGTGCGCGCTCACGGGGGTGAAGGTGGCGCCGGCGTCGGAGGAGACGTCGAGGTCGTCGAGCGTGGTGCGCGAGCTCAGCCAATGGGTCAGGCTGCCGGTGTCGGGGAAGTCGTACACCATGCCGGAGCTGGTGCGGACCTTCCAGCGGATGCTCGGCGCTGGCTCGGTGGTTGCCGGTCCGGACGCTGACGCAGACACTGGCGGGTTGCCGGCAGTGGAGCCGCGGACGACGGAGCGGCGGACGGAGTTTCGCTCGGGCGCTGGCGCGTGGGCGCCGGTGAGTTTGCCTCGCCGCCGTCGGTTGATCTCAAGCTGCTCTACGGAGGCTTGGTCCGAGAGCGAGCGCTCGGAGGCTCCGGAGGCGTCGTCCTCGATGGGCTCGAGGTCGATGTCGAGGGTGTCGGGGCGACCGACGGCGGGGTGCACGTCGGACATCCGCAGGTCTGCGGGGAATCCGATGTCGCTGATCTCGCCGATGGCGACTTGGTCGCTCGAGCCGGAGTCGGCGCCTGGGGGGAGGACGGCGCCGCGGGTTCCGAGAGACGATACGCTTAGCGGGGACGCCTCTCCTCTTGCGGTCGGCGGGGCGCTGCTGGGGCGCGGCGCGCGGCCGAGCGCGGAATTACCAGGCGACGAGAGGCCAGGCGACGAGAGGCCGAGGCCGGACTGACCGAGCCCGGACTGACCGGGGGAGGACTTGCCGGGGGAGGACTTACCGAGAGACGACTGTTCAGGCGCGGGACGCCCGACCGTGGACTGGCCGCGTGAGGATTGTCCGAGCGATGATTGGCTGCGCGCGCGTCCGACGGCCGAGATCGCGTGGGAGTCCATGCTCGCGCGTCCGAGCGGGGCGGTGCCCGGGCGAACTTGCGTCAGGTCTTCGGATGAGAGGCTCGCGTCGTCCAGCAGGCCGCCGCCGTCTCCGAATGTGCTGGAAGAGGGGCTGGGCTCGCGGCTCGGCGAGGGGCTGGGCGACGGGCTCGAAGCGGCTGGCTGCGCGGTAACGGGTTGAAGCGGCGGAACGGTCTTCCGTCGGATCGGCGGCATCTTGGCCGCCCCGGTGCCAGGGTTAGAGGCGGCCGGTGACGCGTTGTTCGTGGGCAGCTCGGGATTCGAGCCGGTCGTGTGGAACGCGTTTTGCCCGGACATGAAGCCGGGTGTGGAGATGTCGAGCGGGTCGACTCCGGCGCTGGTCGGCGCGGGGATCCGAGGTCCGCTGGTCACGGGTGGCTGCGCGCGGCTGGGCCGGGAAGGCACCGGCGAGATCGCGCGGGACCGTCTCGGGATCGGCGTCGACTTGATGTCTACCGGCGAGCGGGTGGTGGCCGCGTCAGGGAGGTTCCCTGGACCGGGCGCGTTTGTCTTCGCGTCGTCACCGGGGCTTGGTGCGCTGACGAAGAAAACGGAGCGACACGCCGGGCAGCGAATGTTCGCGCCGGGCTGTGGGAGCGACTTAGAGTCGAGCTTCCCACGTGTGTTGCACTTCGGGCATTCGATTCGAACCTGCGACATGCTGGGCTGCGTGAGAGAGCTAGCGGAATGATACGTCGAATGGGTGCGGGGCGTCAAAGGCGCTGCGATCTTGGCAGGCCGTGGACTTGGCTACCGCGACAGACCGAGTTCACGCTTGAGGCGTTCGAACTCCGGGGACATCGCGTAGATGCCCAGTTCCCAGCGCCGTTGCTGGGGATCCTGCGCCTCGGCGAGCGCGGGATAGCGTGTGGCGGCCTCCAGGGCTGCGGGGGCCCGGCCGGCGCAGAGCAGTCCGGTACGCGCGGCCTCGACAGAGACCCAGCGTAGCCACTCGTGGATCGAGGGCGCTGGGCCGGTCGAGAGGCGATCCGTCGCTTCGTCCAGGGCGCTTTGCCACCGGTCGGACATGCCTTCTTTGACGATCGCCTGCACCCGAGACACGCGCTGCGGGTCGGTGATCTGATGGCCGTCGAGGTGGATGCCGGTCAGGGCGAACGCGATGTCCGCGAGCTGGGCCGGCGTCATGGAGGCGGCGAGGAAGAAGCGGGGCAGGCCCATGGTGAGCAGCTGGCCGATGCGGAACCGGAGCGAGGGCTCTCCCGCCGCCTGCATCACGTCTTCGCCGATGAGGAACGACGGCGCGAGTGTGCCGCCGCTTCGTAAGCCGGTCGGCTCGCGGGAGGCGTACAGGGTGGGGGGCGCGGTGTATCCGAGGTCAGCGCTGATCTCTTCGAACAACCGGACGACGGGCCGCGGCTCGTTGCTGTGGATGCGGTTGCGCGCGTCGCGGGTGGCGCCATCGGACCCGACGAACAGGTGGCCGGCGACACGGCAGCCCACGTGAAAGACGGCGTCTAGGGCGGCGCGTCGCTCGGGGGGGCGCATATACAAGGTGCGCAGCTCGTCGGTGAGTTGCTCGCGGAAGCGCTCGGCGCCCCACGCGACGGCGGTCACTTCGTCGCGGTCCCAGCTCTCGGCGGTGTCATCGAGCGCGGCGACGACGCTCAGCACGGTGTTGCCGTAGTGTCGGTCGCCGCGGTTGAGCAGCGCGTTTCCGTACGTTCTGGCGTGGTCGAGGTTCTGCGGATCGGCGAGGACGTTCTGCCAGAGCTCGTCGATGGGTACGACGACGTCGTGCGTGCCGGTGGGGCGGTACACCGGGTTTTCGGCGTGAATTCGGTGCCGTTCGGCGGTGGCGTATTCTTCCTGCGCGCGCTCGGACAGGCCGAGCCGAGCGTCGGAGACGTCGCCCATCTTGCGCCAGAGCAGGGCGAGTTTGGCGTGCGTGTTGTCGTCGACGCTGTCGCCGATGCGGCCGGTCATGCGTTCGTAGGCCTCATGCAGCGCGGTCCAGCTCTCGGCCTCTGTGAGCAGGCGAACTTGGTCCTCGAAACGATCGACGGCGCTCGGGTCGTCGTCCAGCAGCGGGTTGAGCGCGGCGGCGGTCGATTCTAGAAGGTCGGCCGCGTCCAGGTCTTCGCCGGCGTGCTTGAGGTCTTCGGCCAGGCGCAGCACCAGCTGGGCGCGGGTGGAGGGATCGGTGGCCGATTCGATCAGTCGTCGGCGCAGCGCGATCGCCCGGGCGCGGTCGCCGGTGGTGGACCACACGTCGGCGAGCAGGGACTCGGCGTGTGGCACACGATGCAGTTCGCCGCTGATGGCCTCCAGGTGTCGGCGGGCGGCGAGCGGGTTTCCGCTGCGGGCGTACGAGCGGGCGAGCAAGAACGCGAGTCCGGCGCAGGCGCGGGGCGTGAGCGACTCGGCGTGGTGCGCGAGCACGTTCTCGAGCACGTCCCACGCTGCGGAGTCGTCGCCGCGCTCGAGCAGCAGTCGGCCGAGCGCGATGCCGACGCGTCGGTCGGTGGTGTCCCACCGGAAGGCGAAGGTGAGACTGCGGGTGGCGACTTCGTGATCGCCGAGTTCGTGGGCGGACAGGCCGCGCCAGCGGTGGATGGTGGCGATCTCGACGGCCGGCAGCGCGCTCTCTCCTTCGTGGAGTTGGCGCCCGGCTAACTGGAGTACATCTTGGAACCGGCCGTTCTCGAAGGCGGTCTGCAGTTGGTTGGAAAGTTCGCGGCGCATCTGCCCGACTATTAGCGAAAGCGGTGGGTGACGGTGGTGTGCTCGTCGGCCCGCACAGTCACCCGCTCTTCGCGTGATTGATCTAGGTATTGAATTAACACGTCGTGGGTCCCGGCGGCCACTTCGACGCGTACAACGGGGGAATCTCCGATTCGCTCGCCATCGATGAACACGAGGCCATAGGGGTCCGCGTTGATCGTCATGGTTCCGGTGCCCCGTGGACGCCGTGAGGTGCGGGGGCGTTCCTCGGGTTCGGCGGGCGCGGCTTCACTGCCGGTTGCGTCGGCGGCGGGCTCGGTCGATGGGGCGACGGCGGGCTCGTTCGATGGTGCCGCATCCGGTTCCGCGCCAGGCTCGGCGGCTGCGCCCACGATCGGGCCGGTCGCAGCGGCGCCCGATTCAGCGCTTGAGCCTTCGTTAGGTTCCGCCGCCGTCGTCGCTGCAGTGCCGCTGGGCGTTTCCGTGTTGGCTCCGGGCGGCTCGGGTGCGTTGAGGGTTGCGGTCGGAGGCGTGGCGGTTGGGCTGACCGCGGCCGGTTGTTCTTGTGGGGTCTCTGCCGGCACCTCGGGCTGCTGCCACGGCGCGATGAACACGAGCGCGAGTAGGGTGGCGAGGGCTGCGATCGCGACCGCGAACGCGCGCCAGGAGAACGTGGCGTTGGGAGAGGGGGCGTATCGGGTGCTGCGAACGCCGCTGGTCGGCGCCAGCTCGACCGGTCCGCGTTGCGCGGGCGCAGCGTCTTGAGCGGAGCGGGCCGGTAGGGCAGCCGGAAGCGTCGGGGCGAGGACGGGCCCGCGCGAGGGGGCGACCGTCGCGTCGGAGTGGAGCGCATGGGCGCGCGCGGGGTCGCGCTCCAGGCCGGGGCCGGTCGCGCTGTTGGAGTCGCGGGCAAGCAATACGGTCGGCGTCTCGCCGTCCCGTCCGAGCAGCACGGTCGGCGCCTCTGCGGCGGCGTCCGATGATGCGAACACGCGGCGCTCTTTGAGCAGCTCGACCACACGTTCGGCCGTCTGCGGTCGGTCGCGCGGTTCGATCTGCAGCAGCCCCTCGACCAGCGCGCGCAGGTAGCCTGGCACGGTGTCGGGCAGCGGCTCGGCCGGTTGAGTGAGGCGCGCCATGGCGGCTTCGAGCGGCGTGGTCCCCTTATAGGGTCGACGCCCCGTGAGCATCTCGTGGAGCAAAACGCCGAGCGAGAACAGGTCGGCGCGGCCGTCTTGGGGCACGCCCTTGACGGTCTCGGGGCTCATGTAAGTGGGCGTGCCGATCATCACGTCGGTCTGCGTGATCATGGTGGCGTCGGCGTCGTCGAAGAATGCTTTGACGAGGCCGAAATCGATGACCACCGCGCGTTCACTCTCGCCTTCGCCCACCAGCAGCACGTTGCTGGGTTTGAGGTCCCGATGCATCAGCTCAATCGCGTGCGCGGCGGAGAGCGCACCGGCGATTTGCAGGCCCAGACGCCGTGTTCTCTCGGGCGTGCACGGGCCGGCTGCGAGTGCTTGTTTGAGGGTCACGCCGGGCGCAAACTCCATGGCGATGTAGAGCGTGCCCTCGTGGTCTCCGAAGTCGAGGACGCGGACGGCGTTTCGATGGTCGAGCTTGCTGGTGAGCAGGGCCTCGCGCCGGAACCGCTTGGCGACATCGACCCGGTTGGCGAGGTGCGCGTGGACGAGCTTGATCGCGACGGTGCGTTCGAGGCTGATTTGGGTGGCTCGAAACACGTCGCCGTATCCGCCGCTACCGACGCACTCCTCGAGTCGAAACCGTCCGTCGACCACGTCACCAACACCGAGCGTCACTCTGCCTCCGCGGGTCCGGTTGTAGGGTCGCCGTCGTAGCGCGCGCGCAGGCTCCAGCGTCCGGCCTCAAGGGTGGACGGTAGGGCGATGTCGCCGGCGAATCGGCCGGCCTCGTCGGTCTCTAACACACCGATTTCAATCGACTCTTCGATGTCGTCTTCCAGCAGGAACCGAACCGGACGGTCGGTTAGCGGTACGCGGTCGATGTCGGTCAGCACTCCGCTCACGCGCACGGTTTCGCCGCGGTAGGTGCGACCCGCTTGTACGGAGAGCGCGAGCACGGAGACGCTGCGCGGGCCGGTGGGTTCGGCTGCCGCTGTGGGAGCCGCGCCGCCGTTGGTTCCAGGCTCCGCGCCGTTTGTTCCAGGCGGCGCACTTCCGTGGGTTCCGGGCTCGGTTTGTGCACCTTCGGAGCCCGGCGTATCGCTCGTCGCGCCAGCAGGATCGGAGACGTCTCCGGACGTGGGCGTGTCGTCCGAGTTCGCTGTCGCGTCGTCCGTCCCGGCGGATCGGTTCTCGTAGGGGGATTCCGCGTCTGCGGCGTCGAACCCATCTTCGCCGGGCACGTGGGGTGTGACGGCGTCCCCGAGGGCCTCGAGTCCATCGGCCGCACCGCCGAGGTCGATGCGTCGCCACCCGAACCCGGTGAGGCGCACTTCGACGAACGCGTGGGCCTCGTTGTGAACGTAGCGGGCGACGACGCCGAGCGCGGCGGCGGTGATCACGAAGGCCTGGGCGCGATGGCGGCAGACGCCGAGTTGGGTGAGGGCTACGTGTTGATACAGCCCGGTGTCTGGCGGCGGCGGCGGGAGTGTTCCTGGCTCGAAGGCGCGGAACCACGCGGTGAGCGCCCGGACGATTTCGAGCTCTGAGGCCCCGGTTGGCACGCCGATCGCGGCGATCACGGGGGCGGCTGCAGCGACGATGTTCGCGTCGACGCGCGGCGGTCCGGGGGAGGCGCCGGACGCGGGCAGTGGACCGCCGAAGTAGCTGCGGCTGGCGGAGACTTGCAGGGTGACGTCGAACGCGCCGTCGCCATCGAGGGTGATGGCGTAGTTGTCCGCGGAGTCGCGGAGGACGGTCGCCGAGGCCGGCGGTACGGTGCTCACGGCGTGGATGCGCATGTCGGGCGCGACGGATGGGATGGGGATGGGCTCGCCGGCACGCGCGATCAGTTGGAGCCGGCCTGTGAACCGCTCGAAGCCGTCGGGCGCGCTGCCGCCGATGGACACCGGGGTGGTCGGTCCGGGCCGGACGCCGATGGAGATTTGTCCGGCGGCGCGGCCAACGTCATTGCGTGCGCTCCCGCGTTTCCAGGGCACCACCGACGGCTCGAACACCGTTTGGTACCGCAGCATGCCCTCGGCCTCGGTGGTGTCGTCGAGCGTGACGTCGCCCTCGGGCGTCGCGGGGCCATTAAGGAGGCCGCCGAGCGCGGGGTCGGCGAAGCTGGCGCTGGCGATCGGGCCGCCGGAAGTGAGGACGAGGCTGGCGTCCTCAGCGGCGGGCGATGGAGTGTCGCCGGGCTGTGTTTCTTGTCGCCCGGGGGCGGGGAGCAGCGGGAGCGCCCCGGTCGAGTTGGGCGAAGGGATTGAGGTGTAGTCGAAGAACTCGTGCAGGACCGGCGGCGTGTCGTCCTGCGCCGCTGCTGGGCTTGGCGCGCTGCTGAGGCCGAGCGCCGCAGCCATCGCGGTGGCGAGGCGGGTGAACGTGTGGCCCCACCGGTGGCGTGGGAGGTGTCGATGTTGACGTGGAGCGTCTTCTCGCGCCTCGCTCGCGGGCGGTTGGCGTTCGGCTTCGGTTCGAGCGGTTCGGGGGGACGTTCGCATCGGCACGGGGGAGCAGACTTTGCGAGCCTACCACGGGGCGAATCGAGGATCATCGTCGACGTCGGTCGGTTTGGTCCGACCACGGTTGCATGGAAAATCGAGATGACAGGCAGAAGACTCGCGAAGCACAGGAAATTCCGGCAGAGACCGGCGCGCCGCAGACGTTGGAGGAGCGGCTTGCGGGCTGGTTGCACGCAGCGATGCGTGGGTTCGGAGGCGCCCCGCGGAGGCCTGTGACGGTGTGGCTGGATGCCACGGAGGTGGGACTCGCGGACACGCAGCGGACGGCGGCGGCGCTGGTGGTGTGGCCGCTGCCGCACGACCGTGTGCCGCTCGTTCGTGCGCTGGCCAAGGTGTCGCACGTGCACTTGGTGGTCGAGGGCAACGCCTCGGACCGGCGGTTGATGAGCGCCGCTGCGCGCGTGCGCGGCTGTGTGCGCGTCGTGTGGCACACGGATGCTGAGGGGCGCTGGTTCGAGGTACTTCCGGCGGGGGCTGCGCCGGCGTTGGGGCTGCCGGCGCGGAGTTCAGCGGATCGCTCGCATCTGGGGCCTGATTTGGGGTAGGCTGGTCTGACTGCGGATCCTTGCAACCGTGGTACAAGTGTCGGAGGGTGTGCGAGTTGGCGCGTGCCGTGTAATCACGCCCGGACGCCACGTGCGTTAGACTAACCTGTCGTGACGAAAGAGAAGAACGCAAAGACGATGCTCGGCTTCGACCCGAAGGCGAACGTCGGTGGTTCCATCGAACCCCGTGTGTCGGGCGCCAGCGCGTCCGGTAGCGGGGCGTCTGCGTTCACGGACGGCGGTGACGACGGGCTGCTCTCAGGGGCGACCACCAAGCTCGGTTCTGAGTCTGCTACCGCGTTCCCGATCGAGCCCTCGGCCACCGATTCGTCGCCGCACGACTCGATTCCGCCTTACGCGCAGGCTGGACTGCGAGAGACGCCGACGGATGGTCAGTCGAAGAACGACCTGGACTTGGGCGACCTCGACTGGGACCTGCCGGACGACTTTGATGACCTCGGAGGCATCGACGTGCGCGCGGAGACGCCGCGCCCGGAGCCCGTCGCTGAGGACCCGGCGGCGTCGACGCGGGTGGTGCCGACGGAGCCGGTAAGGGTGCGTCGCGACCCACCGGGCAACGCGGTCCGCATGACGGCGTTCGGAATGCCGGCAGCGGGCCTCGCGGTAGATGATGTGCTGAGCGGCTCGGATGGGCTCGCGCGACGAGAAGCACAGCTACGAATCACGCAGTCGGGCGACTTGCCGGCGGTGTTGGCGGCGAACGACCACCGCGACAATGCCTCCTCCAATAACGCCTCCTCAAACAGTGCGCCCTCGCAACGGGATTCCGACGCGCAGTCGAGCGACGATCCGCTCGATGATGTGCTCGACGTCGGCTTCGATGACGTCTTCAGTGAGGACGGTGGGTCCGATATCACCGCCGACATCCCCGC